>CAYLRF010000006.1:0-35284 GCA_964385995.1 uncultured Faecalimonas sp.
AAAGTTCTTCGGGGCGGGGTGAGATTCCCGACCGGCGGTGAAAGTCCGCGAACCGCTTGTATGGCGGCCGAACCGGTGAGATTCCGGTACCGACAGTAAAGTCTGGATGGCAGAAGAAGGTGTGAGCGATGCTCATACGAAGATTAAGACCTCGGGGAAATTTCTCCGGGGTAATTTTTTGCCCGCGATTTCGGGAAACATACGGCCCGCAAGATTACGGTGCGGGGAAAATTTTTCTGGCCAGTAATTACGGCGCGGGAAAATTTATTCGGCCCACGATTTTGATGAGACATACGATCCGCAAGGTTACGGTATGGGGAAAAATTTATTCAGCCTGCGGTTACGGCGCGGGAAAATTCGCACGGGCCGCGGCTTAAAGGTAAGGAGGCGACTTAAGATATGGCTAATCATTCGGAAAAAGAGGAGATTCGGACAGACACAGAGGGTAAAGTAAAGTCCGAAAGCGGCAAAAATAAGACAGCGGTCGGTGTACTTACAAGGATCGGCTTACTTGGCGCTCTCGCGACTGTGCTCAGCGTGTTCCCCAAGATCCCGGTTCCGTTCGCGCCCGTATTTTACAAAATAGACTTCAGCGAGATACCGGTTCTTCTCGGAAGCTTCTCGATGGGGCCGATGGCGGGAGTCACTTTGGAGCTTATAAAGACGCTTCTTAATCTTGTCATTGACTCGACGAATACCATGGGTATCGGGGAGGCCGCCAATTTTATAATGGGCTGCGCTTTTTGCGTACCGGCGGCCGTCATTTACAAGAGAAAAAAGACAAAGGCCAGGGCGATAGCGGGCTGCGCGGCGGGCGTGTCGCTGATGGTCGTCGTGGGGTGTCTTCTAAACGCATATGTTCTTCTTCCCGTTTACGCGAAGGCCTTTCACATGAGCATCGACGGGATTGTTGGAATGGGTACGAAATTAAACGGACATATAAAGGGACTCGGCACGTTTGTCATGCTCGCCGTCGCGCCGTTTAATCTTTTAAAAGGCATATTAAACGCTCTTGTCGTGATCCTGATTTATAAGAAACTGAGCCGCTTCCTAAAGGTGAGGTAGGCTTTTACGGCCGGAATTTTTTGTTGACAGCCGGGCGCGGCGCGTGGTAGTCTATTAAGGCCGTTTTGTAAGGACACTTTAGGAAAATCCGGGCGGCTTATATAGGGGATTGGTCAAGTGGTATGATAGGGGTCTCCAAAACCTTTGGCGGGAGTTCGATTCTCTCATCCCCTGTGAGAAATCCTTATGTCGCGTGAATGCGGCATAGGGATTTTTTTAAGGAGTCGGAAAAATAAGTTAAACGGCTGCCGCTAAAAAGCGCCGCTTAAAGAGTTTGACTTTTATTCGGCCATGACTTATGATTGGTGACGCCCTTACGCGGCGCGTTTTGGTAAAGTGGGCCCCGCGCGATTTTAGAGTGAGTTATGTGATGAATCTAAAGAAGATAAATTAGTCGGTAAAGCGGGCGTACGCGCGATTTTAGGGGATGCCGTGAGCTTATGTAAGCGGCGCATTATATACAGTTTTATCGTCGGCAGGAGTGGCGGAATGGCAGACGCACAAGACTCAAAATCTTGCGTAGGCAACTACATGTGGGTTCAAGTCCCATCTCCTGCATCCGGCCTCCGGGAAACCGGGGGCCGTTTCATTTAATGATATCAGGATAGGGCTCAGGGAGCGCGTAGCGCCAAACAACCGTGATATCACTTTGTACACTGACATCATCATAAAGGAAACTTCATTCTACCACAGATGGGGTCTCTGTGGATTTTTTCAATGTTCGGTGTTTAGTTGATTTTACAATTCGCAGATTTCTCAAAGAATTATCATAAAGCGGGGAGAGAGCATTTAAGATGAGTGAGAAGATAGTTCTTATCGACGGTCACAGCATTTTAAACAGGGCTTTTTACGGCCTTCCGGAACTTACCAATTCCGAGGGGCTTCACACCAACGCCGTATACGGCTTCTTAAACATCATGTTTAAGATCCTTGACGAGGAAATGCCGCAGTATCTAACTGTCGCTTTTGACACCGCGGCTCCTACATTTCGCCACAAAATGTATCCCGCTTATAAAGGTACCAGAAAGCCCATGCCTAGGGAGCTTTCAGAGCAGGTGCCCGTCATAAAAGAAGTCCTCACTGCCATGAAAGTGAAAATAATCGAAAAGGAAGGTATCGAGGCCGATGATGTGCTCGGCACCTTGGCGACTCGTTGCGAGAAGCGGGGCCTTTTCGTCACGATACTTTCGGGAGACAGGGATCTGCTGCAGCTTGCCACCGACAGGACGAAGATACGGATCCCGAAGACAAGGGCCACAGGAACCGAGATGGAGGATTATTACGCGAGGGATGTGATAAGCCGCTACGGCGTGACACCGACGGAATTTATCGATCTTAAAGCGCTTATGGGCGATACCTCCGACAATATACCGGGAGTCCCCAGCATAGGGGAAAAGACCGCCGCGGCCATTATCGAAAAGTACGGATCAGTCGAAAACGCCTTTGAGCACGCGGACGAACTTAAGCCTCCCAGGGCCGCGAAGATGTTAAAGGAGCATTACGAACTTGCCAGATTAAGCAAGATACTCTCGACGATAAAAATCGACGCGGATTTTCCTTACGATATCGAAGACGCCAGGCTTCGTGACATGGGAAATGCGGAGTCGTACGCTCTTTTTATGAGACTTGAGTTTAAAAGCATGGCTGCGCGCGTCAGGGTAAGGGGAAAGGCCGATGAGCCACCGCGTGAGAAATTCGTGTACAGAAAGATAAGTGATTCGGCTGAGTCGGCGAAAATTTTTGATAAAGCTAAGGCGGCGAAGGACGTCGGCGCGGCCCTTTTGTCTGAACCGAATGAAACGGTTAAAAGCTGCGATAAAAACTTATCGGCTCCCTACGCTTCCCCGCGAGGAGCGGCGATAGCGCTCGCGGAAGGTGAAGTATACGTCGTGGTAAGTGACGGAGGGGATTTTACCCCGCACGACATATTTTCGGCTCTGGAGGAGATTTCGCGCCACGCCGCGGTATTTGCCATGTTTAACATTAAGGACGCTCTCACGGATCTTTCCGGGCTTTCCGAGAAGAGCTGCTTTGACTGCGCTGTCGCGTCATATCTGATAAATCCTTTAAGCGACACGGACCCACGCAAGGACGCGGGTGGGGATGACATGCGGGATAAGGACGGCGGCGGTGAAGACAGATACGAGAGGGCGGCGCGGGAGGCTTCTTTGGCTCTCACTTCATATCCGGGACTTTCCAAAAAACTGGATGAAATGGAGATGAAAGAACTTTTTCGGGATATAGAGATGCCGCTTGTTTTTACTCTTCATGAGATGGAGCAAAACGGCGTGCGTGTGGACGCGAAAGCTCTCGCCGCCTACGGGGAAACGCTGGGCGAAAGGATTAAGGATGTCGAAAAACGCATATACGATGAGACGGGTGAGAAGTTTAATTTGAATTCCCCCAAGCAGCTCGGGGATATCCTGTTCGGGAAAATGGGGCTTCCCCACGGCAAAAAGACGAAAAACGGTTATTCCACTTCCGCCGACGTTTTAAAAAAACTCGCTCCCGAATATAAGGTCGTATCCGACATATTGGATTACAGGCAGCTTTCAAAATTAAAATCCACCTACGCGGACGGACTCGCGAATTTCATACGCGAAGACGGGCGCATTCACTGCAGGTTTAATCAGACGGCGACCGCCACGGGCAGGATAAGCAGTGCCGAGCCGAATCTCCAAAACATCCCGGTTCGCATGGAGCTCGGCCGCAGGATAAGGGAGGTGTTTATCCCCGAGGACGGATATGAGTTCGTGGATGCGGATTATTCGCAGATAGAGCTTCGTGTGCTTACTCATTGTTCGGGTGACGAAAGACTCATAAGCGCTTACCGCGACGCGAAAGATTTGCACCGCATTACGGCTTCCGAGGTGTTTCACGTAAAAGCCGACGAAGTGACGGACGCTCAGAGAAGAAACGCGAAGGCGGTCAATTTCGGCATCATCTACGGTATCAGTTCTTTCGGATTAAGCGAGGATTTAAGCATTACGAGAAAAGAAGCGGAAGAGTATATAGAAAATTACTTTAAGACATATCCGAAAGTAAAGGCATACCTTGACAGTCAGGTGGCGTTCGCGAGAGAAAGAGGATACGTGACTACCATTTATCACCGCAGAAGGCCCGTGCCCGAGATAAATTCAAAGATATTCTCGGTCCGGTCGTTCGGAGAGCGCGTCGCCATGAATACCCCCATACAGGGAAGCGCCGCGGACATCATGAAGATAGCCATGATACGCGTGCACGGGAAATTAAAATCGCTTCACATGAAATCCCGACTCGTACTGCAGGTGCATGACGAGCTTTTGATAGAGGCCGCGAAGGAGGAGACGTTGCGGGTAAAGGAAATCTTAAGAGAGGAAATGGAACATGCCGCAGATCTCGCGGTGCCGCTTACCTGCGACGTGAATGTCGGGAAGAACTGGCTGGAGGCGAAGTGACGGATGAAAATCATAGGGATCACGGGGGGCGTCGGCTGCGGCAAAAGCAGCGTTCTTTCGTATCTGCGGGATAGGTATCACTTCGAAGTCTTAGAGGCCGATGAAGTCGCGAGGCGCCTTGAGGAGCCTTACGGAGCGTGTTACGCGCGGATAATCTCAGCCTTCGGGCGTGAAATCCTGACGGATGAAGACGATAAACATGAGGTGAAGGGTTCGGCGCGTCCGATAGACAGAGAGAGGCTCGCAAAAATTGTGTTTGAGGATGAGGAAAAGCTTAAAATCCTGAACGGAATCGTCCATCCCGCGGTGAAAGAGGAGATAAAGCGGAAGGTAAAAGACGCGAGAAATTCCGGCGGGAGGTGCCTCTTTATAGCCGCGGCGGTCTTTTTCGAGGAAAGTTACGATAAGATGTGCGATGAGGTGTGGTATGTTTTCGCCGATGAAAAGACACGCGCTAAAAGACTACGCGCCTCAAGAGGTTATGATGAGAAAAAGATAGGGCTTATCATGAGATCGCAGCTTACCGGGGACGTATTTTTAAAGAGATGTGACAGAGTCATTGATAACTCGGGCAGTTTTTATGATACGCGACTCGCGGTGGATGATGCGGTTAAGGATGTTTTATCGAATCTTTGAAGTGAAGTTTACGCGATTTATACCGGAGCGTGACTTTTCGCGGGACGGATTTTTATGGTTTCGGAGGCGGTAAAGAGATGAGGTTTTGCAGTATCGCGAGCGGCAGCAGCGGAAATTGCGTTTATGTGGACGGGAAAGACACCCGGATTCTCATAGACATCGGTATCAGCGCGAAAAAAGTACGGGACGCGCTTAGCGTGTTGGATGTCGATCCCGCGTCGCTTTCGGGCATTCTTATCACGCATGAACATTCCGATCACATAAGCGGGCTGGGAGCGTTTTTAAGGAAATTTAGCATACCGGTATATGCCACGCGCGGTACCGTAAGAGGCATAAAAAATTATAAGCCGCTGGGGCCGGTGCCGGAGGGAATTTTCAGGGAAATAAGCCCTGATCTTGATTTTATATTGGGAGATTTGACCATACATCCCTTTTTGATTTCGCATGACGCGAACGAGCCTTCGGCTTACCGCGTGACCTGCGGGGACAAGTCCGTCGCCGTCGCCACGGACATGGGGATATACGACGACTATATAGTAGAGAATTTAAAAAACCTCGACGCGGTGCTAATTGAGGCCAATCACGACGAACTCATGCTGAAGGAAGGGCCGTATCCAGTAAGTCTTAAAAATCGCGTATCCGGGGAGACGGGCCACCTTTCAAACGAGTTGACCGGCCGTCTTCTTTGTGATATCATTCACCCGGGTTTGAGATTCGTCATGCTGGGGCATTTAAGCAAAGAAAATAATTACCCCGACCTCGCGAAAGAGACCGTGAAGCTTACGGTTTCGCTCGCGGATGTCAAAGGCCGCGGCGATGTTTCAATAGTCGTCGCCGAAAGGGATCGGATGTCCAAGGTGCTGGAGGTATGATGACAGATGAAAAAATGCGTCATCACGGTACTGGGTAAAGATACCGTGGGTATCATCGCGAAGATTTGTACATATCTGGCCGATAACGGCATCAATATTCTCGATATTTCTCAAACCATCGTTCAGGGTTATTTTCACATGATGATGATAGCCGACATCGATAAATCGGCGAAGGATTTTTCACGGGTGGCAGCCGATTTAAGTTCACTTGGCGAGGATATCGGCGTCACGGTGCGCTGTCAGCGGTCGGAAATATTCGAGAAGATGCACAGGCTTTAAAAAGCGGCCCCGTTTCGCGCCCGTGCGTAAGTCGCGGTCGGGGCGCGAAGGCACCGTGCCTCAAAACGCGCGGTCCCGCTTCGCGAGTACACGTAAGCCGCGTTTAAAACTCACGGGAGATTTATGAATGATAGGTGTCGATGAGGTAATTGAGACGAATCAGATGATATCCGAGGAACATCTGGATGTCCGCACGATTACGCTCGGCATAAACCTCATGGACTGCGCGGATTCGGATCCCGACCGCCTGTGCGCGAAAATCACGGATAAGATCACGCATGTCGCGGCGGATCTTGTGGCGACGGGCGAGGCCATAGAGCAGGAGTTTGGCATACCGGTCGTAAATAAGCGCATAGCTGTAACCCCGATTTCACTTATAGGGGCGTCATCCTGCAAAAGCGAGGATGATTTCGTCCGAGTGGCGAAGGCGCTGGATCTTGCCGCCGAACGCGTAAACGTAAATTTCATCGGGGGTTATACCGCCCTTGTCTGCAAGGGGATGACATCCGCCGAAGAGCTTCTCATCCGTTCAATCCCGAAAGCGCTTGCCTCCACGAAGAGAGTCTGCGCCAGTGTAAACGCCGCGTCCACCAAGGCCGGTATCAACATGGACGCCGTGAGGCTTTGCGGCGATGTCATAAAGCGCACGGCCGAGATGACGGCGGACGAGGACTGTGTGGGCTGCGCGAAGCTCGTTGTTTTTTGCAACGCGCCGGACGACAATCCTTTCATGGCGGGCGCGTTTATGGGGGTGACCGAAGCCGACGCGGTCATAAACGTCGGTGTGAGCGGGCCGGGAGTTATAAAACACGCCATCCGAAAAGCGAGGGGAAAAGACTTCGGGGAGCTGTGCGAAACCATAAAAAAGACGGCCTTTAAAGTGACGCGCGTGGGACAGTTGGTGGCGGCTGAGGCTTCAAGGCGCCTCGGCATACCGTTCGGAATCATAGATCTGTCGCTCGCGCCGACGCCGCTTATGGGTGACAGCGTGGCGGAGATCTTAGAGGAGATGGGCCTGGAGAAGGTGGGGGCGCCCGGCACGACCGCGGCGCTTGCCCTGTTAAATGATCAGGTGAAAAAAGGCGGGGTCATGGCCTCCTCCTACGTGGGCGGCTTAAGCGGGGCGTTCATTCCCGTAAGCGAGGATCACGGCATGATCGAGGCGGCTAAGTCGGGCGCGATATCCGTGGAGAAGCTTGAGGCCATGACATCCGTCTGCTCGGTAGGCCTGGACATGATAGCGGTGCCCGGAAACGTCGCTTCTTCTTCCCTCGCGGGAGTCATCGCCGACGAGATGGCGATAGGCATGATAAATCAAAAGACGACGGCGGTGCGTATTATCCCCGTTATCGGAAAAGACGTGGGCGACGTGGCGAATTTCGGCGGACTTTTAGGGACCGCGCCCGTCATGCCCTTAAGTACGCTGGACTGCGGCGCGTTTACGGGACGAAAGGGACGTATCCCCGCTCCCGTCAACAGCTTCAGAAATTAGCGGGTATTTACACGGCCTAGGTATTTGGCGTCCGGGGCAAGACGGTCGGAGGAAATAAATGGGTAGTAAGACAGCGGTGCTCACGGACAGCAACAGCGCCATCACTTATGCCAAGGCGAAGGAGCTGGGTGTCCATTTGATACCGACTCCTTTTTTTATAGACGGCGAGCTTTTCTACGAGGATGTCACTCTGACAAGAGAGCAGTTTTACGAGCGGATGAGACAGGACGCGTCCATTACCACCTCTCAGCCCGCGGCGGGAGATCTCACCGATCTTTGGGATAAGCTTCTTACCGAATACGACGAGATCGTATATATACCGATTTCACTGGGCTTAAGTACTGCCTGTGAAGTCGCCATGGGGCTTGCGAAAGACTACGGCGGAAGAGTCGAGGTCGTGGATAACAGGCGCGTTTCCGTCATGCAGAAATCCTCGATCATCGACGCGAAAAATCTCGCCGAGAAAGGAAAATCCGCCGCCGAGATAAAAAGGATCCTGGAAGACGAAAAATATAACGCGTGCGCGTATATCACGGTCGACACTTTAAAGTATCTGAAAAAAGGCGGCCGTATCACACCCGCGGCGGCGGCCATCGGCTCCGTGCTGAACATAAGGCCGGTCCTTATCGTTTCCGGGGATAAGCTCGATGGTATAGCGAAGGCGCGGGGTCTTAAGGCCGCGAAGAAAGTAATGCTGGAGACGACGAAGAAGGATCTCGCGGAGAAATTTTCCGTTGACGACAAAGTAAACGTTTACGCCGTGACGAGCTGTGATGAAAGGCAGACGGAAGAGTGGCGGCAGGAGATCGCGGCGTATCTTAAAGGATACGAGGTCTTATCGGATTATCTGTCACTTAGCGTGACATGTCACATAGGACCGGGAGCGCTGGCCGTAGCTTACGCGAAGACCATTTCGTGATTCGCTTCTTTATGAAAAGGCTGTCCGTATTTGGCCGAAACGACGGATTCATACAGATCCGAGGCGAAAAAGTCGGTCTGAAGAAGTTTCGTGACCTTAGCCGGCGCCTCTTTTTGATCCGACGCCCTCATGATAAGGGGTATCCGGGAATGTTTCGCGATCGTCGCGAGCGCGGGCAGGGCGTCTTTTCTAAAGCCCAGCACGCGGGCGTAGGAGATATCAGCCGGGTTTTTCCTAAGATCCAGCATCACATGGGTGAGGGAGCGCGCGACGCGGGTGTAGTTCAGATTTTTGGTCTTCACCAGTTTGGTAAATTCCGAAAATGAGTTAAAGTCCCCGATGAGATTTTTGATCCTGTTCGCGAGAGCCGACGACACGTCATCGTAAAGAGCGAGGGATTCGCTACTCTCCCTTAAAAGACAGTATCTTAGGATCAGTGAGAAATCATCCTCGTTTACGGGGTATGATTTTAAGTAATTTTCCTTATAAAGCCTTAGGCACGCTTCGGGTACCTGAGAGAGAAACACCGAAAACGGGTCGGGGAGCGTCTTTTCGCAAGCTTTTAAGAGCAGGCATCTTAGCGCCAGCGCAGAGCTTTGCGTGCCGTGAACGCGTGGGTCGTCATACGAAGAGGTTCGCGGTATGATAAGGGGCTTTATATCGCTTTTAAAATCGGCGAGAGCGTTTAAGTATTCGACGGAGAGGATGTTATTCGGCCGCTTTAAAAGATCGGCGGTCCTGCTTTCCCCGAGACAGGCGGACAGAGCTTTTTGCCTCGCGAGCGGATATGACATTCCGAGCTTTAAATTCCGACGAAGCGCCTCTTTGTATCCCGCGGGTTCGTTTTTGATGATGTTGGCCGCTTCGCGCAGCGTTCCGATATCGGCGCATTCGCTTCCAAAACTCAGGGTATCTATACAGCCGAGTTTATCGAGAAGCGAGACGGCTCCGTAAGCGAAATTTTTGGCGCTCGACGTCGAAAAACGCGGCGGAAGCTCGATGACGACTGAGACGCCGCATTCAAGGGCCGCCTTCGCGCGAAGGCGCTTGGGCATGACGGCGGGGGCGCCGCGCTGCACGAAATCCCCGCTCATTACCGCCACGCAGGCATCACAGCCCGATGTTTTAAGCGTTTCCTCTAAATGATACAGATGCCCGTTATGAAAAGGGTTATATTCGGCGATGATACCCGCTATCTTCATGTGAACTCTTTTCCGACGCACGCGCGGCGTCATGTGGGACGGAGCGGACCGCGAACAGCGTCTGAAATTATATCATATACCGGGTGAGTTAAAAAGGTAAGCGCGTCCGCGGATACGGACGTTATTTTGACGGCGGCTGTAAGATTCGAAAAAAAGGAGGCGGTTCTTATGGGGAGTATCTGATGGAATTATTGGAAAATAAAAATTTCAAAGAGGTCAAGGAAGCTCTTGACGGTATGCATCCCTTCGATATAGCGAAGCTCCTTGAGACTGTGGATGACAGGCACCTGATCCTTCTTTTCAGATTCCTCGATAAGGATTCGGCTGCGGAGACGTTCGCCGAGATGAATCCCGAGACGCGAGAGACACTTCTGAACGCGCTTACCGATTCCGAGATTAAGGAATTTATGGATGAGATGTCTCTTGACGATACGGCGGACGTGCTCGAGGAACTTCCCGCGAATGTGGTCGAAAGACTACTTCGCGCCACCGACGCGGACAGGCGCAGGCAGATAAACATCCTCTTAAATTATCCCGCCGGCAGCGCCGGAAGCATCATGAACATCGACTACATAGCCTTCGGCAAGGATATGACGGTCGATGAGGCCATACGCAAAGTAAGGCAGGTGGGACTTAACAAAGAGACTATTTATACCTGCTATGTTCTCGAAAAGAGAAAGCTTATCGGCACCATCTCGCTCAGGGAGCTTTTGACATCCGGCGATACCAGACTGATAGAAGAGATCATGGACACCAACGTCCGCTGCGTGAAAACGCACGACGATCAGGAATACGTGGCGGGTCTCATAAGCAAATACAATCTGGTGGCCATCCCGGTCGTGGACAATGACATGCACATGGTGGGTATCGTCACGGTCGATGACGCGATGGACGTCATGCAGGAAGAGACGACAGAGGATATCAGCATGATGGCCGGTATCGTCTCAAATGAGGAGTCGTATTTCGAGACGTCGGTCTGGCGGCACGCGAGAAACCGTTTCCCGTGGCTGCTCTTTTTGATGCTGTCAGCGACATTCAGCGGTCTCGCGCTGGGAAAGTTCGAGCATGTGCTTCTTGCCATGCCGATACTTAACACATTCGTGCCGATGCTTACGGATACCGGCGGAAACTGCGGCTCGCAAAGCTCCACTCTTATCATACGGGGTCTTGCCACCGAGGAGATAAAATTCAAGGACATATTTAAGGTTATCTTTAAGGAGCTTCGAATCGGCCTTATTATCGGCGCCATGCTCGCGATCGTAAACGCGGTGCGCGTGCTCATAATGTATCACGGAAATGTCCTGCTGGCCGTGACTCTCGGGATCACGCTTCTTTGCACGGTGGTACTCGCCAAGGTAATCGGCTGCACACTGCCGCTTATCGCGAAAAGACTGGGGTTTGATCCGGCGCTTATGTCGTCGCCCCTTATAACTACGCTGGTTGACACCGGCACCATATTGCTGTATTTTACGATTGCGCAGAAAATCATGTAAAGGTGTGAAACGGGCGTACGGCAAGGAGTAAAAAAGAGCTTAAGGCAGGCTTGCAAGGTCAAAGTGATGAAGAGTTGATGACGTGATAGGGCGCGTCGGAAAAGAGGAAAGTATGGGATTTATAGAAGGTATAAAAGAGAGAGCGAAAAAAGATCTTAAGACGATTGTGCTTCCCGAAACGGAGGATATAAGAACCTATGAAGCCGCCCAGGCGGTGCTGAAGGAGGGTACGGCGAGACTTATCCTCGTGGGAAACAGGGCCGAAATAGAGAAAAACAGCCGGGGCTTTGACATCTCGGGGGCGAAGATAGCGGATCCCGCGGATAACCCGAAGACGGAGGAATACATCTTAAAGCTCGCCGAGCTTCGGGCGAAAAAGGGCATGACCGTCGATCAGGCGCGGGCGCTTTTGCTTGAAAATTATGTATACTACGGAGTTATGATGGTGAAGGCGGGGGACGCCGACGGACTTGTTTCCGGCGCGTGCCATTCCACCGCGGACACATTAAGGCCCAGCCTTCAGATACTGAAGACAAAGCCGGGGACCAAGCTTGTGTCGGCCTTCTTCATAATGGTGGTTCCCGATTGCGATATGGGGGAACACGGTATATTCCTCTTCGGGGACTCGGGTCTGGAGCAAAACCCCGATCCGGAAAAACTCGCGAACATAGCAGTCTCATCAGCAGAGTCTTTTAAGACATTGGTGGGAGCCGAGCCGAGGGTCGCGCTTCTTTCCCATTCGACCAAGGGAAGCGCGAAACACGCCGATGTGGATAAGGTCGTCGAGGCCGTGCGCATAGCCCGTGAGATTGCGCCCGATCTCGCGCTTGACGGGGAACTGCAGGCGGACGCCGCCATAGTGCCTTCGGTCGCAAAATCAAAGGCTCCGGGAAGCGCTGTCGCGGGCCGGGCAAACGTACTTATTTTCCCGGATCTTGACGCGGGAAACATAGGATACAAGCTGGTGCAGCGTCTCGCGAAGGCCGAGGCTTACGGGCCGTTGACACAGGGCATAGCAAAGCCGGTAAATGATCTCTCCCGGGGCTGCAGCGCGTCCGACATCGAGGGCGTGATCGCGATCACCGCCGTGCAGGCGCAGAGTAACCTTTAATTAAACCCGCGGGAGGCATTTCGCGCCGCGCGCCTGAGGATGGAGCGGGAGTATTCGCGATGGCGTTTCCCGCTTCGCGTCAAGGACATTTTTCTCTGCGCGCCGAGGGAAGGCGTGGGGGCATTTAAACATAAAGTATACGGAGGATATTTACCAAATGAACGTACTTGTAATAAACTGCGGCAGTTCTTCTCTTAAATTTCAGCTTATCGACTCGGACACGGAATCGGTACTCGCGAAAGGTCTTTGCGAGCGCATAGGCATAGACGGAAGACTGGTGTATCAGCCGGCCGGAAAGGAAAAAACCGAGTCGGCGCTTAACATGCCCACGCATAACGAGGCGATAGGCTTTGTCATCGGCGCCCTTACCGATCCCGAAACGGGCGTCATAAAAAGTCTCGACGAGATAGGCGCCGCGGGTCACAGGGTGGTGCACGGCGGGGAAAAGTTCGCGTCATCCACTCTTATAGACGATGAAGTTCTGGCCGCGATAGAGGAATGTAATGACCTCGCGCCGTTACATAATCCGGCGAATCTCATCGGCATCAGAGCCTGCATGAAGCTGATGCCGCGCGTTCCCATGGCGGCCGTATTTGACACCGCCTTTCATCAGACAATGCCGGAAAAGGCATACCTTTACGGACTGCCTTATGAGTATTACGAAAAATATAAAGTGAGGCGCTATGGCTTTCACGGGACAAGCCACTCTTACGTGTCCAAAAGAGCGGCCGAGCTCGTCGGAAAGAAGCCCGAAAGTTTAAAGACAATCGTCTGCCATCTGGGAAACGGAGCCAGCGTGTGCGCCGTCTGTCACGGAAAGTCAATCGACACTTCCATGGGACTTACGCCGCTTGAGGGACTTGTTATGGGAACCAGATCGGGAGATATCGACCCGGCTATTTTGGAATTTATTTCCAAAAAAGAAGGGCTTGACATGGAGCAGCTTACGGACGTCCTTAATAAAAAGTCGGGGGTCTACGGCATCTCCGGCATTTCAAGCGATTTCAGGGATCTCTCGGCGGCCGCGGAAAGCGGCGATAAGCGGGCAGGCGAGGCGATAGAGGTCTTTTGCTACCGTGTCGCCAAATACGTCGGAAGCTACGCGGCGGCGATGAACGGCGCGGATGTCATCGCCTTTACCGCGGGAATAGGTGAAAATGACTGCGGCATACGCGAAAAGGTATGTTCGTATCTCGGATATCTGGGAGTACGCATTGACCCTGAGACCAATAAAAAGCGCGGCGAGGAGGTCCGGATAAGTACGGATGACAGCGCCGTGACCGTGCTTGTCGTTCCCACAAACGAAGAGCTCGCGATAGCGAGGGAGACAGTGGCGCTCGTCACGGGCTAAGAGCGTAAGATGAAGTAGTGATTGATTTTTAAGTACAGCTCTAGTACAATGACTTTAATCTTTCGGAGGTTGCCGTATGCCTGACATCACTAAAGTGGCGCTTGACGCCATGGGAGGGGACAACGCTCCTTTTGAGATCGTAAAGGGAGCCGTAAGCGCGGTTACGAAAAGGGATGATATCCGCATTTACCTGACAGGTCAAAAAGAGGCGATTTGTCACGAGCTTTCCGAACTGTCATACGATGGTGACAGGATAGAAGTCGTGGACGCGCCGGAAGTCATCGAGACGGGAGAGCCGCCCGTGACGGCCATCCGCAGGAAGAAAAATTCTTCCATAGTCGTGGCACTTAATATGTTGAAAAACGGCGAGGCTGACGCCTTCGTCTCGGCGGGAAGTACCGGCGCGGTCCTTGTCGGAGGACAGGTTATAGTGGGAAGGATACCCGGCATAGCGCGCTCGCCGCTCGCTCCGCTCATACCCACGGCGCGGGGCGTGTCGCTTCTTATCGACTGCGGGGCGAATGTCGACGCGAGGCCGGAGCATTTGGTTCAGTTCGCGAAGATGGGTTCCATTTATATGGAGCATGTGCTTAACGTGCCGCGGCCCAAGGTGGCGCTCGTGAACATCGGAGCCGAGGAGGAAAAGGGTAACGCTCTTGTGAAAGAAACTTATCCCCTGCTTAAGGCCCTCACCGACATCAATTTCACGGGCAACATCGAGTCCAGGGATATCCCGCGCGGAGACGCGGACGTGATCGTATGCGAGGCTTTCGTGGGCAATGTCATCTTAAAGCTTTACGAGGGCCTGGGAGACATGCTGATAAAGAAGATAAAGGCCGGCATCACCTCCACGACACGCGCGAAGCTGGGAGCGGTGCTGGTAAAGCCGGCTCTTAAGGAGACACTTAAAGATTTCGACTCGAGCGGTTACGGCGGAGCCCCGATGCTGGGTCTTAACGGACTTATCGTAAAGACGCACGGAAACGCCCGGGCGGATGAGATAGCGAACGCCATCTCACAATGCGTCACGTTTAAAAATCAGCGTGTGATTGAGAAAATCAGGCTCAGCGTTGACAACGAAACGCAGAATTAAAGGACACCTTCCGAGTTATTCCGGATAAAGGGGATGAGAATCGCTTTAAATAACTGGGTGTCTTAAGGCGGGAAACGTAGATACTTTAAATAACGGAATGTCACCGGGGGAAACAGTAAAGCGCGGGAAGTGTTAATAAACGGGACGGCTGTGATGACGTAATGGTACGTCGGAAAAGAGGAGAGTATGGAATTTGAGAAGCTTAAGGAAATTATAGCGGACGTGATGAACGTGGATCCGGATGAGATCACGGAGGATACCACATTCGTGGACGATCTGGGAGCCGATTCGCTCGACGTGTTCCAGATCATTACCGAGATCGAGGACGCGTTCGAGATCGAAATCGCGAACGAGGACGCCGAGAAAATAGTCACCGTCGGAGACGCGATAGAGCAGATAAAAAACGCGACGAACTGATGAAAAAAACGAAGCCGTCGTCAGAAGAAAAAGCCTTAGGGCTTTTTCTTTTTATGGACGGATATTTGTTATATCACGTTTCATTCGGACGACATGAAGTAATGTCCGGATAAGGCGGGAGTCAGGAAGCGTCGGACAGGGGAGACGGATTTCATTCGGACATCATGAAGTAATGCTCGGATAAGGGGCGGGGTGCATGGAGAGCGATTTGAGGCAATTACAAAAAGTAATCGGTTATGAATTTAAAGACGGGCGGCTTTTGCGAACGGCGCTCACTCACAGCTCGTATGCGAACGAGATGCATCTGCCGAGGAGTGCGTGTAACGAGCGGCTTGAATTTCTGGGCGACGCGGTGCTGGAGATAGCATCAAGCAGATTTCTCTTCTTTAAATACAGAGACTATCCCGAGGGGGAGCTTACGAAGCTTCGCGCGAGTATCGTCTGCGAGCCGACGCTTGCCATGTGCGCCCGAAAAATAGGCCTGGGCGAATATCTTTTTCTCGGAAAATGCGAACAGATTGCGGACGGGAGAAATAATGCCTCCGTCATATCCGACGCGATGGAGGCGCTATTGGGCGCCATATATCTGGACGGCGGATACGAGAGCGCGTCGGCATTCGTGTCGAATTTTATATTGGACGACATCGAGCACAAAGAGCTCTTTTACGACAGTAAGACGAGACTGCAGGAAATCGTTCAAAGAAACGGGAAAAGCGCGGTGACCTATCGCCTTGTGAAAGAGGAAGGGCCGGATCACGCGAAACGCTTTTTCGTGGAAGCTGTGATAGACGGCGTTTGCCGCGGTGAAGGATCGGGACGGACGAAAAAAGCCGCTGAGCAGGACGCGGCGCTGCGGGTGCTTACGAAGCTTACAGGCGGGAAGACAAACGGCTAAAGACAGGCGGGCTTTATTGATCGCGGCAAGGTGAGCAATGTACTTAAAGAAGATAGAGGTCCAGGGATTTAAATCATTCGCGGGAAGGCTCGTATTTGACTTTGACAGCGGGATTACCGGCATAGTCGGTCCGAACGGAAGCGGAAAGAGCAATATCGCCGACGCCGTAAGGTGGGTGCTGGGGGAGCAAAGCGCCAGGCAGCTTCGCGGCGGCAATATGCAGGACGTCATTTTTTCGGGCACGCAGGCGAGAAGGCCCTTAAGCTTCGCGAGAGTCGCACTCACGCTTGATAACGCGGATCGCTACGTATCTTGTGACTTTGACGAGATCACGGTGGAAAGAAAGCTCTACCGTTCGGGAGAAAGCGAGTATCTCTTAAACGGGAGCGAGTGCCGACTAAAGGACATAAACGAGCTTTTTTACGACACGGGCATCGGAAAAGAAGGATATTCCATCATCGGGCAGGGACAGGTGGAACAGATTCTAAGCGGCAGGCCGGAAGAGAAAAGAGAGCTCTTTGACGAGGCCGCGGGTATAGTTAAATATAAAAAACGTAAAGCCGAATCGGTGAAAAAACTGGAGGATGAGCGCCGGAACCTTCTGCGGGTCACAGACATACTTGCCGAGCTTGAAAAGCAGGTCGGCCCTCTTAAGGCGCAGTCCGAGAAGGCAAGAGAGTACTTAAAAAGAAAAGAAGAGCTTAAGGCCCTCGACGCGAATCTTTTTTTGCTGGAGACGGAGAGGATCAAAAAAGAATCCCGGGTGCTTGATGAAAAATACAAAACGGCAAGCGACGAACTTAAGCTTATGTCTTCACGCTATGAGTCCACAAAGACCGAATACGGGAAAATAGAAGAGCAGTCGGACGCGATAGAGGCAAAGCTTGACGACGCGAAAAATAAGGCGTCTGAGACAAAGGTTTTGCGACAGCACCTTAAGGGACAGATAAGTCTTTTGGAGGAGCAGCTTCGAGCGGCGGCCGTAAGCGATGAGCGTTACAGTGAAAGATTCGGAGATATTAAAAGCGGGATCGAGATGCGTAGGGCTCAGCTTAAAGACCTGGACGCGGAAAAATCGGATCTTACCCGCGCCCTGGAAAAGAAAAAAACCGAGGATGAGAAGACAAATGAAGAGCTTCGCGGCATCAGGCAGAGAATCTTAAAGGTAAGAGAAAAGGCAGACGCCGTAAGAAGCGAGCTTGTAAGGATATCAAACGACCGCTCGTTTAAGGAAGGCCAGCTCCAGAAGTTTGAGGCGATAAAGGGCCAGTTAAAGGAAAGAAGTGAGGCCGTAAAGGAAAGGCTTACGCGGCTTTCGGGTGAAGAGCGTGACGCGAGGGGAGAGAGCGCGAGATTAAATGAGCTAAGGCGTGATATTATCTCCGAAAAAGACGCGCGCACGGCGAATATCAGATCCTGTGAGGAAAAAATATCCGTACTCTCAGCCGAGATAGATGAAAAGACAAAGGAGAGCCGCCTGGCTTTATCCGAGTTTAACCGCGAGGAGTCAAGGCTGGAGTCCTTAAAAAACATGGCGGAAAGATACGACGGCTACGGGGGCTCCATTCGCCGCGTTATGGAAAAAAGAGCGCAGGAGAGCGGGATCCTAGGCGTCGTCGCGGATCTCATTAAGGCTCCTAAAAAATACGAGACAGCGGTGGAAACCGCGCTCGGCCCCGCTATCCAAAATATCGTAACCGAAGACGAGAAGACAGCGAAGAAGATGATCTCGTTTCTTAAAACCAACAGATTCGGAAGAGCGACATTTCTGCCTCTTTCTAATCTGAAGGCGAATGTCTCGAGGGCAGTATCGGAAGCCGCGGGCGAAAACGGCGCCATAGGAGTCGCGAGCAGTCTGGTGCGGACTGATGAAAAATACGAGATTCTCTCAAGGCATCTCTTGGGAAGGACGCTCGTGGCGACCGATATCGACGCCGCGGCGGCCATCGCGAAAAAATACGGTCAGTCGATTCGTATCGTGACTTTGGACGGCGAGCTTATTTCCCCGGGCGGAGCTATGACGGGCGGAGCGTTTAAAAACTCCGGAAATCTCATCGGAAGGAAGCGTGAGATAGACGAGCTTACGGGGAAAGTAAGGATTCTAAAAGAAAAAAGCGACGCGGCTTTATCTGACTCGGAAAGGCTGCGGGAAGAAAGAAGCGCCTTATTCTCAAGACTTGACGACGAAAAAGCCGGACTCGCCGACGCCGACGTCAGGCTTAATACGGCTGATATCGGCATCGCTCAGGCGGACGCGAAAGCCACTGACGCCGCAAAAGAGACTAAAAGGCTGAAAGCTGAGGATGAAGAGCTTAAGAGCCGCGTTAAAGCCCTCGCCGAAGAATCGGACGATGTCGTAAAACGCGCCGGTGAGGGTAGGGTGCGGGAAGATGAGCTTAAAACCGATCTTACGGGATATGAGGATGAGCTAAAAAAGCTGTCGGAAGAGGAAGGTCGCGTCTTAAAGGAAAACGAAGAATCGCTGATTTCTGACGCGAAGATAAAACAGCGCCATGATTTTATCGCGGAGAACGAAGAGCGTGTAAAGGCCGAGATCGCGAAGCTTAAAGAAGAAGAGGAGGCGCTTCTTTCGGCCAAGGAAGATCTGGGAGGCGACCGTCAAAGAAAAGAAGAAGAGATTTCAGGGCTTCATAAGGCCGTGGCCGATTCAGACGAAGTATCTTCAGAGCTTGAGAGCGCGATAACGGATTTTTCGCGGCAAAAAGAGGAGCTTTCCCGAAAACACAGGGATTTTCTCGAGGACAGGGAGAGGCTCGCCCGGGATATGGCGGGACTTGACAAAGAGATATTTCGCTTAAACGCCAAAAAAGAGGGATATGAACAGGCCGCGCGAAGGCAGACGGATTATCTGTGGGAAGAATATGAGCTTACCTACGACGGCGCTCTTAAGATGAAAGACGCCGGGATGACGGACATAAACGACTTGAGAAAGCGGATCTTCGGGTTAAAGAACGTGATAAAACAGCTCGGAAACGTAAACGTCAACGCCATAGACGAGTATAAGGATGTCTCCGGGCGGTATGAGTTCATGAAGCTTCAGCACGCGGATCTCATCGAGGCCGAGGGGAAACTTATAAAGATAATAGACGATCTCGATGAGGAGATGAGAGCGCGTTTTAAGGAGAGATTCGCCGAGATAAACGCCGAGTTTGACAAAGTGTTCAAACATCTTTTCGGAGGAGGAAAAGGAGAGCTCATCCTGACGGATGAAGGGGGAGACGTGCTGGAGGCCGGCATAAAGATCATCGCGCAGCCTCCGGGGAAGAAACTGCAGAATATGATGCAGCTTTCCGGCGGGGAAAAATCCCTCGCCGCGATCGCGCTTTTATTCGCCATTCAGAATTTAAAGCCTTCGCCTTTCTGCCTTTTGGACGAGATAGAAGCCGCGCTTGACGACACGAACGTCGAAAGATTCGCGGCCTATCTTAACGCGCTTACGAAGCATACGCAGTTTATAGTGATAACCCATAGGAAAGGAACGATGGCTGCGGCCGACCGTCTCTACGGGATAACGATGCAGGAAAAAGGCGTCTCATCGGTAGTGTCGGTCGATCTTATAGAGAAGGATTTAAGTTGATGACGGGCGGGCGCGATGATTTTGTCATTCACGCAGATTTTTAAAGTCGCCGGCGGCATTTAAAAGGGCGGCGCGTGATAAAAAAGCGGATAAAATTTGTAAACACTAAGAGTCGGGGGAGTCGGCACATGAGTACGGATACGGATGACGCGTCCCGCGCGATCCACGGTCCCGCAAAAGAAGATTCCGCGAAAAAAAGTTTATTTAAGCGACTCGCTGCGGGTCTTTCGAAGACGGGAAGTAAGATAGCGGCGGGGATAGACGGGATATTTAAGGGATTTTCGCGAATCGACGAAGATTTTTACGACGGGCTTGAGGAGACCCTTATTCTGGGCGATTTGGGAGTGGCCGCGACGGAAGAGATACTGGAAAGGCTGCGAAAAGAGGTCAGGGAAAATCACATTAAGGACACCGCCGGCTGCAAAGACCTTTTGATCGATATCATGAAGGAGCAGATGAGATCAGCCTGTGCGCCCACAAAATCAGGGGATGACATAAAGAGCGGCCAGCCTTGCGGTACGGACGCCGACACGCCGGCAGAGAGTGATAAATCACGGCCGGAGGGCACATGCACCGTCATCCTTATTGTCGGCGCGAACGGCGTGGGAAAGACGACCACCGTGGGAAAGCTCGCCGCGAAATTTAAATCGGAAGGGAAAAAGGTGCAGCTTGCCGCGGCGGACACGTTTCGCGCGGCGGCGGACGAGCAGCTGTCGCTTTGGGCGAAGAGGGTCGGAGTCGATATCATACGCGGAGGCAGAGGAGCCGACCCCGCATCTGTAGTCTATGACTCGGTATCGGCCGCGAAGGCGAGAGGGGCGGACGTCCTTATCATAGATACCGCGGGCCGCCTTCACAACAAAAAGAACCTCATGGAGGAGCTGGGGAAGATAAACCGGGTTATAACAAGAGTGTATCCCGAGGCGCAAAGGGAAACCTTTATCGTACTTGACGCGACCACGGGTCAGAACGCCATGGCGCAGGTAAAAGAATTTTCCGAGGCGGCTTTCGCCACCGGAATCATACTCACGAAGATGGACGGAACGGCGAAGGGAGGCATAGTTTTCGCCATAGCGTCCGAGCTTGCCGTACCCGTAAGATATATCGGCGTGGGAGAGGACACGGACGATCTGCAGGAGTTTGATCCCGACATGTTCATAGAGGCGCTTTTCGCGTCCGGGAAGGAGCAGGATGTTTACGCTTGAAAAATTCGAGGAAGCGACCGAGATCTTAAAAGACGTGGTAAATCCCACAAAGCTCATATACAGCGATTACTTGAGCGCCGAGACGGGAGGGAGGATTTATCTTAAGCCGGAGAACATGCAAAGGACAGGCTCCTTTAAGGTTCGCGGAGCTTATTATAAGATAAAAACCCTTTCGGATGAGGAGAGGAAAAGGGGGCTTGTCACGGCTTCGGCCGGCAATCACGCTCAGGGCGTCTCCTACGCGGCGCAGATGCTGGGCTGTGAGGCAACCATAGTGATGCCGACCGTCACGCCTCTAATCAAGGTGAATCGCTCAAAAGCCTACGGGGCGAACGTCATACTTTACGGAGACGTGTATGATGACGCTTACGCGAGGGCCGTTCAGATCGCGAATGAAAACGGACAGGCTTTCATACACCCGTTCGACGATGAGGATGTGGCGACGGGGCAGGGCACCATCGCCATGGAGATCATAAGAGAGCTTCCCACGGTTGATTACATCTTCGTGCCGATAGGCGGAGGCGGTCTCATCGCCGGCGTGTCGACATTGGCGAAAATGCTTAACCCCAAGATAAAGGTCATAGGCGTGGAGCCCGCTGAGGCGGCCGGCATGACAGCCTCGCTTGAGGCGGGAAAGGTGGTTGCCATAGACAGCGCCGATACCATAGCCGACGGTACGGCGGTAAAGAAAGTGGGAGAAAAGATCTTCGACGCCGTGCGAAGGAACGTGGATGACGTGCTTCTCGTGGAAGATGACGAGCTGGTCGGCGCGTTTCTCGACGTGATGGAAAATCACAAAATGATCGTGGAAAATTCGGGACTTCTTACTGTGGCGGCGTTAAAACAGACGGATCTCAGAGGAAAGAAGGCGGTCGCCGTATTAAGCGGCGGCAATATGGACGTGATTACCATGTCTTCCATCGTTCAGCACGGGCTTATCCAAAGAGATCGCATTTTCTCCGTGTCGGTGCTTTTGCCGGATAAGCCCGGGGAGCTTGTGCGGGTTGCGCAGACGATAGCGAACGCTCAAGGCAACGTGATTAAGCTGGAGCACAATCAGTTCGTGAGTATCAACCGCAACGCCGCAGTGGAGCTAAGAATCACGATGGAATCGTTCGGGACCGAGCATAAGAGGCAGATCTTAAAGGCGCTGGAGGATGACGGATACAAACCGAAGAGCATAAGCGCGAAGTTGTATTGATTTCGAAAATGGAAAAAGGCGCCGGCGGTAAATGTGTCAGGCGGAAAAGAGGCGGGTATGGAAGACAGAAAAGTATATATGAACGGCCAGAATAATCTTTTGGCCCTGGAAGAGCACATGTATCCTCTGGTGGATGTCGATACGCCGAATACTTTCAGGAACCTTTTTCCCTATGACGAAGTGCCGAAAATCGCCTTTAACGACAGGATAGTGCCGCATCATATGCCCGATGAGATATGGATTACCGACACGACGTTTCGCGACGGCCAGCAGTCCCGCGCTCCTTATACGACGCGGCAGATCGTGGATATCTATGATTATCTACACAGGTTGGGAGGCCCTAAGGGAAAGATCCGCCAGTGCGAGTTTTTCCTTTACAGTAAGAAGGATCGTGACGCCGCCTGTAAGTGCATGGAAAGAGGATATGATTTTCCAGAGGTCACAAGCTGGATTAGGGCGAGTAAGAAAGATTTTCAGCTCGTAAAAGACATGGGAATGAAGGAGACGGGGATCCTCGTTTCCTGCTCCGATTATCATATCTTTTATAAACTCGGGATGACAAGAAGCGAGGCAATGGAGCATTATCTGGGGATCGTA
Source organism: uncultured Faecalimonas sp. (assembly GCA_964385995.1). Taxonomy (GTDB): domain Bacteria; phylum Bacillota; class Clostridia; order Lachnospirales; family Lachnospiraceae; genus CAYLRF01. The sequence continues at coordinate 22,864 of CAYLRF010000006.1, forward strand.
AGAGACTGTCTTGAGACGGGAGTCAGCCCCAGATGCCATCTGGAAGACATCACAAGATCTGATATCTACGGCTTTGTGATCCCGTTTTGCCTGGAGCTTATGAAGCTTAAGGAAGAGTATAAGATACCTGTAAAGGTGAGGGTATGCGACACCATGGGCTACGGCGTGAATTATCCCGGAGCCGTGATCCCAAGATCCATTCCGGGAATCATCTACGGTATCATGGTGCACGCGGGCGTTCCGAGCGAGCTTATGGAATTTCACGGGCATAACGACTTTTACAAGGCCGTAAGCAACTCCTCTACCGCGTGGCTGTACGGCGCGTGCGCGGTAAACTGCTCGCTTTTCGGCATAGGGGAGCGCACGGGAAACACGCCCCTTGAGGCCATGGTTTTCGAATACGCTCAGCTAAAGGGCACGCTTGACGGGATGGATACGACGGTAATCACCGAGCTTGCCGAGTATTACGAAAAAGAGATCGGATATAAGATCCCGGAAAGGACGCCTTTTGTCGGAAAGAATTTTAATGTCACGAGAGCCGGCATTCACGCCGACGGTCTCCTTAAAAACGAGGAGATTTATAACATATTCGACACGAACAAATTCCTAAACCGCCCCGTTAAAGTGGCTGTCTCCAACACCTCCGGGCTCGCGGGGATAGCGCATTGGATAAACAACCATTACTCCCTTGCGGGAGAGACGGCCGTCGGCAAGGATTCGCCCGTCGTAAGCAAGGTGAAAAAAAGGGTGGACGACGAGTATGACGACGGCAGGGTAACGGTTTTAACCGATGAGGAATTGGAAAATTTTACCCGGCAGGCGTGCGAAGAGGCGCAGGTTCATTATTTTGCCGAAACCGGGGATTTAAGTTAAGAACGGGAACCAAAAGCCGGCGAAAATGAGGTTTTAAGGCGGGATCGCGGGACGCCCGGGCGAATTTAAGACGGTACGGAAAGGAGAGTCCGATATGGACAGGATAAAGATGACAGTCCCTCTCGTGGAGATGGACGGGGATGAGATGACGAGAGTCTTATGGAAGATGATTAAGGAGCGCCTTATACTTCCTTTCGTGGATTTGAAATGCGAGTATTACGATCTCGGGCTTAAGCACCGAAACGAGACAGACGACGGCGTGACATACGAGGCCGCGAACGCGATTAAAAAATACGGAGTCGGGGTCAAATGCGCGACTATCACCCCGAACGCCGCCCGCGTGAAGGAATATAATCTTAAGGAAATGTATAAGAGCCCGAACGGAACGATAAGATCCATCCTGGACGGGACAGTCTTTCGCACGCCCATCGTCGTAAAAGGCATTAAGCCCTGCGTTACGAAATGGAAAAAGCCGATCACAATCGCGCGTCACGCCTACGGAGACGTATATAAAAACACCGAAATGATCATCCCCGGGCCGGGTAAGGCGGAGCTTGTGTATACCGACGCCGCAGGCAATCAGACAAGAAAGCTCATTTATGATTTTACGGGCCCCGGGATAGTGCAGGGCATACATAATATCGACTCATCAATAGCGAGCTTCGCGAGGAGCTGTTTCTCATACGCACTGGATATGAAGCAGGATCTGTGGTTTGCCACCAAGGACACCATATCGAAACAGTACGATCACACCTTCAAGGATATCTTCGAGGAGATTTTCGACCGGGAATATAAGGAGAAATTCGAAAAGGCCGGCATAGCCTATTTCTATACACTGATAGACGACGCCGTGGCCAGAGTCATGAAATCGGAGGGCGGTTTTATCTGGGCGTGCAAGAATTACGACGGCGACGTGTTCAGCGACATGATATCGTCCGCGTTCGGGTCTCTGGCGATGATGACGTCTGTGCTGGTATCCCCTAGGGGGTATTTTGAATACGAGGCGGCTCACGGCACCGTGCAGCGTCATTATTATAAGTATCTTAAAGGCGAGGAGACATCGACAAATCCCGTCGCGACCATATTCGCGTGGACGGGAGCCCTAAGAAAGAGAGCGGAGCTTGACGGGCTGCACCGTCTCTCGGATTTTGCGGGAAGGCTTGAGGCGGCCACGCTTAAGGTTATCGAAAGCGGCGAGATGACGAAGGATCTGGCGCTTATCACGACGCTTAAGGATGTGAAAATTTTAAATACCGAGGACTTTATAGGCCGCGTCGCGGAGAGTCTTTGATACGGAGGGTCGAAACCTTCAGGCAACCTGTTTTTTGCGGGGCGCAGGATATGGCATACAACGATGAAACGGACATACTCGCTCGGACCGGGCGCGGCAGGGCAAATGAGGTTTTCGGACGGCGGGTAATATGACAGGGGACGGTAAATGTGCGGATTTACGGGATTTATAGGAAAGTGCGACGATAAAGAGGCCGTGCTTTTTCGCATGATGGAGTCGATAAAGCACCGGGGCCCGGACAGTAGCGGGCAGTATACGGACGATGACGCGGCGCTCGGATTTCGAAGGCTCAGCATTATCGACATCACGGACAGCGGCGATCAGCCCATCTACAGCGAGGACGGACATCTCATTCTCGTCTTTAACGGCGAGATATATAACTACCGCGAGCTTCGAAGCGAGCTTATGGCGGCGGGACACGTCTTTACCACGGATACGGATTCCGAGACTTTAGTCCACGGTTATGAGCAATGGGGCGAAAGGCTGGTAGATCATCTGAGGGGGATGTTCGCCTTCGTGATATGGGATAAGAATGAGAAGAGGCTCTACGGCGCGAGAGACATGTTCGGCATAAAGCCGTTTTATTACGCCGACATGAACGGCCTTTTCTTTTTCGGCTCCGAGATAAAGTCCTTCCTTTGCCATCCGGGATTTATAAAAGAGTTTAACGGGGACGCGCTGGGGCTTTATCTCTCATTTCAATATGTTCCGACTGACGAAACATTCTTTAAGGGTGTGTTCTGCCTTCCTCCCGGACATTTTTTCACATATGAGAACGGGAAAATGACAAAAACCCGGTATTTCGAGCCGGAATTTAAAGGAGATACGACTCTTTCGTTTGACGAGGCCTCTGACGCCGTGGCTGAGACGATGAAGGAGTCGGTGGCATCCCACATGATAAGCGACGTGGAGGTCGGCTCCTACCTCTCGAGCGGAGTGGATTCCAGTTATATCGCTTATTTAGGTCAGGTGGATCACACGTTCACGGTAGGCTTCGCGGAAGAAAAATACAGTGAGATAAATGACGTGAAGGCGTTCGCGAAGAGCGCAGGCATGGAAAACGACGCGAAGATCATAACCGCCGACGAATATTGGGACGTTCTTTCCGACGTCATGTATTACATGGATGAGCCGGTGGCGGATCCTTCCATAGTGGGACTTTATTTTCTGAGTAAAGAGGCGAAAAAGAAGGTCAAGGTCGTACTTTCGGGAGAGGGTTCGGATGAGCTCTTCGGAGGATATAACATCTATCGGGAGCCGTTGGAGCACACGGATTATGACAGAATTCCTTTTCCCGTAAGAAAGTTCATCGGCGCGGCCGCCGAAAGGTGTCTGCCCCGCTTTGTGAAGGGACGGGGGTTTCTCATACGCCACTCGATGACGCTTGAGCAGCGCTACATAGGAAACGGCAAATACATTTCCGAGAGAGAAGCGAAAAGGATGCTTAAAAAAGAGGCGCGGCCCGACTGCACGAAGGTGACGGCGCCCATATTTGAGCGTGTCTCGGGGGCGGATCCCGTGACGAAAATGCAATATCTCGACATGCACCTGTGGCTTGTCCATGATATCCTGATGAAAGGGGACAAGATGGGCATGGCCAATTCCATAGAAGTGAGGGTGCCTTTTCTTGACAAGCGGGTAATGGAACTTGCTCAGACGCTTCCCACATCCTACAAGGTGCGGCCTCCCGAGACGAAGGCCGCGCTCAGGGCAGCGGCGGCCAAGACGATACGGACTCAGACGGCAGAGAAAAAAAAGCTCGGGTTTCCCATACCGATGCGGGAGTGGCTGAGAAAGGATCCGTACTACGAAAGGGTCAGGGATGAGCTTACATCCGGGAACGCGAAGCGCTTTTTCGACACCGATTATCTGGTAAAACTTCTTGACGAACACAGGGCCGAAAAATACGATAACAGTCGGAGAGTATGGACGGTGTACATGTTTTTGATCTGGTACAGGAGATTTTTCGAGCCGTGAGGCGGCACGTCCTCCCGCCGGTAGGGTGGGCGCGAAATCCGAATATAGAAGTAGGACTAAAGGGAGCGCGTAGCGCCAAACAACCGTAATATCACTTTCGGCCGTGATGTCATTTAATGAAATGATGTCACGGAAGAGCCCCGCACAACAGACATGCGGGCAAGACGCGGGTCAGGGGGCGCCGCCCTGATATCACGGGATAAATGTCGGGAGAAGATGTCATGAGCCTTGAAAATAAATCAGCCGTTAGAAGAATATATGTAGAAAAAAAATCGCGCTTTGCCGTGCGGGCAAAGGCTCTCATGCAGGAATTAAGAGGGTATCTTGGCATAAAGTCGGTGAAAAACGTCCGCATACTTACGCGATATGATATCGAGGGCATATCTGATTCAGCTTTTTCGGAGGCGCTGTGCGGCGTTTTTGCCGAGCCGCCCGTCGACACTCTCTATCCGGAAGAATTTCCGCTCGCGGCAAACGAGAGATCATTTTCGGTGGAATATCTTCCGGGTCAGTTTGATCAGAGAGCGGACAGCGCCGTTCAGTGCGTGCAGTTTATAAACGAGGACGAAAATCCCATCATTCGCACGGCCACCACATACGTGATTGAGGGCGATATCACGGAAAATGAGTTTTCGAGGATAAAGACTCATTGCATAAATCCCGTCGATTCAAGGCAGGCTGATGACGCGAAGCCGGAGACATTATCCGTAAAGTACGAAAAGCCCGCCGACGTCGCGGTTTTCGACGGATTTACAGAGATGTCGAAGGAGGAGCTTTTAAAACTCTACGATTCCTTAAACATGGCGATGACCTTTGACGATTTTTGCTGTATCGCGAAGTACTTTAAGGATGAGGAGCGCCGAGATCCGACCGTGACGGAGATCAGAGTGCTTGACACATACTGGTCAGATCATTGCAGGCATACGACCTTCGCTACCGAAATTACGGATGTGGATTTCGGGGACGGTGACGGCGCCGTTCCGATTAAACGCGCTTATGAGAGGTACATGGCGGATCACGACGACATTTTCGGGAAGGACGCCGCCAAAAAGCCTCACAGTCTTATGGATGTGGCGCTCATGGCGATGCTAAGGCTCAAAAAAGACGGGAAACTTACCGATATGGAGGATTCCGACGAGATAAACGCCTGCAATATCGTCGTGCCTTTAAAGGTGGACGGCAAAACCGAGGACTGGATCATAAGCTTTAAAAACGAGACTCACAATCACCCCACGGAGATAGAACCTTTCGGCGGCGCGGCCACGTGTCTGGGCGGCTGCATACGGGATCCGCTCTCAAGCAGGACTTACGTCTATCAGGCGATGCGCGTAACCGGGGCCGCTGACCCCACGGCGCCGGCTTCGGCCACGCTTTCGGGCAAACTTCCGCAGAAGAAACTGGTGCGGGAGGCGGCGAGGGGATACAGTTCCTACGGCAATCAGATAGGCCTTTCGACCGGGATGGTAAAAGAGATATATCACCCGGGTTACGCGGCGAAGCGCATGGAGATAGGAGCGGTGATAGGAGCGGCAAAAAAAGACGCCGTCCGCCGTAAGATGCCGCTTCCCGGCGATATAGTCATCCTCCTCGGAGGAAGAACCGGAAGGGACGGCATCGGAGGTGCGACGGGATCCTCCAAGGCGCATAATCTGCGCTCGATAGAGACATGCGGCGCGGAGGTGCAAAAGGGTAATCCCCCGACCGAGCGCAAGATCCAGAGGCTTTTTGCGAGGGAAGAGGTAAGCCGCCTCATAAGAAGGTGCAACGACTTCGGAGCGGGGGGCGTGTCGGTGGCCATAGGTGAGCTGGCGGACGGGCTTGTAATCGATCTCGACGCTGTTCCGAAAAAATACGCGGGACTTGACGGCACCGAGACTGCCATATCGGAGTCTCAGGAAAGGATGGCGGTGGTGGTTTCTCCGGGCGACGAGAAGGCTTTCCTCGCGTACGCGAACGAGGAAAATCTCGAGGCGGTTACAGTCGCGCGAGTGACGGCCGAAAAACGTCTTATCATGCTCTGGAGAGGTAAGAAGATAGTCGATATCTCACGCGCCTTTCTGGATACGAACGGAGCCCGCCAGAAGACAAAGGTATTTGTGAAATCACCGTCACTTTCGGATTTGCCGCTTAAGTCGGAAGAAAAGTCCGGGGAACGTATCCCCGGGGACGCGGCGGACATACGCGAAAAGTGGCTTAATACCCTGTCCGATCTTAACGTGTGTTCGCAGAAAGGCCTCGTGGAGATGTTTGACGGATCGATAGGCGCCTGTTCCGTACTCATGCCGCACGGAGGCAAATATCAGCTGACGGAGACTTTGGCCATGGTGGCGAAGATACCGGTAAGGACCGGCAAATGCGACGCCGTGACCATGATGAGCTTCGGATTTGACCCGTATCTGTCAAGCGCAAGTCCGTTTCACGGGGCTTCGTACGCGGTGCTGGAGTCCGTGGCGAAGATAGTGGCGGAGGGCGGCGATCCTTTAAAGATAAGGCTTACTTTTCAGGAATATTTCGGAAGGATGACAAAAGATCCCGAAAGATGGGGCGTGCCGCTTTCGGCGCTTTTGGGGGCTTATGTGGCGCAGCTTGAGCTTGGCATACCCGCGATTGGCGGAAAGGACAGCATGTCCGGCACTTTCGGCGATATGGACGTTCCGCCCACCCTCGTCTCCTTCGCCGTGGATGTGGCCAAATGCGGCGACATAATATCCCCGGAATTTAAAGAGGCGGGCGACGCGATAGTTCTTTTGAAGATAAAAAAAGACTCGTATGAGCTTCCGGATTACGCTTACGCCATGGATCAGTACGGCAAATTTAAAGACGACGCCCGCGCGGGCAGGATAAGGGCGGCTTATGCCCTTGACGGGCACGGGATAGCGCCCGCCGTAAGCAAGATGGCTTTCGGGAATATGACGGGAGCGGTGATATACGAGGCCGGTTCGGACAGGGAGGGCGTGGACGCCGACGCGCTTTTTGCCCCGGCGTTCGGAAATATCATAGCCGAGGTCAGGAAAAAAGATCTTGGAAGTCTCACGTTTAACCATATCGTAATCGGTAAGGTAACAAGTGACGGTTTTCTTTCATTCTCGCTTTCGGGCGCTTGTAAGGCAAAGGCCGCCGGGGATACGAAGGATACGGATGACGGGAGAGAAACGGCGGGAAAAACCCCGGGTCCGCGTGAAGATGAGGCACACGCGGAACACACGGTGCGCATAGACATAAAGGAGGCTCTTGAGGCGTGGGAAAAGCCGCTTGAAAAGGTATTTCCCACGGTATCGGGCGAAAAGGCGTCCGAACTTCAAATTACGGAGCCCTCTTATCACGCGCCGAGCGTCTTTGTGTGTCGGCATAAGACGGCGCGTCCCACGGTGTTTATCCCGGTATTTCCGGGAACCAACTGCGAGTATGACAGCGCTAAGGCGTTTTCGGCGGCGGGCGCCGAGGTGAACACCGTCGTCTTTAAGAATCTTACGCCTGAGGATATACGCGAGTCAGTCACGAGGTTTGAGAAAGCGATTGATAACGCGCAGATCATCATGTTCCCCGGGGGGTTCAGCGCGGGAGATGAGCCGGACGGCTCGGCGAAATTTTTCGCGACCGCGTTCAGAAACGAAAGGCTTAAGGACGCGGTCGAAAGGCTCCTTTACGAAAGGGACGGGCTGGCACTGGGCATATGCAACGGCTTTCAGGCCCTCATTAAGCTGGGGCTTTTGCCGACGGGACACATAACGGGCCAGAACGAAAACTCGCCGACGCTAACTTACAATACCATCGGAAGGCACGTCTCAAAGATGGTTTACACGAAGGTCGTAAGCGATAAGTCCCCGTGGCTTTCGCACGCGTCCCTTGACGGGGTATATACGAATCCCGCATCGCACGGCGAGGGCCGCTTCGTCGCCTCGCCCGAAGTCATAAGAGAGCTTTTCGCGAACGGGCAGGCAGCCACGAGATACTGCGATCCGGAAGGAAGGGTTACCATGGATGAGGAGTGGAACCCGAACGGATCTTACGAGTGCATAGAGGGAATCACGAGTCCCGACGGGAGAGTGTTTGGTAAGATGGCCCACTGCGAGCGGATGGGAGACCATGTGGCGATGAACATAATCGGCAGGCAGGACATGGGTCTTTTCGCCGCGGGAGTGGAGTATTTTAGGTAATGAATTGTCGCTTAGTATTGATTTACGCGGTCGGGGAACGTATACTGTAAAAGTCCGTTCGGGATATATGCGTTTTTCGCCGCGTCGGACAGGGTAGCTATAGGAAAACGTTTACAAAAACAGTTTAAAGGAGGGCAAAAAGATGTCTTACGTTGACGAGGTGATTGACAGGGTTATTCGGCAAAATCCCGGGGAGCCGGAGTTTCATCAGGCCGTAACCGAGGTTTTGGATTCGCTTAAGCCTGCCATCGAGGCAAATGAGGAGAATTACCGCGGGGAAGCTCTTCTCGAGAGACTCACGGAGCCGGAGAGAGTGATAATGTTTCGGGTGCCGTGGGTGGATGACGAGGGCCGCGTACAGGTTAATAAAGGATACCGTGTGCAGTTTAACAGCGCCATAGGCCCGTATAAAGGCGGCATAAGGCTTCATCCCTCGGTGAATCTGGGCATTATCAAGTTTCTCGGGTTTGAGCAGATATTTAAAAACTCTCTTACCGGTCTTCCGATTGGCGGCGGCAAGGGCGGCTCGAATTTCGATCCCAAGGGCAAATCGGACAGAGAGGTCATGGCGTTTTGCCAAAGCTTCATGACGGAGCTTTCAAAACATATAGGGGCCGACACGGATGTTCCGGCGGGCGACATCGGAACCGGAGCCAGAGAGATAGGATACATGTTCGGTCAGTATAAGCGTATCCGCAATCTTTACGAAGGCGTGCTGACGGGCAAGGGCCTTACCTACGGCGGGTCGCTTGCGAGAACGGAGGCCACGGGATACGGCCTGTTATATTTCACGCAGGAAATGTTAAAACTCGCGGGGATTGACATCAAGGGTAAGACAGTCGCCATATCCGGAGCCGGAAACGTGGCTACTTACGCGGCCGAGAAAGCTGGGCAGCTTGGCGCGAAGGTCGTGACGGTTAGCGATTCGAACGGCTGGGTATACGATCCCGACGGCATCGACGTCGCGGCCCTTAAGGATATTAAGGAAGTAAGAAGAGCTCGTCTTACGGAATACGTAAACTATCGCCCGAAAAGCGAGTATCACGAGGGCAGGGGCGTATGGACGGTTAAGTGCGACATCGCTCTTCCCTGCGCCACCCAGAACGAGCTTCATCTTGAGGACGCGAAGGCGCTGGTCGAAAATCACGTAACGGCCGTCGCCGAGGGCGCGAATATGCCGACTACTCTTGAGGCTACGCGTTACCTTCAGGAACACAAAGTACTTTTCGCTCCCGGCAAGGCGGCGAACGCGGGCGGCGTGGCCACATCGGCGCTTGAGATGAGTCAGAACAGCGAGCGTCTCAGCTGGACGTTCGAGGAAGTGGACGCGAAGCTGCGGGACATCATGGTAAATATCTGCCACAATGCCGCCGCCGCGGCCGACAGGTACGGCGCTTCGGGCAATTACGTGGTAGGCGCCAATATAGCGGGCTTTGAGAAAGTCGCAGACGCGATGATGGCTCAGGGAATAGTATAACGCGGGCACGATGCCCCATACGAGACGTAAATAAAAGCGCGGCGTATGGGGCGCTTTTATTTTAAGGAGGCGGGTTATGAAGAAAATAACCAATAAAGTTCTTTGGATATTCGCTGTAGGGCAGTTCGGCTGGAGTCTTCTTTCGGGGATCATAAGCAGCTGGATGGTATATTATTTTACCGGCGATAACGAGCTTTTCGGAGATTACATAACCACGACGCCGCTTTTTTTGGGACTTACGCTTTTCGGACTTGTAACGGCCGTGGGAAGGGTATTTGACGCGATAACGGATCCTCTTATCGCCAGTTGGTCGGACAGAAGCAACTTTAAAGGCGGAAGGAGAATTCCCTTTATGAGGGCGATCGCCATACCTTTCGCCGTCGTCACGGTCGGGGTTTTCCTCTTCCCGCAGACGGAAAGTGTCGTGGCAAATGACATCATACTCTTTGTCACACTTATGCTCTTTTACCTTTTCATGACTATCTACTGCACGCCGTACAACGCCCTGATAGCGGAGCTTGGCGATACTCAGGAACACCGCATCAATGTCTCAACCTACATTTCATTCACATACATACTCGGATTTTCGATTTCGTATCTGCTACCCAATATCGCGGGCTTATTTGAGGCAAGCCTCGGAAAGGCAAACGCGGTGCGTACCGCTACGGGGCTTCTCGCGGCCGTTGCGGCCATAGCCATGCTCGTGCCGTCGCTTTTTATAAAGGAGCGGCAGTATGTGGACTCAAAACCGGTGAAGACCAAGGCGTTTAAATCTCTGTTTAAGTCCTTCGGGAACAAACAGTTTCGGCGGTTCGTATATTCGGACGTCATATATTTCTTCGCGGTTACTTTATTTCAAACCGGCCTCGCGTTTTATATCACGAAGCTTATGGGCGCGGACGAGAGCAATACCTTCCTTCTTACGGCCATCATGACCGTGCTGAGCCTTTGCATGTATCCCGCCGTAAACAAACTCGCCCCCAAACTCGGAAAGAAGAAGATCATCATATTCGGCTTCTTCGCTTACTCTCTGGTATTTCTGATCTCGTTTTTCTGCGGGAAGGGGCTTACGTGGGGATATGTCATAGCGGCTCTCGCGAGCATCCCGATGGCTATTCTCGGGATACTTCCTCAGGCGGTCGTGGCAGACATATCGGAGGCCGACACCATAGAGCACGGTGAGCAGCGAAGCGGGATGTTCTTCGCGGCGAGAACCTTCGCCATGAAGATGGGACAGGCGCTTTCGATGCTTGTCTTTACTTCGGTCACGGTATCAAAGACGGCGCAAAGTTACAGACTTACCGCTCTCATCGCCACGGTGGCGTGCGTAGTGGGTGCCGTGCTTTTCACGTTCTATGATGAAAAGTCAATCATGAGCAAGATAAAGGGCGCCGCGAACGATGTTTCATAAGCCGTGCCCGGCGCGGATAAACGGGAGAAGAAGTTACAAAGCCGCCTTGATGACGCGTTAAAAGCGGGTCGGGAAAGGGGAAAAATGAGGGAGTATTACCTGAGAGAAGCCACGCTCCTTGATGATATGGAGCGCATGGTGATACCGTATTTAAACAGCGTAAGGCAGGACGGATATTTTGACGGTTATGACGGTCAGAAGATTCACTACGTGAAATATACGGCTTCGGACAAGAAGAAAAACGCCTCCGGAGCGGCAGGCGATACCGCGCCGTCAGGCGTCTCGGAAGCAAAAGCGACTGACGGGGCGGACACGGAAAACGCTTCCGAGTTCGCAGGCGATACTGCTCCGGTAAGCGCCCCGGAAATGAAAGAGGCCGGCGGTGCAGGCACGGCAAAAGACGCCGCCCGTAAGGAACGTAAGACCGTCGTGATCTCGCACGGCTTCACGGAGTCGACGGAGAAATGGCACGAACTTACGTATTATTTTTTGAAATGCGGTTGGGATGTATACGCCTTAGATCATCGCGGACACGGTCTGTCGCATAGAAAGGTTACGGATCTTACTCTTACGCATATCGATAACTTCGGGGAATATGTATGGGATTTTGAGATATTTACGAATAAGATAAAAAGCGAAGCCAAGGGAGACATCTGCCTGTTCGCGCATTCCATGGGAGGAGCGATAGGAGCGCTGTTCATGGAGAATCATCCGGATTTTTTCAGGAAAGCCGTACTTTCCTCGCCGATGATCGCGCCGTCATGCAAGCCTTATCCATGGTGGCTCTCTTACGCCATCTTAGGAGTCATGGTCATATTCGGGCAGGCAAAGAAGCGCTCGTTTACGTCCGCGCCCTATCCAGGAGAGGAGATATTCGCGGACAGCGCGAAAACATCCGAGGCGAGATTTGCCGAATACGCGCGTATAAAGAGCTCACACCCGGAGTATCAAAATTACAGCATGACCTACGGATGGGCCCTAAACGCCATGAAAGCGCGGAATATGATTTTGAGGAAAAATAATCCGGGGAACATAAAGACAGACATTTTCATGGCTCTCGCGGGTCACGACACACTTGTGCAAAGAGAGGCGCAGCTTGAGTTTTCACGCCGCGTCCCTCACTGCGAAGTGCGAACCTACGAAGACGCGAAGCATGAGATTTACGGCTCGAAAGACGAGGTGGCCTTTAAGTATTTCGATGACGTGCTGGGATTTTTGGAAGGCGCGTGAAAAAA
>CAYLRF010000006.1:35384-37581 GCA_964385995.1 uncultured Faecalimonas sp.
AGATCATAACAGATCGATAAGCGTCACGCCGTCAAAAAAGTCATTTACGGTAGTTTGAAGCTTCGCCCACATGGGAAGCGCCTTGCAATATCCGGCGCGCTCACAGGGCTTCGCCTCACGGCCGAGACAGGCCACCGGAGCGAAATCTCCCTCGACTAGCCGAAGCACTTCCCCCACAGTATATTCTTCGGGTGTTCTTACGAGCCGATATCCTCCGCCTTTGCCGCGAACGCCCTTTACCAGACCCGCCCTGACAAGATTCGGTATGATTCGTTCGATGTATTTAAGCGAGATGTCCTGACGCTTTGCCACGTCCTTCATGGGTACGTAGCCGTTTTCGCGGTTTTCGGCCAAATCGATCATGACCCGCAGCGCGTATCTGCCCCGTGAGGATATCATCATTTTCGGCGTTTACCTACCCTTTCCACTGATGTTTTGCCATCTTAAATCACATTTTTCGGCGGCCCCTAAGCCTCGTCCGCGTGATTCGTACTCTAGGGCTTACCGTATCATGGCGATGCGCTCGCGTTTAAAGCGCGCCTTTTTCAAGCTTCGGAGCAGCTTTCACAGGTTGAGCAGGCGGCAAACTCGGACTTATCAAACTCGATGTTATTTTTCTCGTAATAATCCTTCACCGCCGCCTTGATGGCTTCTTCCGCCAGAACGGAGCAGTGCATCTTGTAGGCGGGAAGTCCGTCCAGAGCTTCCGCCACCGCTTTGTTTGATAGAGTAAGCGCCTCGGAGACGGGTTTTCCCTTTATCATCTCGGTCGCCATGGAGCTGGAGGCGATGGCGGATCCGCATCCGAAAGTCTCGAATTTCACGTCGGAAATCACTCCGTCGTCGATCTTCAGATAAATCCTCATGATGTCGCCGCATTTGGCGTTTCCGACTTCGCCCACTCCGTCAGCGTTCTCTATAACGCCCACATTGCGCGGATTCCTGAAATGATCCATCACTTTTTCACTGTATAATGCCATAATAATCACCTCACAGTATAAACGCTTTCTTCCCCGACACCTTATCCCGCCAAAGCGGAGACATGTTCCTGAGATACTCCACCACTTTCGGAATCGTATCCAGCATATAATCGATCTCTTCCTCGGTATTCTCATCGCAGAGGCTGATCCTAAGCGAGCCGTGCGCGATCTCATGAACCCGGCCTATCGCGAGCAACACATGGCTCGGGTCAAGGGAACCCGACGTACAGGCGGAGCCGGAGGAAGCGCAGATACCTTTCTCATCGAGAAGAAGAAGGAGGCTTTCTCCCTCTATGCCCTCAAAACAGAAATGGACGTTTCCGGGAAGACGAGAGACGGGATCGCCGCTTAATGCCGAATGGGGTATCCGTGAAAGTCCCGCGATAAGTTTATCGCGAAGAGCGGATACCTTCGCCGCGTTTTCATCCATATGTTCGCAGGCTTCGCAAAGAGCCGCCGCCATTCCCATGATCGCGGGGATATTCTCGGTTCCCGCGCGCTTTCCGCGCTCCTGTGCGCCGCCCTCTATGAGACTTTCTATCGGAACACCTTTTTTCGCGTAAAGCACGCCGATACCCTTCGGACCGTGGAATTTGTGCGCGGAAAGGGAAAGCATATCGATATTCTGCGCGTTTACGTCTATATGCAGGTGCCCGGCCGCCTGCACCGCGTCGGTATGGAAAGGAACGCCCGTTTCGCGGCAAACGGCTCCGATCTCGGCAATCGGAAGCACAGATCCGATCTCGTTATTCGCGAACATAATCGTCACAAGGCAGGTATCCTCGCGAATCGCGTCCCTGACCTGCTTCGCACTTACCGTGCCGGTGTGCCCGACATCCAGAAGCTCGATGTCAAAGCCCTCTTTTTTCAGCTTTTCCAATGTATGCAATACGGCGTGATGTTCAAACGCGGTGGAAATGATGTGCTTTTTCCCTTTGCGCTTCCCGACCGACGCGGCGGAAAGAATGGCCTGATTATCCGCCTCGCTGCCGCCGGAAGTGAAATATATCTCCCGTGCGGAGGCGCCTATGCAGCCCGCTATTCTCTCCCTGGCGTCCGATAAAGCCTCCGCCGCTCTCTGCCCCACGGAATGAAGACTGGACGGATTGCCGTACACGACATCCATATATGGGAGCATGGCATCGACGGCCGCGCGGCTCATCTTCGTCGTCGCGGCGTTATCCGCGTATATGTTCATAATGCCTCACCTCGAATCA
>CAYLRF010000006.1:37681-41061 GCA_964385995.1 uncultured Faecalimonas sp.
GGTAGTTTTAAGGGTAGTGTCTGACACTGCCGTACAAAACGGGTAAGACCGCGAAAATGACAAGAAGCGCAAGAACAAAGCGAGGGGGATTGCGTAAATGAAGGGAATCCGAAAGGACGGGACGAAGCGGGAGATCGCCGCGTCCGTGGAAACCGCCGCGGACCATGTCTGTGTAACAATACCCGCGGATCAGGAATTTTGCGATCTGGAGCGGGTTGAGGCGGATTACTGGGGCGTGGTCGCCGAACCGGACGACGACGGGTATATGGTGTTGCCGAGGGGCGAGGGCTGCGATGACTACGGACTGTGTTTCTTTCGCCGGCACGGCGGCGCGTTTGAGACGGAAATTTCGGAAAGCAACATACCGATATTCGGAGTGAAGTCGGAAAGATATGTTTTTCTTGCGGTTGTCAGCGGGATGCCTTACGACTATACGCTTAAGGTATCCGGAGGCGAAGAGGGTTTTCGCGTGTATCCGGTCTTTGAGGTTTACGGGCAGCGGCCTTATGAGGATATTCGGGTGGAATACTTTCTTCTTTCCGGAAATGACGCGAATTATTCCGGGATGGCAAGGCGCTACCGCGCGTTTAAGGAGGCAGAGGGCGAACTTGTGCCGCTTTCGGAAAGAGTAAAGCGCTATCCCACGCTGGCCTACGCGGCGGACTCAGTGATGATTCGGGTGCGCTGCGGCTTTAAGCCCGCGCCGTCTCCCGTACTTCATCAGACTTTGGAGAATGAACCTTCGATGCGCGTGGCCTGTGATTTTGCCCGTGTCGAAGATATTCTTGACGAATTAAAGGCGCAGGGGGTCGATAAGGCGGAAATCTGTCTGGTGGGATGGAATATCCGGGGGCATGACGGAAGATGGCCGCAGGCGTTTCCGGTGGAAGAAGCGCTCGGCTCAGAAGAAGGGCTGCGGCGTCTGATCCGGAAAGCTAAGGCCATGGGTTATTCAATCGTTTGCCATACCAACAGCACGGAACAGTACGAAATTTCCGATTTGTACGATCCGGAAAATACGCGTCTTGACCGAAACAAAAAACCCGTGGTCGGGCAGGACATACCGTGGAGCGGAGGAGAGGCAAGCCAGCTGTGCCCTCTTGCGTCCTGCGCTCTCGCGGAGAAGATTCTGCCGAAGGTAGCCGCGCTGGGATTTCACGGAACACATTATATCGACGTCATCGGCATTGTCCCGCCCAGGTCCTGCTATCACGAGGCGCATCCGGTCCATAAAGGTCAGGCGGCGGATTGCATGAAAAGACTGTGTGCCCTGTCGCGGGAGCTGTTCGGCGGGGTTTCGTCGGAAGGCGCGTATGACTTTCTCGCGCCGCAGCTTGACTACGGCCTGTATATCAGCTTTAAGGAAGCGGGACGGGGACTTTGCGATAAGTCCGTTCCTTTCTGGCAGATGGTTTATCATGGCTATGTGCTCAGCAACCCGTATACCCAAACGGTGAACGCGACTTTAAAGGATAAAAGAACCGTCCTGAAGATGATCGAATACGGCGGCCGTCCTTCTTATTATTTTTATTCCGCGTTTATGGAAAACGGGAAAAACTGGATGGGGAACCGGGACGCTCTCTGCGATACCGATACGCAGCTTAAGGAAACAGTGGCCAAAATCCGGGAGGGAGCCGCATTATACGACCGCCTTTCTTCCATTCATACCGCGTTCATGGATAATCATGAAGAGGTTGCCGAAAATGTGTATGAAGTCACCTATTCCGACGGCACGGTGATTCGGGTGGATTACAATAAGGAAGAATACGAAATCCTGAGGTAGGACTACCCTGATGACGTCCCGCGGGACGTATACCGCCGCCACGCAAACCGCAACTGCACGGTTGAGTATGACCCGGGCGTGGGCAAGCGCGTGCAGGATGTTTGGAGCAAACGCCGGACACGGGCCGAGGTCAGATTTAGGTTGAATTTCTCCTACTTCCATGGTAATTTATTTATACGAAAACATGAACGGAGGGAAAAGTTTGGAAGTAAGCTTCCAAAACTGCCTTAATGACGCGCTAAAGCGCGTCAGAAAAGAGGAAAGTTTGGAAGTAAACTTCCAAAACTACCTTAATGACGCGCTAAAGCGCGTCAGAAAAGAGGAAATTATGAACATTAACACGAAAAACCTCGTTTCCATCACGGAGGCAAACCGGAACTTTTCAAAAGTCGCCCGTCTGGCAGATGCGGAGGGCCCCGTTGTCATATTAAAAAACAACAGGCCAAAGTACCTGCTTATTGATTTTTCTTCCACTGAAAAGGAACAGTACGCTCCGGATGAAGATGTCCTCAGCATCTCCCGCAGGCTGATCGCTGAAAATCGGCAGGCATATGAGGAGCTGGCAAAATGATCCGGCTAACCGAAGAGCAAATCCTAAAAATGCATTCACAGCTTATCAGTAAGACCGGAGGATCTCCGGGGCTTAGGGACGAGGGCTTGTTGGACTCAGCGCTAGGCGCACCTTTTCAGTCTTTTTCCGGCGAGGACGCTTATCCCTCTCTTCAGCAAAAGGCAGCCCGGCTCTGCTTCGGTCTTGTGAAAAACCACCCGTTCATAGATGGAAACAAGCGGATTGGAGCACACGCCATGCTGGTTTTTCTGGCATTAAACGGCATCAATCTCCATTACACCCAGGATGAGCTTGTGGATATAACTCTAAGGCTTGCCGCTGGTGAAGCAGGATATGAAAAACTGTGGCAGTGGATACGTTACCATCAGTATATGATGAACCCGTGAGGCTAAACTTCAGGAGCTTTACGCTCAGATCGGAAGGATGACCACTCAAAAGAGTGGCTTAAAAAAATCCGTCCTCTGAGCTGCCCACATATGAGCGAATGCGGCTTGTGGATATGGGCGCCCGTACGATTTTGATATCCACACAGGCCGCCCTGCTTGGTCTGAACCACATCGGTCTGTACTACAAACCGGAGAGCCATCCGGCGACGAATGATGACGGCTTGTGGACGCACACGAGGGTTTTGACCTTCAACGCATCGTGATGTGAACATTTTCTCGTGAAGGGACGCGCCGATAAACACCTTCACGCGTAGCGTATACGATGATACGGTGCGCAAGAACGCCAAGTTTCAGAGCAAGGCGGGGCTTCGCCCGAGGATAATCCGCAAGGCCGTGGGAAAGTGTTGCGACTGGTGTCAGGCCCTTGCGGGTAAGTACGACTACCCCGATAACGTTCCGCGGGACGTATACCGCCGCCACGCGAATTGCAACTGCACGGTTGAGTATGACCCGGGCGTGGGCAAGCGCGTACAGGATGTTTGGAGCAAACGCTGGACACGGGCCGAGGAAAGCGGTAAGATTGAGAGGCGGAAAGAGGTCGGAACGGAAATGTCCCGACGCCGAATCGCCGAAGACGGTC
>CAYLRF010000007.1:0-40369 GCA_964385995.1 uncultured Faecalimonas sp.
TACGCGGACTTGTCACATTTAGCCGTCGTGCTAAAGTCCCGCTTCCGGTAGAGCGACGTACACCTTACGCGGGACTTGTCGCGAACCGTCATCTCACGCGCACGCGATATCCGAAACATATACTTCATACCGGCGCGAAGCCGAGCGCCAAAACCGCGGGATACGCCGCCGCGAGCGCGGGTATAAAGGGTATGGAGCGCGTTTTGTTTCTTCCGCGCCGCATACAGCTTATAAGCGCCGCCGCGAGCGAGATGAGAAGCGCGGCAAAGACTGTCGCGAGCGTCGCCCTCCATCCCGAGACCGCTCCGATGAGAAGTATCATCCAGCTGTCGGCATATCCCACCGCCTCGTTTGTTACCTTGCTTACGATGAAGAAGCAGACTCCAATGACGCTGCCTAAAAGCATTCCCGCGGCGCCCTCTCCCTTAGCCGATATCAGAGTAATGACGCAAAGTACCCCCAAAGCGATCGATATAACCGTCATATACGCCACCGATATCCGCTTTGTCTTAAAGTCTTTTACCGCCGCGGCCGCAAGAAACACCGCCATGGCGATCATCGTTATCACACGCATAACCTTTTTGCCTCCCACTCATTGTACCGTCCGATGACTTAAAATACCGAATACAAACCACAGCCCGGTGCGCTCTTACGCTTATTTGACGCACTTTGAGCAGCCGCTAAGCCCGTTTACGTCGCTTAAGGGGATCGCGTAGACACTTCGTTTCAGCCCCGAACAGTTAAGAGACGTGTGATATTTCGTCCCGTAATCCGTGACATACACCACTCCCGATGAGACGCCCTTTCCGCACCTTTCGCATTTCTTATATTTCGCTCCGTTCAGATTGCGCAGGGACCCTATATCTTTTTCGGCTACGGGGCGAATCGAAAGATCCAGATAACTGCAATTCGGATCCGCGTGATACACAAGGCCGTTTTTCGTCACATACACCGTGGTCTCGGCAGTCGCGCCCGCGAAGTACGACTCGTAACCAGTCCATCCCTTTACCTTTACGCTCACGCTTCGGGATAACAACGGTATGTCAAAGACGGGGATCGGAAGCTTTATCTCATAAGCCACGTTAAGATCCATTACCGTGGTTGAACCGTATCTTTTCGAAGCCTTAAAGTCCAAACCCGACGCGCCGCCTTTTATCACGCTTTTATTCAGACGATCCTCGCCGATATTTTCCACAACCTTAGTCCTTACCTGTGACGGCGATATCAGGGGATTCACATACGCTTCTTTTGCCAGCTGCCTTCCCGCCGAATAGAGAGCGTTTCTTAAATTCGTCTGTATGGACATGACCTCGAAAAGCCATATCATGCCCGTCACCGCGAAGAGAAAAAGACTGAGCGACAACGCCGCTTCAAGCGTAATGCTTCCCTTTTCCTTCTTTGCGGGATAAGAAGGCTCGCCGCCCCTTCCCACGTCCCCGGCGCGGCGTACTTTTACGGGGGAAGACGGCGATGTCCTTTCGGACCTGTTATGAAAAAGATTTGATAATCGAAGTGTCAAATGAAACCTCCCTCCTTTCTTCATGAATTTTTTGTTATATGCCGCATTTCACATGGGATTCGTGATTTGAAAGGACATCGCCGTCCGCCTCCGTATTTGTGCCCGCCGCGTTAATATTCATACTCGGTTTTAAAGGTGTCGTTTATCCCCGCCTGCAGGCGGCAGGTGCTTTTTATCTCCGCGGCAGTGACACATTCATCTACCGGAACCGAAAGATTTAACTCCACCATGTCAAGCGCCCTCATGGTCAGCTCACCGTTGTCGGCGGCAAGCAAAAATGACTTCAGATAATCACCGTAGCTCAACCCGTTTCGGACACCGTCTCCCGCGGATATGTCATCTTCGGTACCCAGTTTTAACATCCCCGAAAGCGACAGCTGCCAGCTTTCCTTCGTCTTTACCGCCGGCACGCGTCCGCCCTTCGCGAGTACGCGCAAGTCTTGTACGCTCTCCGCGTATGCCCACGCGAGCAGCACCGCGTATTTGACGGGCTCGGCCGCTTCCGGGGAAAGAAGCAGACTTGTGAGAGCGAGCGCCGCGGTCTGAGCCTCCGCCATTTTCTCACTGTCGGTCATAAGATAAACCGTATTTACACCGGTTCTTATAAGAAGAATCTTATTTAAGGCGCTTTCAAGATTCTGAGCGTCGCTTTCCTTCCCCGCAAGCAGATATTCCTCTTCGTATAATAGGCCCCGTTCGGAAGCCTCCGGCGGTGATTTCGGATCGTATCGCGAGAAATGACCGCTTAAATAACTGACAAAAAGCGCCTTCTGACCCGCGCCTTTTTTTGACGTGTCCGCCGAAAATCCCGCGCCCTCGCGAAGCTTCCTGTGAGACGGCAGGTTTTGAGTGTCTGCCTGTCTTTTCGATACCTCCTGCTCCTTCGGAATGACAAGCGCTAAAATCCCGGTTTTTTGCAGACGCTTAGCCGTCTCAAGCGGGCTGTCCTCCGTGGGAAGAGCCGCGTTTTCCTCCTCAAGCAGGCCCTTTATCTTTCCCGTCACATCCGCGGCGTCATCCTCCCAGTCTACGTCAGAGACTTCCTTTTGCTCTGTGGGCTTACCTCCCATGGCTTTTACGGCCTGAGTGAAAAAGGCGAGTCCGTCATCGTCGGTAAGAAGCCGCACCTTCGTCAGCTGATGGTTCATGCCGACCGCGCCGTAATATTTAAGCCGCCCCGTTATCTCGCCCGCGCCTCCGTGAGATCTCGCGAATATGTCGTAGCGCTTTAAAAGCTCCTTATCATACTCGGCAAATACGCTCTCTAGCGCGAGAGTCGTTTCCGAGCGGTGAGTGCTCTTGGTGACATATACGGACGCGCTTTGAAAAACCGCTCCCACAAACGAGATCATAAGAACGATGACAAGCGACAGAAAAACCGTGATCTCGCCCCTTATGCCGTTTCGTGTCTTTTTTCCCGTCATCATCCCCGCGCCTTCCAATCCTTCCCCGATATTTCTTACTGTTTACCTCTTCTTAAACTTAAATCCCCGTCGCGTCGCGGGTTATCTTCTGGAAAATCTTGTTTACGAGACTCGTAAGCTGCGACTTGAAAATAACCACAAGCGCTATAAGTACCACCAGTATTAAGATTACTTCCACCACCACGGATCCCTTCGTCTGCTTTTTCATCATTCCCGACCAAAATGTCTTAAACCTGTTTATGAGCATCTAAACTCCTCCTTCTTGATTTCGCCGTGTCGTATGTCACGGTCTTTTCTACTCTGTCTCACGACTTTCCCTACACTGTCCCGAGTCTTTCCCTGCACTGTCCCGAGTCTTTCCCTGCACTTTTCAGCGACTTCCCTGACACCCCCTCACGGCCTTCCCTTACTCTGTCCCGCGCCTTTCCACACTACACTGTCCCTTGACTTTTCTTGCTCTGCTTTGCCACTTTCCATACACTATCCCGCAGTTCTCCCTACTCTGTCCCGTAGCTTTTCAGACTCTGCCTCACGCCTTCCTTACTCTCTCCTTCGCCTTCCCTACACTGTCCCTCGACTTTCCTCTTACTCTGTCCCACGACTTCCCCCTACACTTTCCCTTGGTCATCCCTAGATACTCATCGAGAGAAACGCGGGTATTATTATCATCGCCATAACCACGGCAAGCATACCGAGCATTGGGATAAGAAGCTTCGTCCCGGCCGCCTCTCCCGCCATTTTCGCCGCGCTTTTTCTGTCCTCGAACGCCTGCGCGGCCTCCGTCTTTAAGATCTCACTTAAGCCTTTGCCTCCTTTCTTCAGATTTTGCGAGAGCAGGGCGCCGAATTTCATGATCATGGCGGATCCGCAGCGCTTTCCGAATCTCTCATAAGCCTCGGCCTCGCAAACGCCGCTTTTCATCTCCGTAACCGTGGCGTCCATTTCCGCGTATATCGCCCGCACCGGCGTCCCGTCCGGACCTTTTTCGCTTCCGTCAGCGATCCTCGTAAACGCCCCTCTCACTGTCACCCCGGTGCTAAGCAGCAACGTGAACTTGCTTATCACATCCGGATAATCCCTCTCCATCTGCTCTATCCTCTTTCGGCGGGCGTCTTTCTCATCCTGTACGCTCTTATACACGAGAAACACGCATAGCGCCGCGCCGATCAGAAGCACCGGATAACCCGCGCCGCTTTCGCGCTTTGTCCACTTTACATCTTTTCCGAGCACCTTCGCGGGCAGTGAAAAACCGTCATCGCTTCTGGTGTCTTCCTCCGCCTCTTTGACGCTTTTTTTCACCGCGTCCGCCCATTTTTCCTTCCCGGTCTTTGTCGGCGGATAAACTCGCGCGTTCGTGACATATACCGCCTCGTTTTCCTCATAGGAGAGCGTTCCCCGTATCTCTACCAATGTGCCTTCCTTCACACATTCTTCCTCGTTTATATTGCCCTCGGTATCCAAAAGATCCGTATTGTCCGTCTCCCAGCGTATCGTTACCGGATACTCATCATCCGTATCGGGCAGCACGAGCCTCTTTTCCACGTGATCAAGGCTCTTATTCTCTCCCGGGACGACTCTGTCAAGCTTTTTCATTATCTTTGAAAAAATCTCTTTTATCTCATCATCGGTATAAGTCCTCTCATGCACGTCGATATCAAGAGGCTCATCCTGAAGCTCTCCCTCTACCGTAGCCTCATATTTTTCCACTTTACTGCCGCCGCCGTAGGTGTTTCGCTTTAATTCGCCGGAGGAGCCGTCCGTCAGAAGGTTCGCGAAAAAGACGGCGAACGCGATCACGTCGCTTACAAGTATAATGAGGAAAATTCTCTTTTTTATTTTCGGCTTCAGCCTGTCGAAAATGTCGGTCTTTTTATCCAGCATGACCGCCGCGAAAAGCAAAACCAAAATCACCGCACATAAAATCATATCGCGCCCCTTACACTTCTACCGTCACGATACGCCCGCCCCATATGTAAGCGGCGGCGTACACCAACAGACAAACCGTCATGATGACGACCCCGAGGGCGTTTCCGTACAGGATCTTCACGAACTCGGGAAAACTGAGCTTAATGTAGCAAATCATCGCGAACGGCACGGCGCTCATGATCTTAAACTCCGTTTTCTTAGCCGCCATCACGGTATCGATCTCGCGCTTTACGTCTATCTTGTCGCTTATCTGGCTTATCGCGCCGCGTATGATACCGATCATATCGCCGCCGCCTCGCTTTGATATGGCAAATACCTCGGCGAACGTCCTCACATCGTCGTCTCCGGTGCGGAGGGCAAGCTCCCGAAATATCTCCTCGGCCGGAACATTTATGTCAAGCTGCCTTATGATGTAATCAAATTCCCTCATGATCGGAGTATCTTTTTTATAAAGCAGTCTCAGGTCTTTATTTGCCTCCCTGATCGCGTTTTCCACGGAATATCCCGCGCCCAAAGCGGCGGAGACGGAGCGAATCGCCTCTTTAAACTGCAGGGTGAACGCCTGCTTTTTCGCGCGTATTTTCTGGCGCATACGGCTTTTCATGTACCATATAAGGCACGGCGATAAAAAAACGGCGGCAAGAGGCGTCCCGTAAAAAAGATACGCCGTCACACATATAAGCAAAATGCCCGTCAGCGCACTTTTCACATATTCAGATTTCCCGATATCCCGCTGCCAATAACTTTTCTCTTTTTTTGATTTCATTTACTTTCACCCATTCGCCCCGGATCCTGCCTTCCTCTTCCTTAAGCTCGCGAAACTCGTATAATGTCCGCATTTTTATCTCGTCATCCCGATACCCTTCAACCTCCACTATCCGCATAAGCTTTCTGGACTTATCGCGAAGTCTGGCCAGATGAACTATGATGTCGATTCCCGACGCTATCTGCCTGCGTATGGCGCTAAGCGGCATGTCCATCCCGGTAAGCACCATCGTCTCAAGTCTCGCGAGCATATCCTCGGGGCTGTTTGAATGTCCGCTGCTCGCTCCGCAGTGGCCGGTATTTAAGCTCTGAAGCATGTCTATGGCTTCGCTGCCGCGCACCTCGCCGACTATGATCCTGCTCGGCCTCATCCGAAGCGATGTCCTTAAAAGATCCCTTATCGTAATCTGCCCCGCGCCCTCCGCGTTCGCGTTTCGCGCCTCAAGCCTGACAAGATTCGCGATCCCGTTTATCCTAAGCTCCGCCGAGTCCTCTATGGTGACGACGCGCTCGTCTCGGGGGATATACTCAGACAAGGCGTTCAAAAATGTGGTTTTACCCGCAGCCCGTACCTCCGCTTACGAAGATGTTGTAGCGGGCGGCGACAAGTTTCCCCAGAAAGGCCGCTACCTCTTCGCTTATCGACTCCATCGCGATCAGCTTTTTCATGGTCATCACGTCTTTCGGGAATTTCCGTATCGTGACGATCGGCCCGTTTATCGCGACGGGCGGAAGCACCACGTTTACCCTCGAGCCGTCCTTAAGCCTCGCGTCCACTATGGGAGATGACTCGTTTACCATGCGGTTCGCGCCCGCGACTATCTGCTGTATCACATCCCCCAGCCTTCCCGCCGACATGAAGCGTTTGTTTAAACGTGACATGCGCCCGTCTCTTTCGATAAATATACTCTCCGTGCCGTTTATCATGATCTCCGTGATACTTTCGTCCTCGAGAAGCTCCTGAAGGATATCAAGCTTCCTGAAGGCGTTAAAAAGTTCCTTCCCGAGATCCATCTTATCCCGAAGCGACATGTAGATTTCGCCCGATTCCTCCTCAAGCACCCCGTGGATGATATCGACTAACGCCCCGTCGTCTATGTCGCGGGACATATCAAGTCTTTCCATAACCTTTTCCTGCAGTCTGTCCGATATTTCCATTGCCTTAACTCCTCCTTACGTTTTTCCTCCCTTTTAAACTTTTCTCTTTTCTGACACTCATTAGCGCGTCATCGAGGCAGTCTCGAAAGTTTACTTTTTAACGTTCCTCTTTTCTGACACGCTTTGACGCGTAATCGAGACAGTTTCGCAACTTTACTTTTAAACTTTCCTTTTTTCGACACTCTTTAGCGCGTCATCGAGGCAGTTTGCGGCGTATCCGCGACGCACGCTTTGGCCCGTGCTCTTTCCCTCGCAGCATACAGCGGCATTATGTGATTTTCGCTTCTCCCTTTAGTTCCCTAAGTATCTTTTTGGCGCTCGATCTCATGTCATCCGTCGCCTCGAATCGGTAAAAGCGCTCATTCGCGTCGGCATATCCCGTCTTTCTCATAATTTCGTCAAAGAGACTTATTTTTTGTCGGGAGATAAAGTCGGTAAGGATCGGCATAAATACCCTGTCGCACTCCGCCAATATGCCTGGCACTCCCTGCAGACCTTCTCCTATGTCGAGGACGACGTTCTCATACGGCGTCTCGTTCAGTAAAAATGTCAAAAGCGTCATCCATTCCTCAGGCAGAATCCCTAAAAGATCCGTCCCGACCGGAGCGGGCGGGATATACTCGAGATCTCCCATGTGACGCGTCACCGCCGAGAGGTGTAAGGCTTTATCCTCATCCTGCCGCATGTAATAAAGTAAGTCGGCGAGGTTTTCTCCCTCCGCCCTTTCAAAACGCCCTCCGATGTCGGGAAACTCCTCGAGATTTACATAGAGCGTCCGCCCGATCCCCGCGAGTTCCTCCCCTGCCGCTATGGCAAACTCCGTCTTTCCTATCCTGTGGATCGGTGAAAATACGCCGTAGAGCCGCCCGCCGCGCCCCGGGATCCTGCCGATAAGCCCGTTGCCCTTCTCCGCGAAATAAGTCTTAACGACTTGCGCGAATATGCCGTCGGCGGACTGATATTTGAAAATCTCAATCTCCCTGTCTCCGAGATCCGCGCATCCTTCCGCCGTAAGGACAAACGTACGCGCCGCACACAATCCGACCCTCTCGGCGTAAGGCACCGACTCGTCTATGAGGAGCATATGTATCTCCTGTCTTTTTCTGAAATTCGCCGCGGCTTCGATGTCGCTGCATACGCAAACTCTTATCGCGAACTCGGAGCGCGAAAGAAGATTTTCCGCGAGCGCGCGGGCATACGCGGCCTCTTCCCCACATATCACCAGATTTTTCTCATTCACTTAATGTCGCCTCTTTTTATATCCTCTCATCTTCCTTACTCATGCCGACAATACGTCAAAAAATTCCCTTAAGGTCCCAAGTCTCAAAATGGAATCCCTGCCCGAAAGGGCAATGAAAAAAAGAAAACTGGTCTCGACAGATGTCTCAACCGATGTGGCCATTATAAACGGCCCTAAAAGATTTGTCCAGAAAAATTTTTCGCGATCTTAAGCAAAATCTCCTTCTCGTTCAGAGCAGGATTATCCAGCACCGCGTCGAGAAGATCGCGCAATATGTCGCCTATTTGCTTTCCGGGTTTAATGCCGATATCGATAAGGTCGCTTCCCGTCACTTTTAACTGCTTTAAGGTCACGCACTCGCCCTTTTGCGAAATCTCATCATAGCAACGGCGCGTTTTTTTGATATCGGAGAGCTTTTCCTCCCGTTTATAATCGCTTTGAGCCAGCACGTCGGCCTCCCTTAACTCAAGATAAAGGGGAAATAAATCCGCGCCGATTTTATTT
Source organism: uncultured Faecalimonas sp. (assembly GCA_964385995.1). GTDB lineage: Bacteria > Bacillota > Clostridia > Lachnospirales > Lachnospiraceae > CAYLRF01. The sequence continues at coordinate 8,537 of CAYLRF010000007.1, forward strand.
ATCGCCCGCCTCGTCCCCTTCATGGTGGGAGCAGGCCTGTAATCATGCGCGCGCACCAGCCGCGTTACGTCGGATACGGTGGCGTTGTCAAATTTAAGCCGCCGCAAAATGTCTCTCGCCGTTTGAGATCCGACCTCGTCATGCATTTTAAAATGAGCGACGCCGTCTTTGTCAATCGTCTTTAAGCGCGGTTTCGCGACATCGTGCAAAAGCGCAGCGAGTCTTAAAACCTTATCGGCCCGAACCGCTTCCATGACCTTTAATGTATGCTCGCCCACAGTATACATATGATGGGGAGTTTCCTGCGTCGTTTCCATCATGGCGTCAAACTCGGGCAGGATGACGGCGGTCACGCCCAGTTCATACGCGTCCCTTAAGATACCGGGGCGCGAAGAAGTCGCGATCTTTACCAGTTCCGCCTGTATCCTCTCCGCGCTTATATTTAAAAGCGACGGGGCAAGTTCCTTTATCGCGCCGCGCGTCGCCTTCTCCGTCTCAAACCCAAGCTGCGCCGAAAATCTGAGCGCCCTTAAAATCCTTAAGGCGTCCTCCTTAAATCTCTGACGGGGATCTCCGACGCAGCGGATTATCTTTCTTTTCAGATCCCGTGCGCCGCCGAAAATGTCGATGAGACCATCCTTTTCGTTATACGCCATGGCATTTACAGTAAAATCGCGTCTTAAAAGATCCTCGCGTAAATTCCCGGTAAACGTAACGCTCTCGGGATGTCTGTGATCCCCGTAATCGCCGTCCACGCGGTATGTGGTTACCTCGAAAATGTCGCCGCCCATAAGCACCGACACCGTGCCGTGGCGGATCCCCGTGTCAAAGGTCCTCCCAAAAAGTGACTTTACCTGCCCGGGCTTCGCGGAGGTAGTGATATCCCAATCGTCGGGACGCTTATTAAGGAGCATGTCGCGCACGCAGCCCCCGACCGCGTAAGCCTCATAACCCGCCGCGGTGAGCGTATCGATGATATTTTCGACTTTTTCGGGCAAACATATATTCAAAGTATGCCTCGCTTCTTATCGCGCAAATTCGTATTTCCCCCGGCAAAATCCGACTCGGCTGCCGTGACAGACGCCCATGAAATCCGCCGCGCCTAAATCTTCCGGGAACCGTAAATTACCCCCGCCGAATCTTCGGCGCCATTTAAGCGGCATGATGTTCACGCCCGCGGCATAAGTCACACCGCCCGCGCGTGATTTAATACGCCCTTCCCCAGTAGGCCATATGCTTTGCCTGTTTTCCGCAGCAGACGCATTTATCCGATATCATCTCTTCGTCCTCTATAAGGCACCTGGTCGCAAATCCCCCCGTCGCCGCTTTTATCTCGTCCTCGCAGGCGGGATCGCCGCACCAGGAGGCTTTTATAAGGCCGGTTTTTTCACCCGCGATACTAATCATCTCATCTTTTGTGACAGCCTCGTAGATATGCGCGTCAAGAAAAGCCTTCGCCTTCTTATACATGTCTTTTTGCATGGCCTCAAGTATACCCCGAAGCCTCGCCGGCGCCTCGCAGATGGAAACGGCCGTCTTTTCCCTGGTATCCCTGCGCACGATTACGGCCTCGCCTCGTTCGATGTCCACAGGTCCCAGCTCTATACGCGCCGGGATCCCGGCGATCTCCTGATCGGAGAACTTCCAACCGGGACTCTTATCCGAATCGTCAATGTCGGCTCTGTATCCCGCCGCCTTAAGAGCCGAAAGCAGCTCATAAGCCGCGTCAAGCACGCCTTCCCTGTGCTGCGCGACGGGGATCACCCTCACTTCGGTGGGCGCCACGCGCGGCGGAAGCACCAGACCGTCATCGTCCCCGTGTACCATGATAAGTCCGCCTATGCTTCTCGTGGAAAGTCCCCAAGACGTCTCATAGACGCTTTGAAGCTCGTTATTTTTATCCAGATACTTTATGTCGAAAGCGTCCGGGAAAGCGTTTCCGAAGAAATGACTGGTCGCCGACTGCAGCGCCTGCCCGTCGTGCATAAGCGCCTCGACGGTGTAAGTATCCCGAGCGCCCGCGAATTTCTCATGCTCGGCCTTTCTTCCCGACACAAACGGTATGGCAAGGGTTTCTCTGAAAAAATCCTCGTAGACCCTAAACATCATAAGTGTCCGCGCCTCGGCCTCCTCATATGTGGCGTGAATGGTGTGTCCTTCCTGCCACAAAAATTCTCTGGAGCGCAAAAAAGGCCTCGTGGTCTTCTCCCACCGCAGCACGGACACCCACTGATTCCAGACTTTCGGCAGATCGCGGTATGAATGTACGCTTCTCGCCCACAGATCGCAAAAAAGCGTCTCGGAAGTCGGCCTGATACAGTATCTCTCGTTTAGCGTTTCATCGCCGCCCTTTGTCACCCACGCGACCTCGGGAGCGAAGCCTTCTATATGATCCTGCTCTTTTTTCAGGAGACTTTCGGGTATCAGCATGGGAAGCGCGACATTTTTAACTCCCGTCTCCTTAAATCTCCTGTCAAGATCCGCCTGCATCATTTCCCAGATGGCGTAACCGTTCGGAAGGTAGTTAAGACAGCCCTTTACTCCCGAATAATCGCACAACCCTGCCTCCCTGACCACGTCGGTATACCACTGGGCGAAATTTACGTCCCTCGGCGTTATGGCTTTTACCAGTTTCTTATCCTTCGGCATAATGTGAATCTCCTCTTTTCCGGCGCCCTCTTCGCGCCCATACTCCGCGACATATTCCGCTCGTCCTCTCACCGCGCCCTTCGGGCAATTTAGTCCGGAGGCCGCAACACTTGACATGCCCGCGTCACCGCCCCGTGCCGCGTCCTTCGGGCAATTTCCCCAGTGAGGTTGCGGCACTCCGCTCCCTAGTGTCATCTCTCCGCGCCGCGCCCTGCGGTCTATTTCACCCGGGAGGCTGCGACGCTTAGCTCCTTAGCGTCATTTCCCTGCTTCTTCCAAGCCCGTATCATCATATCCACCAGCCGCCGATGTTGTCAAGAGTATGTTGGACGCGGAAGCTCCTTAAAGGTACCCGGCACGGTCTTTGCCGAAAAGCCTTACGCGAAATTTAAAACAGGGGTTATAATGGCAGTGAAAAATTTTTCATATTTATCCGACACTTCGGCGTTCCAGGTTGTATTAGTAATGAGAGGAGGGCAAGACGGGATGTCAAAATCTTTACCGCGCACGGACAAAGAGATTTCGGAAATCTACGCGCGCCACAGTAAAACCGTTTATCGTGTCTGCTTTGCTTATATGAAAAATCCCGCCGATACCGAGGACGCCCTTCAGGAGACATTTTTCCGGCTTATAAAAAGCGGCCCCGCCTTTGAAAGCGAGGAACACGAAAAAGCATGGCTTATCAGGACCGCCGCGAATATCTGTAAGAATGTTCTTCGAAACAAGTGGCGAAGGCACGAGAACATAGAGGATTTTTACGACCTTGCGGCATCGGAAAAAATCGAAACCGATGATGTTTTCCGGGCGGTTACGTATCTTCCCGAAAAATATAAAACCGTGGTCTATCTGTATTACTATGAAGGATATACGAGCGCAGAGATCGCTATGATCCTTAAAAAGCCGCAATCGACGATCCGCAATTATCTGCACGAAGCCCGTGCCATGCTTAAAGAAAGGTTGGGTGATGATTTCGATGAAGAATGATAAAATTATCGCTTCATGGAGCAAAATCGAACCTGGCGATTCCGCGAATGACCGTATGCTGTCCGCGATATTGGAGCGAAACCGCTCTGTCCGGAGCAAAAAGGATAAGGTAAATTCCATGCCGCAAAAGGGGACGAAAAGGCGTTTGGTCATCGCCGCCATCGGTGCCGCCTGCCTTTTGGTCCTTATAACTGCCGGCGCAATTTACGGCGTGAACGCGGGATGGTTCGGCTCAAAGGATTACACGGTTCGCCTCGCAAACGGCGATTTGATCGTGTATCACACAGGCAGCACAAGTGAAGCAAGTTTTCACGCGGACTTTCCCGTTTCTTTCAGAGAATTGACCGACGAAGAAACAGACGTTTTGTTTCCGACAACTTCCAAGCCGCGACGCGCTACGGGGACTTTTCGAGACGAAACCGGGGAATTGCTCCGGCTTGAGGGAGAAATCGGAGGAGCCAAAGTTATATACGCAAGCGAAGGTTTTCCCGTAAGTGACGTCGTGATCTTTGGAAACGAGTCGTCATCTTCGGTTAATAAAATCCCCGTTACGACGGGATATTTCATCACAAAAGCCGACAGCAAAGGAAATAAAACCGCCATATTCTTCGGAACATTTACACTCGGCGGCACAAATATATATGTGGAGTGTTCGGGAGATAAAAACGACGCGGATGACGTAAGCCGGGTTACTTCCGATCTGATCCTTAACATCATCGAAAACGGCGAGCCGGATTTCGGCGCAATCAAAAAGTAAACTCCCATGCGCCGATTTTTTGGCGCACCGCCATGAATGAAAGCCCTCGTGGCGCTTTAGAAATCGTCACTCAAACTCTATCGTCGCCGGGGGCTTGCTCGTGATGTCGTAAAGTACGCGGTTTACTCCCCGCACCTCGTTTATGATGCGGTTCATGACATTTGTGAGAATCTCAAACGGTATGTCCGCGGCCTCGGCCGTCATAAAGTCCACCGTCTTTACCGCGCGCAGCGCCACGGCGTAATCATAAGTCCTCTCATCGCCCATGACTCCCACGGAGCGCATATTCGTAAGCGCGGCGAAATATTGATTCACAGACTTACCGAGGCCCGCTTTTTCAGTCTCTTCTCGAAATATGGCGTCCGCTTCCCGCACGATACGCGCCTTCTCGGGCGTCACCTCTCCCACTATCCTGATGGCAAGTCCGGGACCCGGGAAAGGCTGTCTTAAGACAAGTTTTTCGGGAATGCCGAGATTTTCCCCGACTTTTCGTACCTCATCCTTAAATAAATCTTTAAGCGGTTCTATGATCTCGCGAAAGCTCACGACATCGGGAAGGCCCCCGACATTGTGATGGGATTTTATCACGGCGGACTCACCGCCCAGACCGCTCTCCACGACATCGGGATAAATGGTGCCCTGCACGAGAAAATCCACGGCGCCGATTTTTCGCGCCTCCTCCTCGAACACGCGTATAAATTCCTCCCCGATGATCTTTCTCTTTCTCTCGGGTTCCTTCACGCCCGAAAGCTTCTTATAAAAGCGATCCGACGCGTCCACGCGGATGAAATTTAAATCATAATCGCCGCCCGGTCCGAAGACCTCCTCCACCTCATCCGCCTCGTTTTTTCTTAACAGCCCGTGATCGACAAAAACGCAGGTAAGATTTTTTCCTATCGCCTTTGACATGAGTACCGCCGCGACGGAGGAGTCGACTCCCCCGGAAAGCGCCAGAAGCGCCTTGCCGGCTCCCACCTTTTTTCTGAGAAGTTTTATCTGATTTTCGATAAAAGACTCCATCGTCCAGTCCCCGGCGCAGCCGCAGACTTTATAGACGAAATTTGAAAGAATCTTCGCGCCGTGCTCGGTATGAAGGACTTCCGGATGAAACTGCAGGGCGTAAAGATGTCTTTTCTCATCCTCCGCCGCAGCCGCGGGGCAGCCGTAAGACGTGGCCGTGACCCTGAACCCCTCAGGCACCTTCGAGATGTAGTCATTATGACTCATCCAGCAGACGCCGGCCGCCGGGATATCCGAAAAGAGACGCGAACTGTCATCAAAAGAGACTTCTATTTTCCCGTACTCACGAGTATCGGCCCTTTTTACCTCGCCTCCGAGCAGCCGCGTCATAAGCTGCGCCCCGTAACAGATACCGAGTACCGGGATACCGAGATTAAAAATCCTCTCGTCGCACGTCGCCGCTCCCGGCGCGTATACGCTGTCCGGTCCGCCCGTTAAGATGATACCTTTCGGCGACATGGCCGCTATGGTCGAAATCTCGGTGCGATAGGAATATATCTCGCAGTAAACTCCGCACTCTCTCACGCGGCGGGCAATCAGCTGATTATACTGACCCCCGAAATCGATAACGATCACCTTCTCACGTTCCATCACGGGCTCCTTTACATTCAGGGCCGAACGCGCCCCTTGCGTTTGCCACGACTTACCTTACGTTTACCTTGAGGGCTCTGACTTACCTTTCAGCTCCTCGTCCTGTAAATGATATCCTCCCGGCCCGGGCCGTTTGAGATCACGGTGATCGGAAAGCCTATCTGTTCTTCCACGAAATTTATGTATCCGCGGCAGTTTTCCGGAAGACCGTCGTAATTTCTGATTCCCCGGATATCGCATTTCCACCCCGGAAGCTTTACAAATCGGGGCTTAGCGCGATCTAAGAGGCGTGTCACCGGAAATTCGCGCGTCACCTTTCCGTCTATCTCATATCCCACGCAGACGGGGATCTCATCTAAGTATCCCAGTACGTCAAGCACGGTAAAAGCCACGTCCGTGGCTCCCTGAAGGCGGCAGCCGTATCTTGACGCGACGCAGTCAAACCATCCCATCCTTCTGGGTCTTCCCGTGGTCGCGCCGTATTCTCCCCCGTCTCCGCCCCGTCTTCGAAGTTCATCCGCCTCTTTGCCGAAGATCTCGCTTACGAAAGCTCCGGCTCCGACCGCAGACGAATACGCTTTGCATACCGCGATCACCCGATTTATCTCATAGGGGGGTATGCCCGCCCCGATGGCTCCGTAAGCGGCAAGCGTCGACGATGACGTAACCATGGGATATATGCCGTGATCGGTGTCTTTTAAGGTGCCAAGCTGCCCCTCCAGCAGGATCTTCTTTCCGGCCTTCGCCGCCCCGTAAAGTTCCGAGGAGGCGTCCCCCACATACGGGCTTATCATTTCCTTATACTCGCGCAGGGTCTCCAAAAGCTCACTTTTTTTAAGCAGCGGTTTGTGATAAAAATGCTCAAGCATCACATTTTTCTTTTCCGTCACAGTGTCGATCCTGTCGCTTAAAAGAGCGTCGTCAAACAGTTCGCTTACCTGTATGCCCGTCTTCGCGTATTTGTCCGAATAAAAGGGGGCTATGCCGGACTGCGTGGATCCGAAGGATTTTTTGCCAAGACGTTCCTCCTCGTATTTGTCAAAGAGCTTATGATAGGGCATGACTATCTGCGCGCGTTCGGAGATAAGAAGATTGGGCGCGGGAACACCCCGCGTTTTAAGCATGTCTGTCTCTTTAATTAACTCCGGTATGTCAAGGGCGACGCCGTTACCTATCACATTTGTCGTATGATCGTAAAATACGCCCGAGGGCAGCATGTGAAGCGCGAATTTGCCGTATTTATTCACTATGGTATGCCCGGCGTTCGCTCCGCCCTGAAATCTTACCACGTAATCCGCGTCGCCCGCGAGCGCGTCGGTGATCTTGCCCTTTCCCTCGTCTCCCCAGTTAGCTCCGACCACAGCTGTAACCATCAATAAATCCTCCCGAAAATTTAAACACGCACCTCGTCCGTTATCCCGAGTAAATCTTTATTTTCTTCCAATACCGGCATCACGTCGTTTTCAAGAAATAACCGAACCTGCCCGGGCGCCCTTCCGACGTATTTTGCCGGATCCATGGTTTTTTTTATGTCATCCTTTGACATGCCGAACATGGGATCCGTGGCGATCTTATCCAGAAGATCGTTTTCCTCTCCCTCCTCCTTAACTCGCCTGGCTGCCTCCATTGAAAGCTCTCTTATCCTTTCATGTAGCTTCTGCCTGTCGCCTCCTTTTTTTACGGCGTCCATCATGATATTTTCCGTCGCCATGAAAGGTAGCTCGCTCATGAGGTGCTTTTTAATGACCTTCGGGTAGATGACGAGACCGTCCGTCACGTTCAGGCAAAGTTCCAGTATGCCGTCTGTCGCGAGAAACGCCTCTGCCACCGAGATTCTCTTATTCGCCGAATCGTCCAGCGTGCGCTCCAGCCACTGGGAGGCGGCTGTGACGGCGGGATTTAACGCGTCGATCATGACGTATCTCGCGAGTGACGTTATGCGCTCGCTTCTCATGGGATTTCTCTTATAGGCCATGGCGGATGAGCCTATCTGCGTCTCTTCAAACGGCTCCTCCACTTCCTTCAAATGCTGCAGGAGCCTTATGTCGCCGCTCATCTTCGAAGCGCTTTGCGCTATACCCGAAAGGACGTTTAACACCCGAGTGTCCGTCTTTCGCGAATATGTCTGACCCGATACCGGATAACACCCGCGAAAGCCCATCTTTTTCGCTATCATGCCGTCGATTTTTTCTACCTTCTCATCATCTCCGTCAAAAAGCTCCATAAACGAGGCCTGCGTGCCTGTCGTTCCCTTGCAGCCGAGAAGCTTTAACGTGCCCGACACATAATCAAGATCCTTAAGATCCGTCAGAAAATCCTGAATCCAAAGACTCGCCCTCTTTCCCACGGTGGTGGGCTGAGCGGGCTGAAAATGCGTAAACGCCAATGTCGGAAGATCTTTTGTCTTATCGGCAAACGCGGCGAGCCTGTCAATGACATTCACAAGCTTTTTTTTGACGAGGGCAAGAGCCTCCGACATGATGATAATGTCGGTATTATCCCCCACATAGCAGGATGTGGCTCCGAGATGAATGATACCCGCGGCCTTCGGGCACTGCTTCCCGTAGGCGTATACGTGGCTCATCACGTCGTGGCGTGTCTCTTCCTCCCGCCTCCTTGCCACGTCGTAATTGATATCGTCGGCGTGTTCTTTCATCTCGGCTATCTGCTCCGGCGTGATTACGGGAACCCCCTGCCGGGAGAGCCCCAGCTCCATCTCCGTCTCGGCGAGCGCGATCCAAAGTTTTCTCCATGTCCGAAACTTCTTATCCTGCGAGAAAATATACCGCATGTCCTTTCCCGCGTACCGCTCAGAAAGCGGGCTTTGATAAATGCCGGTATTTTCCGAAGCCATACTGCCACCTCTCCTGAAATTTGCGCCTCTCACGAATCTAAGCCCAGCCTCTTAAATACTTCCTCATACGCTTCCTCGACTCCACCGAGATCGCGGCGGAAACGATCCTTATCAAGCTTCTCATTCGTGTTTACGTCCCAGAGTCTGCAGGTATCGGGCGATATCTCATCGGCCAGGATAATCCCGCCGTGATATCTTCCGAACTCGATCTTAAAATCTATAAGTTTCAGATTGGCCTTCAGAAAATAACTTTTCAGGCACTCGTTTACCTTAAAAGCGCTCCTTGTTATCGTTTCGATCTCCTGCCGCGTGGCAAGTTCCAGCGCTATCGCGAACGAGGTGTTGATGAGAGGATCTCCCAGCTCGTCGTTTTTGTAGGAAAACTCTATGGTCGGCTCGGCGAAAACCTTTCCCTCCGGCACTCCGAGACGTTTTGAAAAGCTCCCCGCCGCCACATTCCTTACGATCACCTCGAGCGGCACGATGGACACCCTGCGCACTGCCGTCTCCCTGTCGTTTAATTCCTCTATGAAATGCGTCGGTATTCCCTCTTTTTCAAGAAGCTGAAACACGTGATTACTCATGCGGTTATTGATCACGCCTTTGCCTGAAATCGTCCCCTTTTTCTCGCCGTTAAACGCCGTCGCGTCGTCCTTGTAGCTCACGATCAGCACGTCAGGATCGTCCGTTAAAAACACCTTCTTCGCCTTGCCCTCATAAAGCTGCTCAAGTTTTTTCATTTTTCCCTCTTTCCCGGCGCTTCCCTGCCGCGTCATTAAATCAGCCTCAAAATTTCACTTTCAAACTTCCGTTCCTTCTTACACCTCGATTTTTTTAAGATCGGCTCTATCTCTCCTGCGTTCACAAAGTGCCGCTTTATAACCATCCTCAGTCAGTGTCCGCTTCTTAACCGTTTATTTACGTCTCGTCAGATCTGCTTTTTGCTGTCACTTCCCGCTGTCTCCGTAGTTTGAGAGCACTCTGGCGCTGGGGTCGTCCACGTCGCACCCCTTCCAGTTCTTATTCGGCATCCAAAAGCCGGGGATCATCTCCGCCATGCCCGGATAATGCTTCTCGAATATCTCCCTGTACAGCAGGCTCTCCTTGGTAAAGGGCGTCGCGAAATCATATTTGCCCCTCTTTTCCTCAAATTCGCTGTCGCTGTAAATACCTTCCGCGTATTCCTTCAGGTCATCGACCATGCTGTGACCCACGGCGTCGCTGAACGCGGCCTTCTCACGCCAAAGTATCTCATCCGGCAGGATGTGATCGTCTTCGAAAGCTTTTCTTAGCAGATATTTGCCCTTTCCGTAGGTGTTCATCTTTTTCGCGGGGTCGATGGCCATGACATATCGCACGAGGGCCAGATCCCCGAACGGCACCCGCGCCTCCAGACTGTTGGCGGCGAGGCACCTGTCGGCCCTTAGCACGTCGTAGCAGTAAAGCTCTCTGACCCTCTTTTCCGCCTCTTTTTGAAACTCCGCCGCGTTCGGCGCGAAGTCGGTATATTTATACCCGAAAAGCTCGTCGGATATCTCCCCCGTCATCAGCACTTTTATGTCTGTCGTCTCATGAATCGCCCTGCAAACAAGATACATGCCCATGCTCGCCCGTATCGTGGTGATATCATAAGTCGCGAGGGCGTCTATGACGGTGTCAAGCGAAGAGAGGACCTCTTCTTTTGTCATGACGATCTCGGTATGATCCGCGCCTATAAAATCCGCCGCACTTCTCGCGTACTTCGCGTCGATGGCATCCAGATCCATCCCTATGGCAAAGGTCCTTACGGGTTTATCCGTCATGCGGGCCGCGATGGCGCATACGAGACTCGAATCCAAACCGCCGGAGAGAAGAAATCCCATCGGCGCGTCGGCGTCCATTCGTTTTTTTACGCCTTCGATAAGCCTGTCGTGGATACCCTTTGTTATGACACCGATGTCGTCATGCACGTATCCGTGCGCCTTTTCTATCCGCTCATAGCAGTGAAACTTGCCGTCATAATAAAAATGCCCCGGCGGAAACGGCTTTATACGCTCCGCGAGTCCCAAAAGGCTCTTCGCCTCGCTCGCGAAAGCGATATGTCCGCTCTTTGAATATCCGTAAAAAAGAGGTCTTATGCCGATAGGATCCCGGCCCGCGATGATCTTACCCGTAGCCGCGTCATACATGACGAGGGCGAATTCGGCGTCAAGGTGCGAGAACATCTCCGTCCCGTACTCCTCGTACAGCGGAAGCAATATTTCGCAGTCCGAATCGCTCTTAAATGAATATCCCTTCGCCTCAAGTTCTTTTTTAAGCACGCGAAAACCGTAAATCTCGCCGTTACAGACAAGGTAGCTTCCGTTTCTTTCAAACGGCTGCATACCTTCCTCGGTAAGCCCCATTATGGCAAGCCTCGAGAAAGCGAAATACCCGTTCCCGGTTCCGATGACGCGGCAGCTGTCAGGTCCCCGAACCTTAGTCCTTGCTATAAGTTCGTCCATACGGGACCTTGTGATGTCATTTCCCGAGTAATACATGATTGAGCACATTTATAAAACCTCCAAAGAAAATCACTGATAATCACAGGCGTGTCCACCCCGCCCGGGGCGGCGCGAATCTCATCCCCTCCGGCCCTCTTTCGCCTTAAACTCTCCTATGGCGCATATATCGACCGGGGTCGCGTCATCCGCCGTGAAATCACAGTGCAGGATCTGGGTGAGCGCCCGCGCCGTATCAAGACTTGTAAGGCACGGGATCCCAAGCTCCACGCATTTTCGTCTTAATTTCACGCTGTCGCGCATCGGAAGTCTGCCCTTGGCGGAGGTGGAGATGATATAACTTACCTTTCCGCTCTCAAGAAGAAGCAGCGTATTTTGGCTCGACTCTCTGATCTTATGGACGAGCGTCACGGAAAGGCCCGCGTCCCTTAAGACCCGCGCCGTGCCCTCCGTGGCGTAGAGGTGAAATCCGAGCCCGGCGAATCTCTCCGCGATGTCCACCGTCTCCTCCTTATCGGAATCTCTTACGGAGATCAGTACCCCTCCGTCTTTGCGCATGGTATAACCCGCTCCCAGAAGGCCTTTGTACAGGGCCTCCATCATGGTAGGCGCGATCCCCAGCACCTCGCCCGTGGACTTCATCTCCGGCCCCAGCATGGTATCAAGTCCCGCGAGTTTCTCAAACGAGAACACGGGAACCTTGATCGCCGTATAAGACGACGCCGGGCAAAGTCCCGTCCCGTACGGCATATTTTTAAGCTTTTCCCCGAGCATGACCTTCGTCGCGATATCCGTCATCGGGATGCCTGTTACCTTGCTTAAGTACGGGACCGTCCTTGAAGAGCGGGGATTTACCTCTATCACGTAGATCTGATCGTCGCAGAGGACATACTGTATATTTATGAGGCCTCTGGTGTTTAAGGCGGTGGCAAGCTTCGCGGAATACTCCACGAGCATGGCCTTTTTAGACTCCGAAAGGTTCCAGGGGGGATAAACCGCTATCGAGTCGCCCGAATGTATGCCGGCGCGGTCTATATGCTCCATGATGCCGGGTATGAGCACATCCTCCCCGTCGCACACAGCGTCCACCTCAAGCTCGGTGCCCTGCATGTATTTGTCAATGAGCACCGTATTTCCCTTCATGTGGGAGAGGATGATGTCCATGTACTCTTTCACGTCGCTCTCCGAGAAGGCTATGATCATGTTCTGCCCGCCGAGTACATATGACGGGCGAAGCAGCACGGGATATCCGAGTGACTGTGCGGCCGAAAGCGCCTCGTCGCGGGTATGCACCGTGGTGCCCTTGGGCTGTCTTATGTGAAGGCTCTTTAACAGGTTCTCAAACCTGCCCCGATCTTCCGCGGCGTCGATACTGTCGGCACCTGTTCCGAGAATCGGTATGCCGCTTTTCGCGAGAAATCCCGTAAGTCTTATGGCCGTCTGTCCTCCGAAGGCGACGACCGCTCCCACCGGCTTTTCCACCTTTATGATATCCGCCACGTCCTCAGGAGTGAGAGGCTCGAAATACAGCCTGTCGGCGGTGTTAAAGTCGGTCGATACCGTCTCGGGATTATTATTTACAATCACGACTTCGTATCCGGCGTTTTTTAAGGCCCACACGCAGTGAACCGAGGCGTAGTCAAACTCAATGCCCTGTCCTATACGTATCGGACCCGAGCCGAATACGATCACCACCTTCTTACCGGTATAATGCTCACGGATAAACTCGCCCGCCTCATCCTCCTCGCCGTAGGATGAGTAAAAATAAGGCGTCTCGGCGTCAAACTCGGCGCCGCAGGTGTCCACCATCTTATATGAGTACGGGTCCCTTTCGATATGAGGGACGTCGCTTAAATCCGAGATTCTCTTATCGGTGAAGCCGTTTTGCTTAAGCTGCCTTATAAGAGCTCTGTCAAGCGGCTCGGACGCCGCTTTTTTCTCAAGCTCGGCTATGTGGACGAGTTTTGATAAAAACCACTCGTCTATCATGGTAAGCTCATGCACGCGCCCGATGGTAAATCCCCTGTAAAGAGCCTCGTAGACGGCGAAAAGGCGCTCATCGTCGCATCGCGATATCTTTTCTGTAAGCTCCTCATCGTCCATGGCGCGGATAGTCTCGTCCGCGGGGGAATCGTGCGATATCTCGGCTCCGCGAATCGCCTTCATAAGCGCCTGCTCGAAATTCCTGCCGATAGCCATCACCTCGCCCGTGGCTTTCATCTGAGTTCCCAGTGTCTTTGAGGCGTAGACGAATTTGTCAAAGGGCCATTTGGGGAATTTTACCACCACGTAATCGAGCGTCGGTTCAAAGCACGCGCAGGTTTTCCCCGTCACTTCGTTCGGGATCTCATCCATCCTGTATCCTATGGCGATTTTGGTGGCCACTCTCGCTATCGGATATCCCGTCGCCTTGCTCGCGAGCGCGGATGAGCGCGAGACTCGGGGGTTGACCTCGATAACGGCGTACTCGAAGCTTTCGGGATGAAGCGCGAACTGCACGTTGCACCCGCCTTCTATGCGCATGGCCTCTATGATATTTAATGCGGCGCTTCGAAGCATCTGATATTCCCTGTCGGCCAAAGTCACCGCGGGCGCCACGACTATCGAATCCCCCGTGTGTATGCCCACCGGATCGAGATTTTCCATCGAGCATACGGTAATCACGTTTCCGCCGCCGTCTCTTATCACCTCAAACTCGATCTCTTTCCAGCCGGATATGCACTTTTCGACCAAAATCTGCGAAATGGGCGACTGCCTGAGGCCGAAAGCGGCCGTTTCGCGAAGCTCGCTCTCGTCGTGCGCGATTCCGCCGCCGCTTCCTCCTAGTGTAAAGGCGGGCCGCACTATGACGGGGTATCCCGCCGTGTGCGCGAACTTCACGGCCCCCTCCACAGTCACCGTGACGACGGAGGGCACGGTGGGTTCCCCGATAAGACTCATCGTCTCCTTAAATCTTTCTCTGTCCTCCGCTTTCTCGATGGTGTCGGGATCCGCCCCGAGAAGAGTGACATGCTCTTTCTCAAGAAAACCTTCCCTCGCGAGCTGCATGGAAAGATTAAGTCCCGTCTGTCCCCCGAGCGTCGAAAGTATGCTGTCAGGTTTTTCTTTCTTTATGATCTTTTTTACGAAATCTCTCGTAAGAGGCTCCACGTAAATGTGATCCGCCATGGCGGAGTCCGTCATGATGGTCGCGGGATTGGAGTTGACCAGCACTACCTCAAGGCCTTCTTCCTTTAACGCCCTGCAGGCCTGAGTTCCCGCGTAATCGAATTCGGCGGCCTGTCCGATGACGATGGGTCCGGAGCCTATGACCATTACTTTTTTAAGCTTCGGATTTAAAGGCATGACTTTTTCCTCCTTCTCATGAGATCGGCGAACTCGTCGAAGAGAAAACCGGTGTCATGCGGCCCGGCGCAGGCTTCCGGGTGAAACTGTACGGAAAATGCCGGAATCCTTTCATACATAAGCCCCTCGCATGTTCCGTCATTTAGGTTTACGAACCTTACTTTCGCGTCTTTCGGGGGATTTTCCATGCTCACGGCATAACCGTGATTTTGGCTCGTGATGTAAGTTCTTCCCGTATCGGTATCCTTTACGGGCTGATTTGATCCTCTGTGACCGTATTTTAATTTGATCGTATCTGCTCCGTTCGCGAGCGCGAGAAGCTGATGCCCGAGGCAGATTCCGAATACGGGCACGTTTTTTTCGCAGAGCTTTTTGATCTCGGCGATAATACCTTCGTTGTCCTTGGGATTTCCGGGGCCGTTGCTTAGCATGACGCCGTCCGGATTTAACGACATTATCTCATCGCAGGTACAGGATGCCGGAAGAGCCGTCACCTCGCAGTTTCGGGCGTGAAGTTCGCGTGCGATACTCCTTTTGGCGCCGAAGTCCCAAAGTACCACGCGAAAATCGCCGATGGACGCGGGTATGACATACTTTTCCCCGCACGTGACATGACTTACGGCGTCCCTTACCGCGAAAGAAGAAAGAGCGTCCGACCGGACGCGTCCCGAATCTTTTCCGCCGCCTTGCGGGCGTCTCGATAGTATCCCGTTCATCACGCCGCTTTGCCTTATCTTCTTCGTGAGAGATCTGGTATCCGTGCCGCGCATACCCGGGATACCCTCTTTTTTAAGAAATTCGTCCAGACTCATCTCCGAGCGGAAATTCGACGGACTTTCGCAGCTCTCCCTTACTATGTAGGCGCTCATGCTGACGCGAGCGCTTTCAAAGTCCGCCGGCGTGATACCGTAATTGCCGATAAGTGGAAAGGTCTGCACCACCATCTGGCCGTAATAACTGGGATCCGTGAGCGTCTCCGTATATCCTGTCATGGATGTCGTAAATACCACTTCCGCCGTCACGTCTTCCTTAAGAGGCGCGCCGAAGGCTTCCCCCGTATAGACGCTTCCGTCCTCAAGGGTAAGATAAATGACATCCCGCATAAAAATTCTCCTTCCAGCAAGACTTGTTACATAAGCGTCTTAATTCTCTTTACGGCTCTTATCGTATTTTCGTGTGTCCCGAAAGCCGTCAGCCTGAAGAACCCCTCTCCCGCGGCCCCGAAGCCGCTTCCCGGAGTCCCGACGATCATGGCTCTCTTAAGAAGCGTGTCAAAAAATTCCCAGCTTGTCATATTTTCCGGCACCTTCATCCATACGTAAGGTGAGTTTTCGCCGCCGTAAGCGGTATAACCGGCGCTTTTTAATCCGTCAAGTATGACCTTTGCGTTTTCCCTGTAATACGCGACCTGCCCCGCTACCTGCGTTTTCCCTTCCTCGGAATATACAGCCTCTCCCGCGCGCTGCACGATATAGGGAGCGCCGTTATACTTCGTGCCGTGGCGTCTCGCCCACAGTGAGTTAAGGCTTACGCCGTCACATTTTAAGTCCCGGGGCACCACGGTATACCCGAGTCTCAGTCCCGTGAACCCCGCGTTTTTCGAGAAGCTTCGCATCTCTATGGCGCAGGTTTTCGCGCCTTCACACTCATAAATGCTGTGGGGTACGTCAGGATCGGTTATATATGCCTCATAAGCGGCGTCATATATGATAACCGCTCCCTCGCGGTTCGCAAAGTCCACCCACGCCGAAAGCGCTTCTTTCGATATGGCTTCTCCGGTCGGATTATTCGGAAAGCAAAGATAAATGATGTCGGCGTGTTTTTGGGGGAAATCGGGGACAAAGCCGTTTTCTTCCGTGCACGGCATGTAAATAATCCTGTCGTAACCTCCGATATTCTTATCAAATCTGCCGGCGCGGCCCGCCATCACATTCGTGTCCACGTATACGGGATAAACCGGATCGCATACGGCGACGACATTTTCGTCACCGAATATCTCCTGGATATTGCCGACATCGCACTTCGCTCCGTCGGAAATAAATATCTCATCCGCGCTTATATCGCACCCTCTCGCGCGGTAATCGTTTTTCGCCGCCGCCTCCCGCAAAAAATCATATCCCATATCCGGCGCGTAACCGTGAAAGCCCTCTTTTGTGCCCATCTCATCAACCGCGTCATGCAGCGCCTTTATTATCGCGGGCGCGATGGGAAGCGTCACGTCCCCTATGCCGAGACGGATGATGTCCGCGTCCGGATGCGCCTCTTTATACTCCCGCACTTTTCGCGCTATCGTCGAGAAAAGATAACTTCCCTGAAGCTCGAGGTAATTTTCGTTTATCTTATACATGATCGTCCCCTTCTTAATGTTTAATATGCCCCACCCACCCGGGGCGATTCCCGGGAGGCAACTATGACGCGCGGCGCGGAATCCGTCTTCAAAAAGCGTCTTCGCGGGATGACGGACGAATCGGCAAATATCTCGCGTGGCGCCGGATCCGTCTTCAGAAACCGCCTCCTCGGGATGACGGACGAATCGGCAAATATGACGCTTCGTTCACGTCTCGCAGATCATAAGCAGTATCATCTGCGCCGTCTCCACCATGTTCGTGCCGGAGTCCATGCTGCTTTTCTGGATGTAGCGAAAAGCCTCGCTCTCCGACATGTTATTGCGCTCCATAAGAACCATTTTCGCGTTGTTGATATAGTTTTGCTCCTGCCATGTCCTGCTTTTCGGTATGCCGGGCGTGCGCTTCCTTCTGCGGCGCTGCTGAGAAAGCATCATCTCGACCGTTCCCACAAGGTCCGCCGCCCTAAGCGGAAACGTGAGCGTCATCACATCCCGGGGACACATACCCGCGTCCGACTCCGGCACGAGAAGCAGCACGTCAAAGCCTGCCGGAAGATAATCCATAAGCTCCGTGCAGTGCATGTCTTTAAGACGCTCGGAGCATATGACAAGGCCGCCCTCAAGCTCGTGAGCCTTAGACAGCACCGTGGAGCCCGCCGTGCATATGAGAGCGGTCTCTGTCCCGTAGCGCCTTAAGATATCGGCTATGTGCTTCGAATCGGCTATCTTAGGCAGAGCGATTATAATGCTGCCCATGAGTCGCCACCCTTTACACCCGGTTCAGATACCGATTTATCTCCCAGTCGGAGACCTGCCCCATATAGTCGTTCCACTCTCTCATCTTCACATCCGAGTAGGCGTCCACGAATTTATCGCCCAGTGTTTTTCTCATAAACGGATCGCCCTTCATGAAGCCGACCGCCTCCGTAAGCGTGCCGGGGAAACTTCCCATGCTCTCTCCCGCCGGCCCGGGATCAAGGTGACGCGTAAGGCCGTCCATGCCGGCGGCTATGCACACCGCCAAAGCGAGGTAAGGATTCGCCGACGGATCGGGAAATCTAAGCTCCACCTTAGTATCCTCGCCCAGTATCTTACGAACCTTAAGCGCCGCTCTCTCGTGGCTTTTCTCCCACGTTATCCTGTTCGGCGCCTCAAAACCCGAAACTATCCGCTTATAGGAATTCACAAGCGGATTTGTCACGGCGCACATCGCTTTTACGTGCGACATGACGCCTCCCATGAAATATTTCGTCTCCTTCGTTATGCCGTCATTTGCCTGCCCGTCGCCGTCCGCCTTAAATCTTACGTCTCCCGGGTCTGTCCCTTCAAAGTTCGTTTCATGACCGGATCTTGCGGCATCGTCTCCTTCGGAATTAAAAATATTTCTCCCATCCTTATATACGGAGATGTTAAGGTGCATACCGGAGCCCGCCTCGCCCTGCCTCGGCTTTGGCATAAACGTGGCGTGAAGGCCGAATTTACGCGCAATTGACTTCACGGCGGATTTAAACGTGACCATGGAATCAGCCATGTACATGGGCTCCGCCTCGGCGAAATCTATCTCCTGCTGGCCGGGAGCGCACTCATGATGGGAGGATTCCACCTCAAAACCCATCTCCTCAAGCGCGAAAACCATCTCCCTGCGGGCATTTTCCCCGAGATCCAAGGGTCCTACGTCCATATATCCCGCCCGCTCATGCGTCACCGCCGTGGGCACGCCGTTGTCATCAATATGAAAAAGGAAAAACTCACATTCTGGATCCACGCGGAAGGTATATCCCGCCTCGGCGGCCGATGAGACGACCCTTTGAAGGATGGCTCTGGGACTCATCCCGTAAATATTGCCGTTCGCGTCATAGATATCGCAGATAAGACGGGCCACTTTGCCGTTTTGCGGCCGCCACGGAAGTATGACGAAAGAATCAAAATCAGGCTTCAGGTAAAAGTCATCCTCCGTCTCCCCGTACTCCCCGAAGGCCAGCTGCCCGCTGATCGGAAATCTTCGTTCGGAAAGTCTCTTAAGCTTAGACGGCGTCACGGCGACATTTTTTAGGTTGCCGATCATATCGGTAAACTGAAGCCGCACAAACTCGACGCCTTCGTTTTCGATCCGCTCCAAAATCTCTGTTTTCGTTCCCATGGATTTTTACCCCGTAACCGTCCGAAAAATTCACTCAACGCCGCGGCCTTTCGCGTTATGCCGCGTCCGCTCACGCGATTTAACCGTGTGGTATCGCCCTTTGCGCGGATTGACCCGCGCCTAGAGATTCGTATACCCCATCATGGAAGCGTCTGCCTCCCGGGCCGCCTTCCTGCCCTCGGCTATGGCCCATACCACGAGCGACTGCCCCCTTCGCATGTCCCCTGCGGCAAATACCCTGTCGACATCAGTGGCAAAAGACCCCTCGGGCGTATCGACATTTGACCTTCCCGTAAGCTTCACGCCGAACGCGTCCGCCACGTATTTCTCACATCCCGTAAATCCCGCGGCTATGAGCACGAGCTCGGCGCCGATCTCCCTCTCGGATCCTTTAACAGGCGTCATTATCATGCGTCCCGTCCCGGGATCGGCCTTTGGACTCAGATCCACGATCTTAAGACCTTTTAACTTGCCCGCGTCATCCTTTAAAAACTCTGTCACCGTCGTCTGATATAGGCGCGGATCGTCGCCAAAGAGCGCGGCGGCCTCCTCCTGTCCGTAGTCTGTCTTTAAGACTTTCGGCCACTCAGGCCACGGGTTTTTCGCGGTGCGCTTCTTCGGGGGCTCTGGCATCATCTCAAGCTGGGTAACGTGCGCGGCCCCCAGCCTTATCACCGTGCCCACGCAGTCGTTTCCCGTATCTCCGCCTCCTATCACTACCACGCGCTTACCCTTCGCGAGTTCGTAGGGCACGTCCTTAAAATCGCTGTCAAGGAGCCTTTTTGTCACCGTGCCCAAAAAATCCACGGCGAAATAAATCCCCTTCGCGTCCCTTCCGGGCGCCGTTATGTCTCTCGCCTGAGAAGCGCCGCATGAGAGGATTACCCTGTCGTATTCATCCAAAAGAGCGGCCGCGTCGATGTCCCTGCCGACATTTACGCCGCACTTAAATAAGATCCCCGACTCCTCCATGAGCCTGATTCTTCGATCTATCACGGTTTTCTCGAGCTTCATGTTCGGTATGCCGTAACGAAGCAGACCTCCCGGCCTGTCATTTCTCTCATATACGGTGACATCATGTCCCCTGAAGCGCAGCTGCCACGCGGCGGAAAGTCCCGCGGGGCCGCTTCCCACGATCGCGACCTTCTTGCCGCTTTTTACCTTCGGCGAAACGGGCTTTACGAGACCGTTCGCGAACGCGTACTCGATGACAGCCTTCTCGTTTTCCTTCGTGGACACGGGCGCGCCGTGAAGTCCGCAGGTGCAGGCCGCCTCGCATAGGGCCGGACACACCCTGCATGTAAACTCCGGGAACGTATGCGTCTTTGCGAGACGCTGATAGGCCTCTTTCCATCTTCCCCTGTATACGAGATCGTTTATCTCGGGCACGAGATTGTTTAAGGGACAGCCCGAGGCCATGCCGGAAATCATCACTCCCGCCTGGCAAAACGGCACTCCGCAGTCCATGCACCTGGCTCCCTGCAGCCGCTGCTC
Source organism: uncultured Faecalimonas sp. (assembly GCA_964385995.1). Lineage (GTDB taxonomy): Bacteria > Bacillota > Clostridia > Lachnospirales > Lachnospiraceae > CAYLRF01. Next base: position 29,198 of record CAYLRF010000007.1, read on the forward strand.
ATCGGGCGAAAGGCGTCCGTGAAATTCGTCGAAGTTTTTAACCCTGTCCTCGGGCGCGGCCTCGAAACCTGTTTTCCTTTCATATTCCAAAAAGCCGGTTGCCTTTCCCATCTGAAATATCCTCTCTTTAAGCGCTCATTTTCATGTCGCACGGACTACCGACTGAAAAATCCGAACTTTTTCGGATCTTAGAGGCGGCTACCCATCCCCGTTTTTTTAAAATTCACTCGGAAAGGGCGATCTTTACGTCTTTTGTCCTCATCCTCTCCGTCACCTTCTTATACTCTTCGGGGATTATCTTTTTAAACTTCGGGAGATATCCTTCGAAATCATCGAGTATCGCCTGCGCTTTCGCGGAGTGCGTGTACCTGACGTGATTTTTAAGGATCGTCATCAGCTCCTGCCTGTCGGCGTCGTCCTCTATCTTTTCCATAAGCACCATCTCTTTGTTGAGATTGCGGTAGAGACGGTTCTTCTCATCGAGCACGTAGGCTATGCCCCCGCTCATGCCGGCGGCGAAATTCTTGCCGGTGGGACCTAAGATCACCGCACGGCCGCCCGTCATGTATTCGCAGCCGTGTTCTCCCACGCCTTCCACCACGGCGACGGCCCCGGAATTTCTGACGCAGAAGCGCTCGCCCGATCTTCCGGCGATGTAAACCTCCCCGGAAGTGGCCCCGTAAAGCGCGACATTTCCGATGATGACATTGTCCTCGGCCTTATATGCCGCTCCTTCCGGCGCGAATACGGCTATCTTCCCGCCCGAAAGACCTTTGCCCAGATAGTCGTTGCTGTCACCGCAAAGGCTTAAAGTCAGACCCTTCGGGATAAAGGCGCCGAAGCTTTCGCCTCCAGCTCCCTCGCAGGAGACGGATATCGTGTCGTCAGCCAAACCCTCGGGGTGTTTTCTTGTGATCTCGGCTCCCAACAGCGTGCCGAAAGTCCGATCTTTATTCGTGAGGCTTACTTTCGCTTTCTTCTTCGTTCCTTTCGCGATGGCCTCGCGCATCCCTTTTTCCTTTAGAAGCACCGCTTCGTCCTTTGTCTTTTCAAGCTCGAAATCGAACACGCGGTCGGGATTAAAGACTCGGCGCTTTGCGCTCATCCCTGAATTTAAGATCCGGCTAAGGTCGATCTTCGCTTCTCTCTCGGTGAGATTGTCGCGCTTTTTAAGAAGATCCGTGCGTCCTACCATCTCGTCCACCGTGCGCACGCCTAGCTTTGCCATATATTCGCGCAGCTGCCGCGCGATAAAGAGCATGAAATTTTCCACGTATTCGGGTTTCCCGCTGAAGCGGGCCCGAAGAGTCGGGTTCTGCGTGGCTATGCCCATGGGGCAGGTGTCGAGGTTACATACGCGCATCATGACGCACCCCAATGTCACGAGAGGCGCCGTGGCGAATCCGAATTCCTCCGCCCCCAGAAGAGCGGCTATGGCCACATCCCTTCCCGTCATGAGTTTTCCGTCCGTCTCTATGACGACCCTGTCGCGCAGACCGTTTTCTATGAGAGTCTGATTCGTCTCCGCCAGCCCCAGCTCCCACGGAAGACCCGTATTGTGGATGGAGCTTATCGGCGCAGCGCCTGTCCCCCCGTCATATCCCGATATCAGTATGACCTGCGCTCCCGCTTTCGCGACGCCTGAGGCTACCGTGCCCACACCGGCCTCGGATACCAGCTTCACGGAAATACGGGCGTTTTTATTCGCGTTTTTAAGATCGTATATGAGCTGAGCCAAGTCTTCTATCGAATAAATATCGTGATGAGGCGGCGGTGAGATAAGGCTCACGCCCGGAGTGGAATGTCTGGTCTTCGCGATCCACGGATAGACTTTTTTACCCGGCAGATGTCCTCCTTCGCCGGGCTTTGCTCCCTGCGCCATCTTTATTTGTATCTCTTTCGCGCTCACCAGATACCTGCTCGTCACGCCGAAGCGTCCGCTCGCCACCTGCTTTATGGCGGAGTTTACGTCATGGTCGGTTCCCGCGGACTTAAGTCTCTCGTCGCTTTCGCCGCCCTCGCCGCTGTTTGATTTGCCGTGAATGTGATTCATCGCCGTGGCGAGAGCCTCGTGCGCCTCCTCGGATATGGAGCCGTAGCTCATCGCGCCCGTCTTAAAGCGTTTTACTATTGACTCTACCGGCTCTACCTCGCTTATATCCACTCCTTTTTCGGGATAATTAAAATCCATCAGGCTGCGAAGATATCCGGTGCGCTCCGCGTCCGCGAGTTTCGCGTACTCCGTGAATTTGCCGTAATCGCCTTCCCTCGTCGACTGCTGCAGAAGATGAATGGTCCTCGGATTATACCTGTGATACTCACCCTGACTTCTCATCTTATGGCGGCCCATGGAGCTAAGCGACAGGTCTGAGGAAAGTCCCAGCGGATCAAACGCCGCGGAGTGCTGAGCGTCGGTCTGCCTGCCGATATCTTCCAGCGATATGCCGCCCACGCGGCTTACCGTACCCGTGAAATACTCGTTTATGACATCCTCGTCTATCCCTATCGCCTCGAATATCTTGCTTCCCTGATAGGACTGTATGGTGGAAATGCCCATCTTCGAGGCTATCTTTACTATCCCCTTAAGTATGGCCCTGTCATAATCCTCGACAGCGGCGTAATAATCCTTTTCAAGCAGACCGTCGTCGATCAGCTCGGCTATGGTAGCGTGCGCGAGATAGGGATTGACCGCGCTCGCCCCGTACCCTAAAAGCGTGGCGAAATGGTGTACCTGCCTCGGCTCTGCCGACTCCAATATGAGAGACATGGCGGTGCATTTTTTCGTCTGAACCAGATGTTTGTGAACCGCCGCCACGGCGAGAAGCGACGGCAGGGCGGCGTGATTTTCATCTATCCCTCTGTCGGAGAGCACAAGGATATTCGCCCCTTTCCCGTAGGCTTTATCCACTTCTATGAAGAGATGATCGATTACCCTGTCTATGGGAGTGCTCTTATAAAACGTGATCGGCACCTTCTCGACTTTAAAGCCCGGCTTGTTCATGGCCAGTATCTTCATCATGTCCAGATCGGAAAGGATGGGATTTTCTATTTTTAATACCTGACAGTTATTCTCCCGCTCCTCAAGAAGATTGCCGTTCTTGCCCACGTATACGGTGGTGGATGTCACGATCTTCTCGCGCTCCGCGTCGATCGGCGGGTTCGTCACCTGCGCGAAAAGCTGTTTGAAATAGTAAAAGAGCGGCTGATACTGCCCGGACAGGGCCGCGATGGGGGTGTCTATACCCATGGAGCCTATCTGCTCGCTTCCGTTTAGGGCCATCCCGCAAATGTCGCCGCGATACTCCTCGTAATTATAACCGAAAGTCCTTTGCAGCTTTTGGCGGTATGTACCGGTCACAGCGGGAACTTTCGTGTTCGGGATCTTAAGGTCGCGAAGTGACACGAGATTGCTGTCCAGCCATTCCCCGTAGGGCTCTTTCATGGCGTAGCGCTCCTTAAGTTCCTCATCGTAAATGACCCTGTGAAGCCTCGTGTCCGCGAGGAGCATTTTCCCGGGATGGAGCCTTTCTTTTTTCAGTATATGAGCCTCGTCAAGGTTTAAGACTCCTACTTCGGAGGAAAGTATGAGCCTTCCGTCGTCCATGATGTAATATCTGGAGGGCCGAAGGCCGTTGCGATCGAGGATGGCTCCCATCACGTCGCCGTCGGAGAAAAGTATGGACGCCGGCCCGTCCCAGGGCTCCATCATGGTAGCGTAATATTGGAAAAAGTCGCGCCCTTCCTGCGATATGGTGTCATTGTGAGTCCACGGCTCGGGTATCATGATCATCGCGGCGAGCGGAAGCTCCATGCCGCTCATCATGAGAAACTCAAGGGTGTTGTCCAGCATGGCCGAGTCGGAACCCTTGTTATTGACAACGGGCAGCACCTTCGTCATGTCGTCGGGCGAAATGTCGGGCGAGAGCATGGTCTCTTCTCTCGCGAGCATCTTGTCGGCGTTTCCTTTTATGGTATTTATCTCTCCGTTGTGGACGATGAGGCGGTAAGGATGAGCCCGTTCCCAGCTGGGATTGGTGTTGGTTGAGAAACGGGAATGAACCATGGCGACGGCCGAACGGTAGTCCTCGTCCTGAAGATCGGTAAAGAACGTGCGAAGCTGACCTACGAGGAACATACCCTTATAGACGATGGTGCGGCTTGAGAGACTTACGACATAGGTGTTGTCGTTGCTCTGCTCGAAAACGCGCCTCACGACATAAAGCTTTCTGTCAAACTCAAGGCCTTTTTCCACCGACTGCGGTTTTTCGATAAAGCCCTGCGATATAAGCGGCATACAGTCTCGGGCTCTCTCCCCCAGAACCTCGGGCCGCGTGGGAACATCACGCCATCCGAGAAACTTCATGCCTTCCTTCTCGACTATGATCTCGAACATCTTCCTCGCGAGGCTCGCCTTCAGCTCATTTCGGGGGAAGAAAAACATGCCGATACCGTATTCTCTTTCGCCGCCTATACGGATACCGCTCTCTTTGCAGACCTTTTGGAAAAACGTATCCGAAATCTGCGTCAGGATACCCACGCCGTCGCCGGTCTTTCCGTCGGCGTCCTTGCCCGCGCGATGTTCCAGATTCTCCACGATCTTAAGCGCGTCCGCCACCAGAGCGTGGCTTTGTTCGCCGTTTATGTTGACGATGGCTCCTATACCGCAGCTGTCATGGTCAAACGCCGCGTCATTTAACTGATTCAAGACTCTCCTCCTCGTTTTTCAATCGCCGCTTTCACGAATCCGCCGAACAACGGATGGGCGCGATTCGGTCTCGACTTAAATTCGGGATGAGCCTGCGTGGCCACAAAGAACGGGTGATTTTTAAGCTCTATCATCTCGACTATTCTCCCGTCGGGAGAAAGACCCGACAGGATCATGCCGCCCGCTTCAAGTCTCTCGCGGTAATCGTTATTCACTTCGTAACGGTGTCTGTGCCTCTCGTATATCTTATCCGTGCCGTACAGCTCGCGCGCCCTGGTGCCCTCCTTCAGCACGCAGGGGTATGCGCCGAGTCTTAGCGTGCCCCCGACATTTTCGACGCCGTTTTGCTCCGGCATGAGCGCTATCACGGGATCGGGCGTATCGGGGACGAGTTCTATGCTCGCGGCGTTCCTTAGTCCCGCGACGTTCCTCGCAAATTCCACTATCGCGAGCTGAAGTCCCAGACAAAGTCCGAGATAAGGGATCTTATTTTCCCTGGCGTACCTGATCGCGTGTATCTTGCCTTCGGTGCCCCTGACTCCGAAGCCTCCGGGGACGAGGACGCCGTGAACGCCTTTAAGGAGTTCTCCCACGTTTTCTTTTGTCACGTCCTCGGCGTCTATCCATCGAATGTCCACGACAGTGCGGTTTGCTATGCCTCCGTGCTTTAAAGCCTCCACGACGCTCAGGTACGCGTCGTGCAACGCCACGTATTTACCTACCACGGCGACGGTGACGGATCCTTTCGACTCGTGAAGATTATTTACCATCTCTTTCCAATCGGTAAGATCCGGCTTGGGGCAGGGGATGTTAAGGCACTCGCAGACAGCCTGGGCGAGTCTTTCTTTCTCAAGCATGAGCGGCACTTCGTAAAGCGAGGGCGCGTTCAGGTTCTGAAGGACGTGGCTTTTTGAGACATTGCAAAAAAGCGCTATCTTCTCACGCATACTTTCGCTTATGGGATAATCCGAACGGCAGACCAGTATATCCGGCCACAGCCCCATGCTTTGCATCTGCTTTACGCTCATCTGCGTGGGCTTCGTCTTCATCTCCCCGGATGCCGAAAGATACGGTATCAGCGTAACCTGTATGAGAACGGCGTTTTGTCTGCCCACCTCCGCCTGAAACTGTCTTATGGCCTCCAAAAAGGGCTGACTTTCGATATCGCCGACCGTCCCGCCTATCTCAATGATGGAAATGGTGTCCTCATCATCGCTTTTGGCTTTGTAAAAACGATCCTTTATCTCGTTCGTGATATGGGGGATGACCTGCACCGTGCCGCCGCCGTAATCACCGTGGCGCTCCTTATTTAAGACGGACCAGTAAATCTTACCCGTGGTGACATTTGAGCTTGAGTCGAGACTCTCGTCGATAAAGCGCTCGTAATGCCCCAGGTCAAGGTCGGTCTCCGTGCCGTCGTCCGTCACAAAGACTTCGCCGTGCTGGATGGGGTTCATCGTGCCGGGATCGACGTTTATGTATGGGTCGAATTTCTGCATGGTCACATGATATCCCCTGGCCTTTAAAAGTCTGCCAAGCGACGCGGCCGTAATACCCTTACCCAACCCGGAGACAACGCCGCCCGTCACAAAAACGTACTTAACCATCCCCATGCTCCTTTACAAAAAAAGCGGACGGCAAATGAACCCGCAAGCGCAGGCCATCCGACGCCCTTGTCTGTTATCTCCACTCAAGGAGGGAGTTTAACGGATATTTCACTGTTTGTAAAGGACTTTTTTCGCCGGCGAAAGCGCCTCCTCCCTCTTTCGCAGGAAACACTTTTCTTCTATCAGGGAGACGATGTAGTGCACGACCATGCCGAATCCGAACATGAGGATAATCGTGTTCATTCCGAACCGTACGGTTTTTGTCAGATACAGCACATAGAAGATACCGTAATAGCCTATATTGATAATGAGTGAGTTGACCGCGTTATACACGGTTTTACCCAAACCGACGAAAATACTGTCGATTATGGCGCAGCCCGCGTACGCGACATAAAACGGCATAAGTTTTGCGACAATCATAAATATTTCATGCGCGTTTCTCAAATTCTGCGAGTGGCGCAGAAACGGTTCCCAAAACGACCGATTTCGCGAATCGGCAAAATTTTATCCGCTTCCGGAAATAAAGGAGCAGGATACTTACGACGGCAAGTACGGAATTTACGACTATATTGGATATCGCGACTCCGTAAACACCGAAATTCGGTATCATCAAAAAATCCGAGATTAAAGACAGGACAGTGCGAACGCCGAGAAAAATATAGATATTCTTATCCTCGCCCAGCACAACGAACACCACATTGACGAAGCTTAATATAATGCCGATCATAAACGCGACGGTTTCCAGCCGCAGATACATGACGGTTACGGCCGGGTCCGCTTCGTTCGGATTCATCGCCCGGACAAGTACGGTGCCGTATATCAGCACACCCACCGAAAATATCGAGTACAGCGCAAATGAAATCAGTCCCGTCTTAAAAACGCCTTGCGCGAATTTCGACTCGTCGTTTTTTAGGATCTTATTTAACACGGAATACAGCGGGATGATTAAGAAGGCCTGAAGCGTCTCGTTTATGAGATCGAACCATTCCATCTGACCGATGATGTCAAACGCGCCCGCCTCGGCGTTGCTTGATATTAAAAATGTCTTGACCGTCTGGTATACGGCAGGAATCAATGCGAGAGCGCACAGGGCGAACCACAATCTGAAGTTAAACCGTCTTAACCGTCCGTCTTTTTCTTTCATTATGAATGTATCCTCCCCGGCAAAGTCCAGTGCCGGGCACTGTCCTTAAAAATCATCTCTAATCTCTGTCCGCATCCGGCAGCAGCTTCACGGCCTCAAGAGCGGCGGCGCGTTCGTCCCAGAATGTGTGCTCTCCGCGAACCTCCATGTACTTTTCGTGCCCTTTGCCGACAAGCAAAATCACATCGCCGTCGCGGGCGCGGCGCATTGCCGTCTTAATCGCCTCGGCCCGGTCGTCCACACGTATATAACGCCCTCCGGAGCGCTCTATGCCCTCTATGACATCCGCGTCAATGGAGTCCAATGACTCCCAGCGCGGATTGTCGGCCGTGAGAATAATCAGATCGGCGCTGCGCCCCGCTATTTCGCCCATAGCCAGCCGGCGCGCTTTCGCGCGGTTGCCCCCGCACCCGAACACGCATACCAGCCTTTTCGGGCGGTAACCCGCGACCGTTTCCATCAGATTCTCCATCTCAGCCTCATTGTGCGCGTAATCTATTATCACCTTATAGCGGCTGTCGGAATAAACCGTCTCCATCCGCCCGGGAACGCTCACATTTGTCAGCGCGTCACTCATAATCCCGGAGGGCACCCCCGCCTCGGCGCATACGGTCACCGCCGCCAGAGCGTTGTATGCGGAAAACCGTCCGGGAATGCCTACCTTAAACTCTCCCGTGACCGCACCCGTCACGGATATGCGGCTCCCTAAAAAACCGTCTTCGGAAAGCAGACGAAGCTCATCGGCCCGGACGTCAGCCGTTTCTCCAAGGCCGTAACCGACAAGCCTGCAGATATGACCCTCTGTCACCTTAAAGAGGAGGGGATCGTCGGCGTTTACCACACCGACCCGGCAGCGCCGAAACAGCCGGCTCTTGCAGGAAAGGTATTCCTCGAAATCCGCGTGTTCTCCGGGGCCGATGTGATCCGGGGAAATGTTGGTAAATACCCCGTAATCGAAGATAAAACCGTCCGTGCGGCGCATTTTTAATCCCTGTGAGGAAACCTCCGTCACGGCAAAGCGGCACCCACAGTCTGCCATTTCGGCAAAAAGCTTTTGCAGCTCATAACTCTCCGGAGTCGTGTTTAAAAGCTCAATTCGTTTGTCACCGATAACGGCGCCCGTTGTTCCTATAAGACCCGTTTTCTCTCCGGCGCGTTCCAGTATCGCCTTAATCATGTAGGAAACCGAGGTCTTCCCGGCGGTGCCCGTTATTCCGATTACCGTCATCCGTGACGCGGGATGGCGAAAGTATGCCGCCGAAAGCATGGCAAGCGCCTCCGCCGAAGAAGGTACCTTTATCACGGTGACGCCTCCCGGCACGTCGCAGTCTTTTTCCACAACGACAACCCTCGAGCCCCGGCGTACGGCGTCGGGAATAAATGAATGTGAATCCGATGTCGTTCCCACTCTCGCCAAAAACAGGTCGCCGTCTTCGCAAAGCCTTGAGTCGTAACGTATGTCGCTTATTTTTACACCCTCTACGTCGCCTGCGAGAACGGTGTACTCAATTCCCTCCAGCAGTCGGGAAAGGTTATGCTCACAAACGCCGTCACGCTCCAAAATGTGTGAGACATCTATCTCAGACTCAAATACGGTATGGGAAGGGCCCCGCATTATCATATGCCCGCTTTCTTCGTCCCAGCGTGTATGAAGAGTGCCTCCCGGCTGCTTTACGTCTGTTTCGCGATCGCATTTTCCCAACAGTACTGCCGCAACGGCGGCGGTACAGCACCCCGTGCCGCACCCCAATGTCTCTCCGGCGGAACGTTCCCACTCGCGTATCCGTATGTGCCCGCGATCGATAATTTCCGCGAAAGTCACATTGGTCCTGTGAGGAAACAAATCGGTTTTATGTTCGATGGATCGCCCGTAAGCTTCCACGTCGAAAGTGTCAAGGTCATTTACGAACGCCACGCAGTGCGGATTACCCCATGAAAGAGCGGTAAGGCGAAATTCCCGATCGAGCACACGCACGGGCCTGTCGATAAACTCAGGCAGAGGCGTGGAAACCGGTATGCGTCCGGAATTTAACACCGGCTCTCCTATATCGGCCTCGATATCCTCCACGACGCCGTCCTTTACAAAAAGCCTCACGGCGCGCACGCCGCTTTTCGTCTCGATCGCAAGTTCGGTTTTGTCCGTCAGCGCGTGTTCGTAAACAAATTTCCCGGTGCTGCGCAGCGCGTTACCGCACATCTCCCCCTCCGTGCCGTCGGGGTTAAATATACGCATCATAAAGTCGGCTCTGCGGGACGGAAGTATCAGCACCATCCCGTCGGATCCCACGCCGTAATGCCTGTCACTGATAAAGCGAGCCAGTTCGCCGTAGCGTGAGAGTTTCTGATTTACGCCGTCAATGTACACATAATCGTTGCCGAACGCCTGCATTTTAGTAAATTTCATCGTCCTCACCCCCTATCTTAACGCCCTGTCCAGATCCGCGATGATGTCGTCGCAGTCTTCTATTCCCACCGAGAGCCTGAGCAACGTGTCCGTAATCCCTAAGGAATCGCGAAGCTCCTCGGAAATCTCGGTATGCGTACGTGTTACGGGGTGAGTTATGAGCGACTCCACGCCGCCAAGCGATTCCGCGAAGGTAATGAGGCGTATCCGCTCCAGACAGTTGTTGACCGTGGCGGTACTGTCTACCCTGAAGGAAATCATCCCTCCGAATCCCGTCGTCTGTTTTTTTGTCACGGAGAAATCTTTGTGATCGGGAAAACCTACGAAATAGACTTTTTCGACGCGGGGATTTAAGCGAAGCCAGTTAGCCACCCTGACGGCGTTTTCCTCGTGCCTTTTCATGCGAAGAGCGAGCGTCTTTATTCCCCTGAGCACCAGCCATGAATCCATGGGGCTAAGCGGCGCTCCGCTTACACGGTTCTGCAGTTCCAGCCGTTCGCCGAGCTTGCTGTCTTTTACGACAACCGCGCCTGCCAATACGTCGTTATGCCCCGCAAGATACTTGGTGCCCGAATGTATTACGATATCGCCCCCCCCCCTTATGGCAAGAGGCCTCTGGAAATACGGGGTCAGAAATGTGTTGTCAACCACTGAAATCGCGCCGTGCTCGTGAGCGATTTTGGATACTTCGGCTATGTCCGCGACCTTCATCATAGGATTGGTGGGGGTTTCTATGAGAACCATTTTCGTGTTCGGCCGAAAGGCACAGCGCACTCTTTTAAGATCGGAGAGATCAAGCCCGGTGTTTTCAATGCCCATGTCGCGAAGCGTTTCATTGACATACCGATATGTTCCGCCGTAAATGTCGTCTGAGTGAATAATATGATCGCCGGGACGAAGAAGTGTCATGACAAGCGAAACGGCCGCCATTCCGGAAGTCAGCGCGAAGGCCCGGGTGCCGCCCTCCAGTATGCAGAGCGTGCGCTCCAATTCCTCACGTGTCGGATTGATGACCCTCGAATAATTGTATCCCGTCTTTTCCGAGACTGACGGATGACGAAATGTCGCCGTCTGATAGATCGGAAAACTCACCGATCCGGTGGCGGGATCGATTCCCGACGCGCCGTGCACCACCTTAGAGTCCAAACTCAGGTAATCTTTTCTGTCCGCGTCCGGGTAGTCGTCAAAAGTATTCATAATTCTCTCCATGTTTATCCGGTGAAAAATCCCCCTGCTACCGTAATCTGTTATAAGGACGCCGCGCGAAAATGTCAAGGGAAATCAACGAGCCGCCGAAAAGCCCTATGTCCTG
>CAYLRF010000008.1:0-4518 GCA_964385995.1 uncultured Faecalimonas sp.
TATTGCGAAAGACGGGTAAGTGAGCCGGACATATCGAGCATTACCCGGGGACGTGGCGCCACCCGTCCGGCGAAAATTCTGGACGCCGCGGGGGTTATCATTTATAATTCATCCGTGTATCGGCTTCGGGCAGAAATATCGTCCGCTAAGGTCCGGGAGATCGACTTCTATGACAGTTGAAGGGACGTGAAACTACGGTGGTGGAAGAAGCGATAGCGTTCGCGACGAAGGCGCATGAGGGACAGTTTCGCAAGGGTACTGACAGGCCGTTTATCGTGCATCCGCTCGAGGTGGGCGAGATAGTCGCGGGTATGACTTGCGACGAGGAAGTCATAGCGGCCGCCATTTTGCACGATACGATCGAGGACTGCGAAAACGTGACGGCGGATGATCTTAAGAAGGCGTTCTCGGAGCGTGTCGCGCGCCTGGTCGAGATGGAGAGCGAGGATAAGTCAAAGACGTGGATGGAGCGCAAAAGCGCCACGATAAAAAGGCTCCCTGACGCGCCGAAAGAGGTACAGATGATCGCGCTTTCCGACAAGCTCTCGAACATGCGCGACATAGACAGGGATTATCCCGCGGCGGGCGAAAAGCTCTGGCAGCGTTTCAGGATGAAGGACAAGGATACGATAGGCTGGTATTACAGAGGAGTGGCGCGGGCATTGGAGAAATCCATGTCGGGTACGAAGGCATACGAGGAATATAAAAAGCTCGTTGACAGGCATTTCCCGGAACGCGGACAAATATGAAGATTAAACGCTTACAGCATTGGCAGATTATTGACATCGGTTTGGTCATCTATGACATTCTCGCGGTAAATTTATCCTACGCGCTGGCTTTGTGGGTGAGATTTGATTGCCGCATAAGCGCGATATCGGCGGAATATCGGAGGACATTTCTGATATTCGCGCCGTTTTATACCGTGATATCCGTTTTTATATTTTGGAGAATGAAGCTTTATAACAGTATCTGGAGATTCGCCAGTTACAGCGAGCTTCTCCGCGTGGCCGCCGCCACGGTGCTCACTTTTATCGTCCAGTTAGCGGGGACGATGATTTTCTTTACGCGGATGCCCGTGACCTATTATATCTTAGGCGTGGTGATTCAGTTTTTCGCGGTGCTCGCGGTCAGGTTTTCCTACAGGATCGTACTTATGGAGCGCAGGCACAGAGAAAAGATCTCGGCTGAGGGAATCGTGCATGTCATGCTTATCGGCGCGGGATCGGCGGGGCAGATGATCCTAAGAGACTCCGAGAAAGCCGATCAGACAAAGGAGAGGATCGTCTGTATCATAGACGACAACAAAAATAAAGTCGGCCGGTACATAGACGGGGTTCCGGTGGTCGGCACCAGAGATGACATACCCGCGAATGTCGAAAAATACAACATTCGAAAGATCTACATCGCCATCCCTTCGGCTCCGCAAAAGGACAGGAAGGAAATATTGGAAATATGCAGGGACACGGGCTGCGAACTTTTAAATCTCCCCGGTATTTACCAGCTTCTTGAGGGTTCCGTGACAGTGAGCCGCATGAAGAAGGTGTCGGTGGAGGATCTTCTCGGAAGAGAGCCCATCAAGGTTTGCAGTGATGAGATCCTCGAGGCGGTGAGGGGAAGGACGGTGATGGTGACGGGCGGAGGCGGCTCCATCGGAAGCGAGCTTTGCCGTCAGCTTTCGGCGCACAGTCCGAAGCTTCTTATCATATTCGATGTTTACGAAAACGGCGCTTACGACATCCAGCAGGAGCTTTTAAGGAATTGGCCGAATCTCAATCTGAAAGTCCTTATCGGATCGGTTCGCGACAGCCGGAGACTGGACGAGGTATTTGGCAAATACAGGCCCGACATCGTCTATCACGCCGCGGCGCATAAGCACGTTCCTCTCATGGAAGACTCCCCAAATGAAGCCATAAAAAATAATGTGATCGGCACCTATAAGACCGCTTACGCCGCCATGCACAACGGCTGCGGCCGATTCATCCTCATAAGCACGGATAAGGCGGTCAATCCCACCAATATCATGGGAGCCAGCAAGCGCCTGTGCGAGATGGTCATACAGTCATTTGATTATATGATAAAGAAAGGCACGGCGGATAAAATACCCGCCCTTTTCGCGCATTCTCAGGGTATCGAGGAAGTTATGAGCGGGCAGGAGGACATGCGCGGCGGTACGGACGCGTCGGATTCAAAAGCCGCGCATATGACGGATGACGGGATGAGTACCGATTCATCGGTTATGTCCGAGGATGAAGAAAAAGCGGGGGACGGGGGAAAAGAGTCCCCGGGCGATATCAGGACAGAGTTTGTGGCGGTTCGTTTCGGCAATGTGCTCGGAAGCAACGGGAGCGTCATTCCCCTGTTTCGCAAGCAGATAGAGGCGGGCGGCCCGGTTACCGTGACAGACCCGCGCGTTATCCGCTACTTTATGACTATTCCCGAGGCGGTAAGTCTCGTGCTGCAGGCCGGTGTCTACGCCAAGGGCGGAGAGATATTCGTCCTCGATATGGGAAGCCCGGTAAAGATCGACGATCTGGCGCGAAACCTCATAAAGCTCTCGGGCTTTAAACCGGGCGAGGATATTCGCATAGAATACACGGGATTAAGGCCGGGGGAGAAGCTCTACGAGGAAAAACTTATGGACTCGGAAGGCCTGAAAAAGACCGCGAACAATCAGATCTATATAGGCTGTCCCGTGCCGTTTGACGCGGATGAGTTCTTAAGTCAGCTGAAGGTGCTCTTTGACGCCTGCTGTGACAACAGTGAAGATATCAAAGACATCGTGGCCGGGATGGTGCCCACATATCGCCGTGAGACTAAGGAAGAAGATCTTAGCGACGAGGCGCGAAAGGCTAAGGCCCTGCTCGAGGAAGAGGGCGCTTCGAAAAAATACAGTGGGGGGGGGCGTTTCGGACGTCGCCGCGGCGGGCGAAAGCTAAGGAAAAGCCGCGCGCAGGAAGAGCGTAGGTAAGTCCGGAAAGGCCGTGGGACAATTTTATGGAGGAAAGCATTTTTAACGGGAAGACTCTTCTTATCACGGGCGGCACGGGATCATTCGGCCATGCCGTTTTGGACAGGTTTACGGAGACGAACATAAAGGAAATCCGCGTATTTTCCAGAGACGAAATGAAACAGGATGTCATGCGACATTTATATCAGAAGCGTCTGCCCGACAAACAAGCGAAGATCAAGTTTTACATCGGCGACGTGCGCGACATGGACAGCGTGCGAAACGCCATGCACGGGGTGGATTACATATTTCACGCGGCAGCCTTAAAACAGGTGCCTTCCTGCGAATTTTTCCCGACGGAGGCCGTGAAGACCAATGTGCTGGGCACGGACAACGTGCTTACGGCCGCCATTTCGGAAGGAGTGAAAAAAGTCATCTGCCTCTCGACGGACAAAGCCGCCTATCCGGTGAACGCCATGGGTGAGTCAAAGGCCCTGATGGAGAAGGTGGCGGTGGCCAAATCGCGTACTGTTCCGCCGGATAAGACGAGTATCTGCTGTACGCGCTACGGCAATGTCATGTGCTCGCGGGGTTCGGTCATTCCCCTTTTTGTAAGTCAGATAGAGGAGGGCAAGGAACTTACCGTGACCGACCCTTCGATGACGCGGTTTATCATGAGTATCGATGAGGCGGTGGAGCTTGTGATGTACGCCTTCATGAACGCCGAATCGGGGGACATCATGGTGAGCAAGGCTCCCGCCTGTACGATAGGCACCCTCGCGCAGGCTGTCAAAGAGATATTCGGCGCGGATAATCCCGTAAAAATCATCGGTATCCGCCACGGCGAGAAAATGCGAGAGACACTGCTTACGAATGAGGAATGCGTAAGCGCCGTCGACATGGGGCGCTTCTACCGGGTGCCGTGTGACAGGCGCGATTTAAATTACGACAAATATTTCAGCGAGGGCGACGTCGGGCGCGATACGCTGACGGAGTTTAATTCCGATAACGCGAAACGGCTGAACGTAGAGCAGGTAAAGGCGAAATTACTGGAGCTTAAGTTCATAAGGGAGAAGCTGGCTTCGGTTTAGTCATGCCTTACGGCGCTTAGGGCAAAAGCGGATGAACATACTTATCACAGGCGCGGCGGGATTTGTGGGAAGAAATCTCACCGAGACGCTGAAAAACATACGCGACGGCAAAGACCCGGGATACCCGGGCCTTACCGTGGATGACATATACGAATGCGGTGCCGACACGCCCCGGGAAAAACTGGAGGAATATTGCCGCGAGGCGGATTTCGTGTTTCATCTCGCGGGGGTGAACCGTCCGGAGGATGAATCCGGGTATATGAAGGGAAATTTCGGATTTACCCGCGAGCTTCTCGATACACTCTCCAGGTACGGCGGCGGATGTCCGGTCATGCTCGCCTCGTCCGCGCAGGCGGCGCTTTCAAATCCTTACGGGATAAGTAAGAAGGCGGCGGAGGATCTCGTTTTCTCATACGGGAAAACACATGACACTCCCGTCTTTATCTACCGATTCCCAAACATCTTCGGCAAATGGTGCCG
>CAYLRF010000008.1:4618-15512 GCA_964385995.1 uncultured Faecalimonas sp.
GACGCGGCGTACTTTCAGGTACCTGTAACATATCGGGAAAAACTTGGTTACATCGCGGGTCTTCTTTATATGTTCGACGAGCAGACGGATTCGCTTTTGATACATGAAATCCCCGACGGCTCGTTTGAGAAAAAGCTTTATTCCACGTTCCTTTCTTATCTGCCGCCGGAAAAGATGAGATTTCCCCTTCGGACGAACACGGACGCGAGGGGAAGTTTTACCGAACTTTTAAAGACCGAGAAGACGGGACAGGTAAGCGTAAATGTCACGAAGCCGCGGGCCACGAAGGGCGGGCACTGGCACCACTCGAAATGCGAGATCTTCGCGGTGGTTTCGGGACAGGCGCTGATTCGCGAGCGCAAAGTCGGCACCGATGAAGTCATGGAGTTTCCTGTGAGCGGTAAGCGCCCTGAAGCGGTACGCATACTGCCGGGTTATACGCACGAGATCACGAACATATCCGACACAGAGGATCTCGTGACCGTCATGTGGGCCAGTGAGAGATTCGACCCCGAAAAACCCGACACGTATCCAGAGAAAGTATGATCGGTAAATCCGCCCGACAAATAAATTCACAAGAGGAATCGGAAAAGTAAATGTGTGAGAATACAGACACTCTCGGCCGGGGCGCCGCGTTTAAAAATGACGGCAGACTTAAGCTTCTTATCATAGTGGGTACGAGGCCGGAGATCATCCGCCTGTCTGAGGTTATCAAAAAATGCCGCGTATATTTCGACGTCATTTTGGCGCATACCGGGCAGAATTACGATTATAACTTAGGCGGCATATTTTTCGACGATTTGAACCTTTCGGGACCTGAGGTATACATGAACGCCGCGGGCGATAATCCGGGAGAGACTATAGGAAATATCCTGCGTGAAAGCTACAGGCTGATGACAAGCGTATCTCCGGACGCGCTTCTCATACTCGGCGATACGGACAGCTGCCTCTCGGCCATAGCCGCCAAGCGTCTGCACATCCCCATTTTCCATATGGAAGCCGGCAACAGGTGCAAAGACGAGTGTGTGCCGGAGGAGACGAACAGGCGTATCGTCGATATCATCTCTGACGTGAATCTTCCCTACTCGGAGTGCGCGAGGCGATATCTGGCGGAATGCGGCTTCCCGAAGGAGAGGACCTTCGTGACGGGTAGTCCCATGCCCGAGGTGCTGCGCGCGCATTTGTCTAAGATAGAAAAGTCAGACGTATGCGCGCGGCTTGGTCTTAAGGAGGGCAGATATATATTGCTGTCCGCGCACCGCGAGGAAAATATGGAGGATGAGAAGAACTTTACCTCGCTTTTTTGCGCTGTAAACGCTCTCGCGGCCAAATACGATATGCCGGTGCTTTATTCCTGCCATCCGAGGTCGGCGAAACGTCTGGAAGGGAGCAAATTTAAGACGGACCCGCGGATAATGCTTCACGAGCCGCTAAATTTCACGGATTACAACTGTCTTCAGACGCGGGCCTTCGCGGTGGTATCAGACAGCGGGACACTGCCGGAGGAGGCGGCTTTCTTCGCCTCTGTGGGAAAACCCTTCGCTGCGGTATGCGCGCGCACGTCCACGGAACGCCCCGAGGCGATGGAGAGAGGTTGCTTCACGCTGGGAGGCATCCGAAAGGAGACACTGCTTCCCGCAGTGGAGACGGCCCTTCGCATGAAAAAGGACGGATTTACGCCTTCGCCCGTGCCCGACTATCGGGATGAGAATGTCTCGTCAAAAGTGGTAAACATCATTCAAAGCTTCACCGAAGTCGTAAATAAGACGGTGTGGGGAAAATAATCGGCATGGATACGCTTTCACCCGAAGAAGATTTTTTAATTTCCGTCATAAAAGCCCTTCTAAACGGCTCCGAGCGCGTGGCGGCCCGGGATACGGGCGCGGATCCCTTAAAGCTCGTAAATATCGCCGCTCGTCACAAAGTGGAGCATCTTATCTACTACGCCGCGCGTATGTTTCCGGATGAAGTTTCGGTGCCGGAAGATCTCGCGAATGCATTAAGAAAAAAAACTGTGGGCATACTGGTCCTTGACGCCAGACAGCGCGAAGAAAAAGAACGGGTGCTGGGTGCCTTCGATAAAAACGGCCTTTACTGTATACCGTTAAAAGGCGCGGTTACAAAGGATTACTACCCCAAGAGCGAGTGGCGCACCATGGCCGACTTGGATTTTCTTTACAGGGCCTCTCAGCATAAGGAGGTAAGACGGCTCCTGTCCTCGATGGGATATACCGATTTTACGTCGGGACTTAAGCATGACATCTATGCCGACAGCCGCCATATGGAGATAGAGATGCACCGGACGCCTGTGCCGGCGGATTCGAGGTTCGCGTCTTATTACGGCGATGTCTGGGAAAAATCCGTCAAAGAGTGGGATCGCGGCTTCGTTCGCCGGATGAGCCTTGATGAGCAATACATATATACCATGGTTCATCTTTACGGTCATTTTGCGGACGGCGGAATCGGCGTCAGATTCGTGATGGATATATATGTCTTCCTCTTAAGAGGAGGCATGGATGAAGATTACATTCACGGGGTATTTGAGCGTCTTGACATCGCCGAATTCGCGGACAATATAAAGGCGCTCGCGCTGACGTGGTTCGGTAAAACGCCGCCGCATCTTTCGCCGGAGCGGCAGAGGCTTATAGGAGAGCTTGGGAAATTTGTCATGGGCGGCGGTTTATACGGAAATTCCGACACCGCTGTCGATCTCGCCGCCGCGAGGGAGGGCAAATCGGGGTATCTTTTAAGAGTGCTTTTTCCCGGATACGAATCGATGGTCTCTCTCTATCCGTGGCTTGATAGGAAGAAATACCTGCTTCCCTTCGCGTGGGCGGTCAGGATAATAAGAACGCTTCTTTTCAGGAAAGAAAGTGTCCGCAAAGGGGTGAAAACGGTAAAAAGCGGGGACGCCGAGAGAGGTAAGAGGGTCCTTGAGTTTTACCGCAGATGCGGCGCCGGAGATTAGGATAGGTGCCGGCCGTGAACCGTGACGATAAAAAAGTGATATGGGACAATTCTTCGACATAATCAAAATTTTTCTGACCGACGTGCTGAACGCCTTTTACCAGCCCTTCTGGTTCGCGCTGACGCTGGCGGTGCTCTTTACGATGGTTTACGGATCTTATCCGAGCCTTAAGGAAGCCGTGAAAAAATGGTGGAAACGCTTCCGCACGGATGCATCGTTTCGCCGGATGTTTCTGTTTGCCTTTTGTCTGGCGCTCATACTTTTTCGTACCCTGTACGGCCGAGGCGCCCAGAAAAATCCGCTCGAGGATGTCATCGGAAGCTTTGACCTGAATATCGAAAACGGCGAGTCCGCCATGGAATCCATCGAGAACATCCTGCTTTTCATACCGTTTTCGTTTGCCTTCCAATTGGCTTTTAAGAACCGTCTGCGCAATGAAAGAGCGGGATTTTTAAGGACCGCGTGGCTTTCGGCGAAGGCGTCATTTCTCACGTCATTTGCCATAGAGATGTTACAGCTGATCTTTCGGGTCGGCACGTGGCAGCTCTCCGATCTTTTCTTTAATACGCTGGGAGGTCTTACGGGCGGTCTTATGTTTTGGTGCGTATACAGACTGCGCCGACTTTTCGGGCGGCTTTACGGGAAGGTCCGCGGCCGAAAAATTTGATGGACTTTCGCGGACTTCGTTGCTATAATGGTCTGCGTGTTGCGCCAAGGAGGGGGAACACGGCTTGATAACGGATGTTCACTGTCATATCCTTCCGGGAGCGGATGACGGAGCGACGGGCACCGACGAGACAGAGAGGATGCTTCGTATCGCCGACGGGGAGGGCACAGGCGTCATCTTCGCCACCTGTCATTTCACCTTGGGTGAGAGTGAAAAAAGGACGGATTTCGTAAGAGAGAGATTTCGAATCGCCCGCGATATGTGGAAGCGTATCGGTGCCGAAAAAGAGATGTATCTGTGGAGCGAGATCCTCTGGGAGGACGGCGCGGAGCGCGCTATCGCAGATGGCGGTGCCATATCGCTGGGTGGCGGCGAGTACGTTTTGACGGAGTTTTTGCCCGGTGTCGGAAGCGGGGAGGCTAAGGATGCCGTCCGCAGGATAAGATACGCGGGTTACCGTCCGGTTCTGGCTCACATAGAGCGTTACGGAAGACTGGCGGCGGGAGAAACTTTTAAGGAGCTTTGCCGTCTGGGGGCCGTCCTTCAGGTAAACGCCTCATCCGTCTGCGGGGAGGCGGGACTTATCGTAAAGCGCCGCGTGATAAAGTGGATCTCGGACGGACTTGTGTCGCTTGTGGGTACGGACGCGCACGACTCGAAAGTGAGGCCTCCCGTGATGACGCGCTGCCTTAAGGTCTTAAGGAGCAGATTCGGCGAGGGGGAAGCCGCGCGTCTTACGGAAGATAATCCCGCGAAATTGATATCGGGGAGTCTGTGATGCGGTTTTTTATCCGAAACATCATATGATGTCGGGGTAGAAAGTGATATTACGGTTGTCACAATCCTGCCCTGATATCATCATATCGGAAGTTGCGGTAAAAAGGGGAGATTTTTCAGGAGGGTTAGATGGATAAGTTAGAATTGGTCGACAAGGTGCCGCCGTCAAACCGTGAGAAAGAGGTTTACAGGACACTGAGGACAAATGTGGAGTTCACCGGCGTCGAAAACCGCGTGATCGCCGTTTCCAGCTGTCTGCCGGGCGACGGGAAGTCGTCGGTGTCATTTCAGCTGGCGTGCGCTTTCGCCGAGAATGAGAAGAAGACATTGTTTGTGGACGCGGATTTGCGCAAGTCCACGTTCGTACAGCGTTTTGATATAAAGGGCAATCCCAAGGGCCTGAGTCATTACCTCTCGGGTCAGGAGGTATTATCCAAACTCATCTACAGAACGAATAAAGACTGCCTGTATGTGATGCCGGTCGGCTCATTTCCGAGCAACCCGACGGAGCTTTTCGGCAAACAGCGTTTTTCTCAGCTTCTCGAGGAGGCGAAGAAGGTATTTGACTACGTGATAGTGGATACCCCGCCTTTGGGCAGTGTGGTGGACGCCGCGGTCATAGCGAAATACTGCGACGCTACTATCCTCACGGTCGCCTCAAACAGCTGTTCGCGAACCGTGGTGAAGAACATGATATCCCAGCTGCGTAACGCCAACCCGAATTTCCTCGGAGTCGTGCTGAATAAGGTCGACGTCTCGAAGAACACCTATTATAACAGAAAGAGTTACTACAAGTACTACAATTACGATAAGAAACACGGCGGTTCGTATTACGCCTCTTATTACGGCGAAGAGAAATAATGGGGGGGGGGGTGATTAGATGAACGATCAGCAAAATGTTGAGACAAAAGAGATGGATGTGGACCTGATGGAGATGCTTTACTACCTCCTTCGCAAGTGGTGGCTGATACTTCTTACCGCGGCGGTCGCTCTGGCGTGCGCTTTCGCGTATACGAAGATTGCGGTGACGCCCACGTATCAGTCGGCGGCCATGCTGTATGTGCTTCCGAACACCACCAGCGTGACCAGCGTGACGGATCTTCAAATAGGTACCGCGATTACAGGTGATTTCGAGGTCATAGCGACCAGCAAGCCCGTCATAGACAGAGCCATTAAGGCGATAAAGGCGGATTCCGGCAAGACATTTACCAGAAGCGAGATCAGATCGATGGTAAATGTGTCGAACCTTGAGGACACCCGAATCCTTGTCATCGCCTCCAACAGCGCGGATCCGGAGGATGCCTGCGTGGTGGCGAACGCCATGTGCGAGGCCACCGCGAAACGCATGTCGGAGATCACGAAGAAGGATCCCCCGACCATCGTGGAGATGGCGGAGGTATCCAAAAGTCCCGTCGGACCGAATCTTACGAGAAACAGTCTTATCGGATTCGGGATAGGAGCGGTGGCCGCGATCATCGTCCTTATCATCAGGTTCCTCTTGAATGACAATATCATCACGGAGGAAGACGTGGAGAAATACCTGGGCGTTCCCACACTGGCCGTCATACCTTACGATAAGAGCAAATCTGATTAACAGTCGGAAACGGTATTTTCATGGATCGTAAAAAGAAGCGTATCGGAATAATCCTTATCATAGCGCTGGCGGCGGTGATTATCCTTATCGCGCTGCTTCTTCGGACGTGTTCCGCGCGCGGGGACGATTGGGACGACAGTCAGTCGCAGGAGGATCTGGGCGAAATCGTCTACGAGGGCAAACATTACCGCTACAATATCGACCTTACAAACATACTCTTCATGGGCATAGACAGCGAGTCGGGCATAGACATCGGAAATACCCCGGGAGAGGCGGGTCAGGCGGACTGCATCATGATCGTCACGCTTGATAAGAGCACGAAGAAGGCTACCGTCATCCAGATACCGAGGGACACCATGACTGAGGTGGACATTTACAACAGCGCGGGTCATAAGACGGGCACCGTCTCATCGCAGATAGCCACGCAGTACGGATATTGCATAGGGGGAAAGAGCAGCTGCTTCGCCGTGAAGCAGACTTTAACCGAGCTTCTCTATGAACTTCCCATCGACGCGTATCTCGCGATGGATTACGCGGGGATCGCTCCGTTTAATGACGCGGTCGGCGGAGTGCCGATCGACATGTCGGAAGATTATACCCGTGTGGATCCCGCCTTTAAGAAGGGAGCGAAAGTCACGCTCACGGGCGATCAGGCGCATAAGTTCGTGAGATGGCGCGATACGGGACAGGATTTCAGCAATAACGACCGTATGCGAAGGCAGACGGAGTATCTCCCGGCGTTTATAGGGCAGCTTCGCGCCGTACGGAAAGAAAAAAAGGATTTTGAAAAGCAGCTGACTTCACTTGCGAAAAAATACATGCAGACGGACATTACGGCAGAGGAAGCGGAGGTTTTTTCGGAATATGAGCTTGACATGTCACGTGTGCAGTACCTTCCGGGAGAGAGCGCGAAGGGTGAGATTTACGAGGAATTTCACGTAGACGAGACCGAGCTTCAAAAAATGTTGATAGAAAAGTTTTACATTCCGGTGGATTAGTGTTATAATTTGCGCGTCTTTTAAGACGGTTTCGAGAGTTCGGGAGGTTTCGGGATCACGGTCCCGGAGAGCTTATGCTGCCGAATATCGAATATAGCCGGACGTTGTTACATAAAGGGGGGGGAGGATTTCGGAGATGAAAAAGAGAGTACTTGGTCTTTGTCTGGCGGCTGTGCTTATGCTCGGCATGACTGTGACCGCGCTTGCGTCTCCCAGCACGGAGGCGGAGTTTGTGACGGGTGTCGAGTCGGCGGTAGACGCAGACGGGAAGCCGCTTTCAAGTGACGGGATGAAGCTCATCGTGGAGGTGCTTCAGGGCACTGAGGCGACGAAGTACGCCGCGCAGGTTGATTATATCAAGAACCTGAACAACCTTAAGAAGGAACTCGGCAGCGAGTATGAGGACGGCATGGGTATCGTCGCCATCGACGATGTGTATTTTCAGGGAAGTCAGGATCTTATCGATAAAGTCAAGTTCCCCATTACCATTACGTTTATCACGCCGAGTGTGAAAGCGGGAGATCATATCCCCGTTCTTCACTACAGCGATAAGAAGTCGGCTTGGGAGCTGCTTCAGACTACGAGCGCCGACGGAAGGGTGACGGCCAAGTTTGAGGCTCTTTCGCCGGTCGTCTTCGTAAAGAAGTCGGCGTCATCGTCACCTGCTACCGGGGAGTCTCCGGCCCTTATGTTTACGGCTGCGGCAGCGCTTACCGTCGCGGCGGCGGGCGCGGTGCTGGCCGGTAAGAAGAGAAGATAGCGTTTTCCCGTAACAGAGGGAAGATGTGGCAGGCATTCGTTTGTTCGCGCCCTTTGCGTAGAGATACGTAAAGGGCGTTTTTGCGTGATATACGCGTATCGTATCAGGCAGACACCGTAAGGAATGGATGAAGTTTTTTAGACAGTCTCACGCGGGAGGACGGTCATGGCAGGGCAGCTTGAGAAGACATATGATCCGAAAAAGATAGAGCCGGCGATATATAAGAAGTGGATTGATAAGCGTTACTTTCACGCCGAGGTCGATGAGAGCCGAAAGCCGTTTACCATAGTCATGCCGCCTCCGAATATCACGGGAAAGCTCCACATGGGCCACGCTCTCGATAATACTTTGCAGGACATCCTCATCCGATACAGGAGGATGCAGGGTTACAACGCCCTTTGGGTGCCGGGCACGGATCACGCGGCCATTTCCACCGAGGTGAAGGTGACACAGCAGCTCAGAAAAGAGGGTATCGAGAAGAAAGATATAGGGCGCGAGGCTTTCCTTGAAAGGACGTGGAAGTGGAAAGAGGAGTACGGAGGAGAGATCACATCTCAGCTTAAAAAACTCGGAACTTCCTGCGACTGGGAGAGAGAGCGCTTTACCATGGACGAGGGCTGCTCTAAGGCCGTGGAAGAGGTGTTTATAAGGCTCTATGAGAAGGGCTTTATTTACAGGGGGCCGCGAATCATTAACTGGTGCCCCGTATGCAGGACGTGTCTTTCCGACGCCGAGGTGGAGCATGAGGAGCAGGAGGGACATTTCTGGCACATCAGATACCCGATAGTCGGCACGGATCAATATATCGAGATCGCGACAACGCGCCCCGAAACCATGCTTGGCGATACGGCGATAGCGGTTCACCCGGATGATGACAGATATAAAAGTCTGGTCGGAAAGACGGCGCTTCTGCCGCTTGTGGGACGCGAGATACCCATCATAGCCGACAGTTATGTGGACCCGGCTTTCGGTACGGGAGCCGTGAAAATCACTCCCGCGCATGATCCGAATGACTTCGAGGTGGGAAGGCGCCACGGGCTCGCCGAGATAAACATCATGAACGACGACGCCACGATAGCGGACACGGGCGGCAAATACGCGGGGATGGATCGCTATGAGGCGAGACGCGCCATCGTGGAGGATTTAAAAGAAGAGGGATTTCTCGTAAAGACCGAGACGCACGTTCATCAGGTCGGTACGCATGACCGCTGTCATACCACGGTCGAGCCTCTCATAAAGCAGCAGTGGTTCGTTAAGATGGACGAGCTTTCAAAGCCGGCCATCGAGGCGGTGAAAAACGGCGACATCGTCTTCGTGCCCGAGAGATTTACGAAGATTTACCTGCACTGGCTGGAAAATATCCGCGACTGGTGCATTTCAAGGCAGATATGGTGGGGGCACAGGATACCCGCGTATTATTGCGATGAATGCGGCAAAGTCACGGTGGCGGGGAAAATGCCGGACGTCTGCCCGCATTGCGGCTGTAAGCATTTTACGCAGGATGAGGATACGCTTGATACGTGGTTCAGTTCGGCTCTGTGGCCTTTTTCCGTGCTGGGATGGCCGGATAAGACAAAAGAGCTGGAGTATTTTTACCCCACGGACGTACTCGTGACGGGGTATGACATCATTTTCTTCTGGGTTATCCGTATGGTGTTTTCCGCGTACGAGCATACGGGAAAGCCCCCGTTTCGCAAGGTTCTTATCCACGGCCTCGTGAGAGACTCTATGGGTCGCAAGATGAGTAAGTCTCTCGGAAACGGCATCGATCCGCTGGAAATCATCGACAAATACGGAGCAGACGCGCTGAGACTTACGCTTATCACGGGCAACGCTCCCGGCAATGACATGCGCTTTTACGAGGAGAGGGTGGAGGCGAACCGCAATTTCGTAAATAAGGTCTGGAACGCTTCCAGATTCATATTGATGAACCTTGAGGGACGTAAGGTGACGGTTCCGGACGCAGGTGATTTCTCGGCCGCGGACAGGTGGATACTCACGAAGGTGAATATTCTCGCCCGCGAGGTCACCGAGAACATGGACAAATTCGAGCTCGGGATAGCTCTGCAGAAGGTATATGACTTCGTCCGCGATGAGTTTTGCGATTGGTATATCGAGCTTGCCAAATACCCGATCTGGCACGCTGATGAGTATCCCGCCGCCGCTAACGCCGCTCTTTGGACATTGACGCGGGTATTAAAGGACGCGCTTAAGATGCTTCATCCTTTTATGCCTTTTGTCTCCGAGGAGATATACGGCGCCGTCTCTCCCGAGGAAGAGTCGCTGATGATGTCGGACTGGCCGGTATTTGACGGGAATCTGATATACGAAGAGGACTGCGAGGCTGTCGAGAGCCTTAAGGAGCTCATCCGGGGCGTCCGCGCCGTGCGTAAGGATATGAATGTACAACCGCAGCGGCGTATCAAGTGCGTGATTATCTGCGAAAAGCAGTCTGTCGCGGATGTTTACAGAGGTATGAGACACTCCATCGAGATTCTGATGGGAGCGGGTGATGTGACAGTAGATACGAGAGGCGACGGGGAGTCTCTTAAAGCTTGCGGGAATCCGAAGGACGCGTCCGTATCGGTAGTCGCGGCGGGCGTGACGTGTTTTCTGCCGCTCGCGGATTTGGTGGATATTAAGGCTGAGAAAAAGAGACTTGCCGACGAACAGGAAAGGCTTAATAAGGAGCTTGAGCGCTCGCGTGGTATGCTGGGTAACGAGAGGTTTATGAGTAAGGCGCCCGAGGCCAAGATCCGCGAGGAGCGGGAGAAGCTCGCGAAGTACGAGCAGCTTATGAAGCAGGTGAAGGAGAGACTCGCCGCGCTCGGGTGATGTCGTGCAGGTATTTACAGTATGGCGCGGGTGACTTCCCGCCGGAAACACGGTCGCCTACCCTCCCTTCACTTCGGTTCTGTCTGCGAGTGCATGCGGCGCAATAGGTACGTCCGCGCCGCAAGCACTCGCACGAACTCGTGAAGGTCGGTCGGCTCCCAAGCGTTTCCGCACGGGAAGCCAACCCGCGCCGCGTAAAGACAGTACGGCCATGCGTGAAATTAAGGCGGTAAGTCTTCACGCGGGTGACTTCCCGCCGGAAACACGGTCGCCTACCCTCCCTTCACTTCGGTTC
>CAYLRF010000008.1:15612-38998 GCA_964385995.1 uncultured Faecalimonas sp.
CGCGGGTGACTTCCCGCCGGAAACACGGTCGCCTACCCTCCCTTCACTTCGGTTCTGTCTGCGAGCTTTTGTGGCGCAATAGGTACGTCCGCGCGGCGCTGAGAAATAATGCGGCCGGCGGCAAATAAGGATTTATTTTCATGAAGAAGATTCATAAAGACGATATCAAAGCCTTCTTCGCCAGGCACAAAGAGAAACGGGCCGAAAAGAAGGCTGCCCGGGCGGCGAAAAAAGCCGCGCGGGCAGAAAAATTTCACAAGACCAAATTCTACGCGGTGATGAGTAAAGTCTGCCGCATAATGAACCGCTGCTCGTTACTTATGCAGGCGATCCTCTCGTGCGTGCTTTATTTTTTGATCGAGCTCATTTCGCGCCATTCCTTCATAAAGGCGTGGACGTACATGGTTACCTCGCCGTGGACATTCCTGTTTAACGCTTACATGATCTTCGCCACGTTTCTTATCGTCTACATTTTCAGACGCAGAGAGTTCGCGAGAATCGTGGTCGGCCTTGTGTGGCTTATCATCGGAGGCATCAACGGCTACATCTTAAGCGTGAGGGTGACACCGTTTAACGCTCAGGATCTGAAAGTGCTGGACGACGCGTTTTCCATGATCGATAAGTATCTGAGCAGTTTTCAGGGTCTGGTGATAGCCGCCCTCATCGTCGCGGTGACGGTCTTTCTCGTGTTCATTTGGAGATCCGGGCATAAGTATCAGGGGAAAATGCACCGTATCCGGGCGATTATTTTTGCCGTACTGGGGATCCTTTCCGTCGCGCCGCTTACGAAAGTCGCGTTAAACAGGCGCGTGGTCTCGGATTATTTCGGAAACATCGCGTTCGCTTACGAGGATTACGGTCTTCCGTACTGCTTCACGTCCAGTCTTATAAATACCGGGATCAAGCAGTCAAGCAATTACAACAAAAAGACCATAGACGACATATCCGCCGAGAGCTCGCTTTCAGAGGTGTCTATGACAGGCGATAAGACGCCGAACATCATCATGATACAGCTGGAGTCATTCTTTGATCCGACGGAAGTGGAGTTTTTGAGTATGTCGGAGGACCCCATTCCCACTTTCCGCTCGCTTATGCAGAATTATTCGTCGGGTTATTTTAAAGTGCCCTCAGTGGGCGCGGGAACCGCCAATACCGAGTTCGAGGTCTTAACCGGCATGAACATGCGATATTTCGGGCCGGGCGAATATCCTTACAAAACGGTGGTCAAATACCGGCAGATGGAAAGCGCCGCCACCGCGTTCAGGGAATTCGGCTACGGGACGCACGCTATTCACAATAACGGCGGAAATTTCTACAGCCGCGCGGATGTGTTCGACGACATGGGCTTTGACAGCTTCACGAGTGAGGAGTTCATGAATATCCTCCAGTTCACGGAAAATGACTGGGCGAAGGATGATGTGCTGACGAGGCACATAGTCGACGCTTTGAATTCCACGGACGGTCAGGATTTCGTATTTACCATTACCGTGCAGGGACACGGGGATTATCCCGAGGAGAAGGTGCTTGAAAATCCCAGGATCACTGTGCAGACGGACATAGGCGAAGGCAAGAAAAACGCGTGGGAATATTACGTAAATCAGCTTTACGAGACGGATCGGTTCATCGCGGATCTCTTGGCTGAGATCGAGCAAAGAGGAGAGCCGACTGTGGTGGCCCTTTACGGGGATCACCTGCCCACCATGGGGCTTAAGGCGAAGGATCTGCGCAACCGTTACCTGTACAACACCAATTACGTAATATGGGATAATATCGGACTTAAAAAGACGGATCAGGATGTTCCCGCGTATCAGCTCACGTCGAAGATCATGGAGAGCCTCGGAATGCACGCCGGCACGCTCTTTAATTATCATCGGACGAGGCGGCAGACTAAAAATTACCTTCCCGATCTTGAACTTTTGCAATATGATATGCTGTACGGAAAGGGATACGTATACGGCGCGAAAGATTATGTCACGAACCGAAAGACGGATTATCAGATGGGTCTTCGCGATGTGACGCTCTCGGGCATCCAGGTAAATCCTGACGGCACTTACAGCATGTACGGGGAAAATATGACCTCTCACAGCAAGATTTACGTAAACGGGGAAAAACAAAGCACGCAGTTTTTAAACAATACGAGGATAGAACTTAGAAAACACAAACTCGACGAGGGCGACAGGATCGTTATAAGTCAGGTGGGCTCCGCGAGCCGCGTATTTCGCTCGAGTGAGGAATATGTCTTCTCGCAGGGGAAACTCGTGCGGGCAAGCGAGTATGTGCCGCCCGTGATCGA
Source organism: uncultured Faecalimonas sp. (assembly GCA_964385995.1). GTDB lineage: Bacteria > Bacillota > Clostridia > Lachnospirales > Lachnospiraceae > CAYLRF01. Next base: position 17,906 of record CAYLRF010000008.1, read on the forward strand.
AGAGCCGTCAGGGGATGAGGGCGAACCCGGAACGTGAGAACGAGACGTAAATGTGCTTACAAAAGTTCTGAGGCGGCGCCGATCGCGGCGGGAAAGAGGTCAGCATGTTAAATTTCGATGAGGAACTTAAGAAATTCAAGCCGTGTCCCGAAGTGGAGGATATCGAGGAAGAGGTGTACCGGGAAGAACTGACCGACATCGAGGATATAATAAAAAGCGCGAGCCGGCAGGAGTAGGGCGACAGTGGATTACACGACCGTATTTTTATACAGATCAAATCAGTGGTATAACGACGGTCTGAAGAAGGCCGACATCCGCGATCTGTCAGGCGCGGAGGCCTCCTTAAGAAGGAGTCTTTGGTATAACCGCGACAATGTGGCGGCGAGAAATCTCCTTGGCCTTGTCTATTACGGTAAGGGAGAGGTATGCGAAGCGCTGGTTCAGTGGATAATCAGCAAAAACATACAGTCGCACGAGAATATCGCCGCTTACTTTATAAAAAGAGTGCAGGGGACTCCGAACGATCTGGAGCTTATAAATCAGGCGGCGAAAAAATACAATCAATGTCTGGATTACTGCCGTCAGGGCAGCGAGGATCTCGCGATCATACAGCTTAACAAGGTTATTTCCATGAATCCCGTCTTCCTAAGGGCGTATCAGCTTCTGGCGCTTCTTTACATACAGACGGGACAGCGCTCGAAGGCGAGGCAGGTTCTGCGCCGCGCTTACAGGCTGGATGTCACGAACGTGACAACACTGCGTTATATGCACGAGCTGAGCCTGATTCACGGCAGGGATAAGGCGCAAAAGGACGGCAAAAAACAGTCAGTCTCCTATCAGATGGGCAACGAGACCATCATTCAGCCCGTTTCTTCCACATTAAAAGACAGCGCGCCGAAGATGACGGTGTTAAATATCGTAACCGGAGTTGTGGTAGGCGTGGTGCTGGTGTGGTTTCTGATGGTTCCGGCGGTGAGGCAGAATATGGCGAAAAAAGCCAGGGATGAGGCCGTCTCATACAGTGAACAGATAGCGTCGCTGAAAAGTCAGATAGATCTTTTGGAACAGGATATTGATAAATACAAAGCCGACAGCGAGGCTACGGCGGCCGAGATAGAGACGGCGAAAAATACCAAGAACAGTTACGAGGGTTTGGTGTCCGCCATTAACCATGCCCGTCAGGAAAATTACGACCGGGCTTCCCTGGCCGACGAGCTTCTTGCCATAGACGCGTCATCTCTGGGAGAAGTCGGGAAAACCGTATACGACGACATCACAAAGGACGTCTTTGAGGAGCAGTGCGAAAAGCTCTATGAGTCCGCCGCACGGGATTACGACGCGGGAAATTATAAATCCGTTACGGAAAAGATGGAACGCGCGGTGAAAATGAGAGAAGGCTACGAAAACGGCCGCGCGCTGCTGCTGCTTTTAAAGGCTTATCAAAAGACGGGAGATTTGGAGCACGCCGCCGCAGTAAACAGCCGCATAACGGAGCTTTTCCCGGGAAGCGATGTCGCGAAAGAGGCGGCCGACTTTATAAACGGCACCGAGCGGTAAATTTTACGGATTTTCATTTTCGGGCGCGTCCGCCCGGTTTAGGACGCCGCGAAGCTTTATGATGGCGTCCGAAAGGTTCATGTCCGGGGAAAATACGGACGAACTGCCTGCGACGAAGAGATCCGTACCCGCTTCGCGCATGAGCGGGGCCGCCGCAAAGCTCACGTTGCCGTCCGCTTCGATGGAGACGTCCGCTCGTCCGTGCGCGTCGAGCATTTCGCGAAGCGCTGCTATCTTGCGGAGGGTCTGCGGCACGAGTTTTTGTCCCGAATAGCCGGGATTTACCGTCATGACAAGCACGCCGTCGAGATCGTCGGTCACATTTTCCAGTGTGACAAGAGGCGTGGCGGGGTTAATCGCCGCGTAAGCCAAAGCCCCCTTGGCGTGAATGTATGAGAGGGCCCGCTGCAGATGCCGGGTGGCTTCCGCGTGCACCGATACTATCTCGCCCGGCGCGATGTCAAACCAGTCGAGCTTGCTCTCGGGTGTCTCCACCATGAGATGAATATCAAGCGGTATTTTCGTGTTTTCGCGCAGTTTCCTGCAATAATCCGTACCGAGAGTGAAATTCGGGACAAAGCTGCCGTCCATCACGTCGATGTGCAGATATTCGACGCCCTCCTTCTCGAATACACGGAGAGTCTCGCTAAGGCGCATGGGATCGGCGCACATCATGGACGGTGACAGTTTGACAGGCAGTTTGCCCGCCGTCTTACCGTCACGCGCCCCTGAAATTACCGAAGTTGAATCTGACATTTCTCCTGCCTCCTGCAATTCCACTTTGCCTGCAGTTACCGAAAAGCGGAAAGTTAAACACTTTTGTTGACCGAACATTGAAGGTTGAACAATCCACAGCTCCGGCCTGAATGTGAAGGGGCCGCCGGCGTAAGCCCTCTGCCGAAAGGAACCTAATATAAATCAACCGCACTCCACCATCACCTTGCAGTAAAATTCGCTGTTTTCGTGCATCATCCGCAGCGCGTCGTTTAGGCCTGAAAGCGGATATCGGTGCGTGATAAGCGGTTTCAGGACGAGCCGGCCCTCGGAGACAGCCTTCACTGTGTCGCGCCAGTCATTTTCACGCGTTCCGTAAAGCTCATTCCATATGCCGTGCAGCGTAAGCTCCCTTCGAAGTATCTGTGAATATACGGGCTTATCGATCTGCATGGGACGCGAGGGATTGCCCATGAGAACTATGTGCCCGTAAGGGCGGGTCGCCATAATCAGCTGCCCGAGAGCGGGAGATGCCCCGCTTGCCTCTATACCTACGTCGACCTTGACGCCCTCTTCGTACATCTCAAAGCCCATCTTCCGGGCAAATTCGGCTTTTTGGGGCATTATTTCAAGGAACATGACCCTTTTCGCCCCGAAACTTTTCGCCCACATAGCCTCGATGAGTCCGATGGTTCCCGCTCCCGCGATAAGCACCGTATCGTTTTCCTTTATGCCGGCGGTCTTGACCGCGTGCAGGGCGACGGAAGCGGGCTCGCACATGGCGCCCTCCTCATAGGGAACATTGTCGGGAAGAGGTACGAGATTGAATTTTTTTACCGCGAGATATTCCCCGAATCCGCCGTCGCGGCGCGAGCCGTAATAATCGTAATTTTCGCATTGAGCGTAGTGCTCGTCTTTACACGACTCGCAGTTAAAGCACGGCAGCAGGGGAAATACCGCCACTTTCTTATCGGAGAATTCTCCCGACGGGTCATATATCACCTGCCCGGCAAACTCGTGTCCGATAGTGAGTGGAAAACGGCAGGTGCCGTCGATAAAGACACGGCCGATGTCACTTCCGCAGACACCGCAGTTTTTTATTTTCACAAGAACTTCCCCGTCCCCGACGTCAAACATGGGCACGGACTCATATCTTAAGTCGCCGATGCCGTGGAGACGGTTCGCCATAAATGTCTCAGGTATCCCAAGTGTTTTTCTCAGATTTTCCGTCATGTCTTTTTCACCCCGCAATTTCAGATAATTTAAAACCGAAGAACGCCCAAAGTATAACATCAAGTCCCGCCCGATTCAAGGCGGACAGGCGAAGTTATATGCGTATCGGGGAATGAAAGATCGCGCGGACGCCGTAAGCGCCGGTCTTACCGCAACATTTCCTTTTGTCGGGACATTTTCATTTGCGGTTTATCAGGACATTATCATTTTCGATTTATACCCAAAATCGATTCCCGAAAATTTTTCTTGCATTGCAATATGTCTTTCGCTATAATGTAACGGCTGTGACGCGATAGCTGTGATGCGGGAGGTTGCTGCAAGGCGCGTGGCAGGTTTTTCCCGCGGAGCGAATGTCAGGTTACGAAACCGGCGGCAAGTCACTGTACTTAAAGATTTCCGCGGCCCGCTTAAAGGGTTGGGTCCGGGAGTTTTCCGTGTGTACGCGCATGACACACACGGCAGAGTGTACAGTCACCGCTTGTCGTACCGTGGTTAAGGGACAGTACGGATAAGGAGGCGACTTTTTTATGGCAAGTCAGATAATGAGGATCACGCTTAAGGCGTATGAGCATCAGCTTGTGGACGAATCGGCGGCCAAGATCATCGAGACGGTCAGACGCAACGGTTCCGAGGTAAGCGGCCCGGTACCGCTTCCGACCAAGAGGGAGGTCATCACCATCCTTCGCGCCGTTCACAAGTACAAGGATTCCCGCGAACAGTTCGAGCAGAAGACGCACAAAAGACTTATCGACATCATCGATCCCACGCCGAGGACGGTCGACGCGCTTTCGAAACTCGAGCTTCCCGCCGGCGTATACATCGACATAAAGATGAAGACGCGCTGACGGTAGATATCGCGACGGATTTAGGATGAGCGTCACAGGATACGCTCCGCTGTAAATCTTAAAGGAGGCATTATTTAATTATGAAGAAAGCTATTTTGGCCACGAAGATCGGGATGACACAGATCTTCTCCGAGGACGGCACCGTGATACCTGTGACGGTGCTTGAGGCGGGGCCCTGCGCCGTTACTCAGATAAAGACAGAAGAAAATGACGGTTACGGCGCCGTTCAGGTCGGTTTTGTCGATAAGAAGGAAAAGGTCGTGCAAAAGGACGGAAGCGGCAAGAAGCAGATCTTCCACAGGCACGGCACGAATAAGCCCGAGAAAGGCCATTTTGACAAAGCGAATGTCCAAAGCAAGAGATACGTCAGGGAATTAAAGCTTGATGACGCCGGCGACTATCAGCCGGGACAGGAGATTCGCGCCGACATTTTTAGTGCGGGCGACAGGGTAGACGCCACCGCCGTATCAAAAGGCAAGGGATTTCAGGGCGCCGTAAAGCGGCACGGTCTTCAAAGAGGTCCCATGGCGCACGGCTCGAAGTACCATCGTCACGCGGGATCAAACGGCGCGTCCAGTAATCCCAGCCGCGTCTTTAAGGGCAAGAAGATGGCGGGCCGTATGGGCGGACGTCAGACCACCGTTCAAAATCTCGAAGTCGTCAGAGTGGACGCGGAGAAGAATCTTCTTCTTATAAAGGGCTCCGTGCCGGGACCGAAGAAAACTCTGGTGAAGATCAAAGAGAGCGTGAAATCGGTCTGAGGCAGGCTCGGAAGGAGGATAGACTAAAGATGGCAGAAGTATCTGTTTTCAATAAAGAAGGTCACGAGGTAGGCACCGTAAGTCTAAGTGACGCCATCTTCGGCGCCGAGGTAAACGAACACCTCATGCACATGTCGGTGGTTCAGTACCTCGCAGACAGAAGGCAGGGCACTCAGAAAGCGAAGACGCGCAGCGAGGTCTCCGGCGGAGGCCGCAAGCCCTGGAAGCAAAAAGGCACCGGCCACGCGAGGCAGGGTTCCATCAGGGCGCCTCAGTGGAAAGGCGGCGGAGTGGTATTCGCGCCCGTGCCGAGAGACTACTCATTTAAGATCAATAGAAAGGAAAAACGCGCGGCGCTTAAATCCGCGCTTACTTCCAGAGTGCGGGAAAACAAGCTCATCGTTATCGACGACATGTCGTTCGATGAGATAAAGACCAAAAGCTTTAAGACGATGCTGGATTGCCTGTCGGTTGAAAAGGCCCTCATCGTGGTGGAGGACGCGAATAAAAACGCTCAGCTTTCCGCGAGAAACATACCGGGCGTTAAGACGACGGGCTCAAATAAGCTGAACGTCTACGAGATACTGAAATATCAGACGCTTATCGTTGAAAAGTCAGTCATCGCCGCTATCGAGGAGGTGTACGCTTAAAATGGCAGATCTTAAGTATTACGACATTATCCTGAAACCTGTCGTTACAGAGAAAAGCATGAACATGATGTCTGAGAAGACATATACTTTTCTGGTACATCCCGACGCGAACAAAAGCCAGATCAGGGAAGCCGTGGAGAAGATGTTTAAGGGTGTTAAGGTGGATACCGTAAACACGATTACCACTCCCGGAAAGCCCAAGAGAAGAGGCACGACGGTGGGCAGGACCGCGAAGACGAAGAAGGCCGTTGTAAAGCTTACTTCCGACTCTGAAGACATCGAGATCTTCGAGGGACTCTGACAGTTGACTTCGGCGTTTGCCGAAAATGCGCGAAGGCTCATACCTTCGGATATCGAAAGGAGTAAATGTAATGGGAATCAAAACTTACCGCCCTTACACGCCTTCCAGAAGGCACATGACAGGCTCCGATCACTCGGAGATCACCAAGGACACGCCCGAGAGGTCGCTTCTGGCGCCCGCCAAGAGTACCGCGGGACGCAATAATCAGGGCAAGATCACCGTGCGTCATCGCGGAGGCGGCGCGAAGAGGCGTTACAGAATCGTGGATTTTAAGCGCAACAAAGACGGTGTCCCCGCGACCGTGGTCGGGATCGAGTACGACCCGAACAGATCCGCGAATATCGCTCTTCTTCAATATGAGGACGGGACAAAATCTTATATCATAGCTCCCGCGGGACTCACCGACGGCATGACCGTGATGAACGGTCCGGACGCCGAGATCCGCGTGGGCAACTGTCTGCCGCTTTCGGCCATTCCGGTCGGCACGCAGATACATAACATAGAGCTTTATCCGGGACACGGCGGGCAGCTGGTAAGATCCGCCGGTAATGTTGCTCAGCTTATGGCCAAGGAAGGCAAGTACGCCACGGTGCGTCTCCCCTCGGGCGAGATGAGGATGATCCCGCTTGTCTGCAGGGCTACAGTCGGTGTGGTCGGAAACGGCGATCATAACCTCATCGTGGTAGGTAAAGCAGGACGCAAGAGGCATATGGGCATAAGACCCACCGTCCGCGGATCGGCCATGAACCCGAACGACCATCCTCACGGAGGCGGCGAGGGCAAGGCCGGTATAGGACGACCCGGTCCCTGCACTCCCTGGGGTAAGCCGGCGCTGGGCCTTAAGACGAGGAAGAAACATAAACAGTCCGACAAATTTATAGTGAGAAGAAGAGACGGACGGGCGATAAAATAACCGGGAAGAAATGGTTTTCGGTATAATTGCCGCGAACACGCTAAAGTGAAAAGCTGCGGGTTTTTGAAGCGAAGCCTTCCGGATACGTCCGGGTGTGTGAGGCGCTTTTGAGAAAGCTTAAGGAGGATATTTTACAATATGGGTCGCTCATTAAAAAAAGGTCCTTTCGCGGACGAGAGTTTACTTAAGAAAGTAAGGGCGCTCAACGAATCGGGAGAGAAGACGGTGATAAAGACGTGGTCGCGCCGCTCCACTATTTTCCCGATCATGGTAGGTCATACCATAGCAGTCCATGACGGACGCAAGCATGTTCCGGTATACATAACCGAGGATATGGTGGGACATAAGCTCGGTGAATTTGTGCCGACCCGTACCTACCGCGGGCACGGCAAAGATGAGAAGAAATCAAAAATCCGCTAGAATCTGTGATTTGAAAGGAGGGTTCACCCATGGCAAAAGGGCACAGATCCCAGATAAAAAGGGTCAGAAACAGTAATAAAGACACCAGACCGCACGCTAAGCTGTCTTACGCCGGGATATCGGTGCAAAAGGCGTGTTTTGTGTTGGACGCCATCAGGGGTAAGGATGTGGATACGGCTATCGCCATCTTGACCTACAGTCCCAGATACGGCTCCGCCATTATAAGGAAACTCCTCGAGTCCGCCGTGGCGAACGCCGAGAACAACAACGGTATGAACGCAGCTCATCTGTATGTCGCGGAATGTTACGCGAACAAAGGCCCCACTCTTAAGAGAATGCGCCCGAGGGCGCAGGGCAGGGCCTACAGGATAGAGAGGCGGACGAGTCATATCAGTGTAGTGCTTGACGAGAGATAAGGAGGAAATATATGGGACAGAAAGTTAATCCTCACGGCCTGCGCGTCGGCATAAATAAGGATTGGGATTCCAGATGGTACGCCGAGTCCGATTTCGCGGATCTGTTGGCGGAGGACTATAAGATTAGAGAGTTCCTTAAGAAAAGGCTCTACAGCTCGGGTGTCTCCAAGATAGAGATAGAGAGAGCCTCCGACAGACTGAAAGTCACCGTGTTTACCGCGAAGCCCGGTATCGTGATCGGAAAAGGCGGTCAGGAGATTGAGAAGGTAAAGACCGAGCTTTCGAAACTCACCGATAAAAAGCTGGTCATCGACGTAAAAGAGATCAAAAGGCCCGACAGGGACGCCCAGCTCGTGGCGGAGAACATCGCGGGGCAGCTCGAGAACCGTACGTCGTTCAGACGCGCCATGAAGTCCTGTATGCAGCGCACTATGAAAAGCGGCGCGCTCGGTATCAAGACTACGTGTTCGGGACGTTTGGGCGGCGCGGAGATGGCGCGCACGGAGACGTATTCCGAGGGCACGATCCCGCTTCAGACACTCAGGGCGGACATAGATTACGGTTTTGCCGAGGCTAAAACCACCTACGGAAAAGTGGGAGTCAAGGTCTGGATCTACAAAGGAGAGATACTCCCGAAGAAACAGGGCGAGGAAGGGAGTGGTAGATAGTCATGTTAATGCCGAAGAGAACGAAGCATCGTAAGCAGTTCAGAGGCTCGATGAGAGGAAAGGCGCAAAGAGGCAACAGGATTACCGACGGAGAATACGGCCTTGTAGCTACCGAGCCCTGCTGGATACGCTCCAATCAGATAGAGGCGGCGCGTATTGCCGTGACTCGTTTCGTAAAGCGCGGCGGCAGGATCTGGATCAAGGTTTTCCCTGATAAGCCCGTGACCGCGAAGCCGGCCGAGACCCGTATGGGTTCGGGAAAGGGGACCGTGGAGTACTGGGTGGCCGTGGTGAAGCCGGGCCGGGTACTCTTTGAGATAGCGGGCGTGTCGGAAGATGTCGCCAGGGAGGCGCTGAGGCTGGCCATGCATAAGCTTCCGTGCAAATGCAGGATAGCGTCCCGCGAGGAATTGGAAGGCGGTGATGACCGGTGAAATCCAAACAATTCGTACAGGAACTTAAGGGCAAGACCATTTCAGAATTGACCGACGAGCTGACATCCGCGAAGAAAGAGCTTTTCAATCTCAGACTTCGCAACGCGACGAACCAGCTTGAAAACACCGGTCAGATAAGAGAAGTAAGAAAGAACATAGCCAGGATACAGACTGCCATCACTGCTGCCTCCGGGAAAGAGTGACGGGCGGAAAGGAGACATCGCAAAGTGGAAGAGAACGCGCAAAGGAACCTCAGAAAGACCCGCGTGGGCAAGGTCATAAGCAACAAGATGGATAAGACCATCGTGGTCGCGGTCGAGACTCACGTAAGGCACCCTCTGTATAAGAAGATCATACAAAGAACATACAAGCTCAAGGCTCATGACGAGGAAAACATTTGCGGCATCGGCGATAAAGTCAGGGTCATGGAGACGAGACCTCTGTCAAAGACCAAGAGATGGCGTCTGGTCGAGATATTGGAAAAAGCAAAATAGCGTTGAAGGAGGTTTATCTGCATGTTACAGCAGGAAAGCAGAATGAAAGTGGCGGATAACACCGGCGCGAAGGAACTGCTCTGTATCCGCGTGCTGGGCGGATCCGGAAAAAGATACGCGTATATAGGCGATGAGATCGTGGCTACCGTCAAGGACGCGACTCCGGGCGGACTCGTGAAAAAGGGCGAGGTCGTGAGAGCCGTGGTCGTGCGTACGGTTAAGGGAGCCCGCAGGAAAGACGGTTCTTATATCCGTTTTGACGAGAACGCCGCCGTGCTCATCAGGGAAGATAAGAACCCGAGAGGCACCCGCATATTCGGGCCGGTCGCGAGAGAGCTTCGTGACAAGCAGTTTATGAAGATCGTCTCTCTGGCTCCGGAAGTGCTGTAGGAGGTGGCGTATATGTCGATGATGAAGATTAAAAGAGACGACACGGTGCGAGTCACGAACGGGAAGGATAAAGGCAAAGAGGGCAAGGTTCTCGTCGTGAACCGAAAGAAGAACACCGTCATCGTCGAGGGCGTACATATGGTCACCAAGCACACGAAGGCGAACGCCGAGAATCAGACCGGCGGCATCGTGAAGCAGGAAGCCCCGATCGACGCGTCAAACGTCATGTACCTTCACAAGGGCAAACCGACGAGGATCGGCTTCAGATTTGAGGACGGAAAAAAAGTTCGTTTCGCCAAATCAACCGGCGAGACGATCGTCTGATCCGCTTGGAAGGAGGAGCAGTACTTTGAACAGATTACACGAGAAGTACCTCGGCGAGATAAGGGACGCCATGCAAAAGAAATTCGGTTACACGAATGTCATGCAGATCCCGAAGCTCGAGAAGGTGGTCATAAACATGGGAGTCGGCGAGGCGAAGGAGAACCATAAGGTTCTCGAGTCCGCGGCGGCGGATCTGGAGAGGATTTCGGGTCAGAAGCCCGTGATTACCAAGGCGAAAAAATCCGTCTCGAACTTTAAAATCAGAGAGGGTATGCCTATAGGCTGCAAGGTGACGCTGCGCGGCGAGAGAATGTATGATTTCATAGACAGACTTATAAATCTCGCGCTTCCGCGTGTGCGTGACTTTCGGGGCGTGAGCCGCGACGCGTTCGACGGGAGAGGCAATTACGCGCTCGGTATCAGAGAGCAGCTCATTTTCCCGGAGATCGAGTATGACAAGATAGATAAAGTGAGGGGCATGGACGTAATTTTCGTCACCACGGCGAAGACGGACGAGGAAGCGCGTGAGCTTTTGAGGCAGTTTAATATGCCTTTCGCCGCGGCTTAAAGTCATCAGGAGGAAATATTTAAATGGCTAAGACATCGCTTAAGGTAAAACAGCAGCGTAAGCCCAAGTTCTCTACCAGGCAGTATCACCGCTGTAAGATCTGCGGACGTCCGCACGGGTATCTCAGTAAGTACGGCATTTGCAGGATATGCTTCAGGGAGCTCGCGTATAAGGGTCAGATCCCGGGAGTTAAGAAGGCGAGCTGGTAGGCCGCGGGTCATTTATCGCGGGGTGCTTTTCGCGGGGCGTCATTCGTGACGTCATCTTATGTGCCGGGCTCACATGTCACGGTTTAAATGTCCGTCAAGGCGGCATTAAAGATTGACTAAAAGTGACAATATGATGTGAGATGAGACAGGCCCTTAAGAAGGCGAAAGGGAGCCTAAAAGCGTCATAACCGTAAGCGGCCGAAGCGGCGTACGCGTATGTAAAAGCCGCGCATAAGCGAAGGCACACGAGATTGACGGCTTTCGCGCAACAGATAAAAGGAGGACAAATCCTATGACAATGTCAGATCCGATAGCGGATATGCTCACGAGAATCCGTAACGCGAATATCGCGAAACACGATACGGTTGACATTCCCTCGTCCAAGATGAAGCTCGCGATAACGAAGATATTACTGGACGAAGGATACATCAGGAAATACGATATCATAAAGGGCGGGACATTTGACACCATCCGCATTACGCTCAAGTGGGGTTCGGATAAGAATGAGCGTGTCATCTCGGGGATTCGAAGAATCTCAAAGCCGGGTCTTCGCGTATACGCGGCAAGCGATGAGCTTCCCAAGGTACTTGGGGGCCTCGGCACAGCCATCATTTCGACTAACCGCGGAGTCATCACCGACAAGGAGGCGAGAAAGCTTCACGTCGGCGGCGAGGTACTCTGCTTTATCTGGTAATAGCTCAGGCTGAAAGCAAAGCGGGCGCGTGATCGTCCGTCTTTGGCAATCTAAGTAGGAGGTATCATAAATGTCACGTATAGGAAAACAGCCGGTCGATATCCCCTCCGGGGTGACGGTCGAGACGGGCGATAAGAATTTTATAACCGTAAAAGGACCGAAAGGCACCCTTACGAGATCTCTTCCCACGGAGATGGGGATCGAGGTAAGAGACGGGCAGGTCATCGTCACAAGACCCGGAGACACGAAGAAATTCAAATCGCTTCACGGACTTACGAGGACGCTTATACATAACATGGTAATCGGAGTCACCGACGGTTATGAGAAGGTCCTCGAGATAAACGGCGTAGGTTACAGGGCTGCGAAAGCGGGCAACAAGCTGACACTCAGTCTCGGATATTCGCATCCGGTCGATATGATCGATCCGGAGGGGATCGAGACCGTGCTTGACGGGCAGAACAAGATCATCGTGAAGGGTATCGACAAAGAGAAGGTCGGCCAGTACGCGGCGGTAATCAGAGACAAGAGAAAGCCAGAGCCTTACAAGGGCAAGGGTATCAAGTACGCCGATGAAGTGATAAGGCGCAAAGTCGGCAAGACCGGCAAGAAGTAAGTAAGGAGAGTGCCGAAATGATAAAGAAAAAGAACAGAAACGAAGTACGCCTTAAGAAACATTCGAGAATGCGCCACACACTGAGCGGAACACCTGAAAGGCCCCGCCTGTCCGTGTTTCGAAGCAACACTCACATGTACGCACAGATCATAGACGATACTACCGGCAGGACATTGGTTTCGGCGTCCACGGTGCAGAAAGAGGTAAGTCAGAAGCTGGAAAAGACCACGAATGTCGCCGCGGCGGCTTATGTGGGCGAGGTTATAGCAAAGAGGGCTCTGGACGCGGGCATTACCAAGGTCGTGTTCGATCGCGGGGGCTATATCTACCACGGTAAGGTGCAGGCGCTCGCCGAAGCGGCAAGACAGGCCGGGCTTGATTTTTAAGAGGAGGAGCTGTAAATGAGACAGACACGCATTGACGCCGCCGGGCTGGAGTTGGACGACAGGGTGGTAACCATCAAACGTGTAACGAAGGTTGTAAAGGGCGGACGTAATTTCCGTTTCACCGCGCTGGTGGTGGTAGGTGACGGACACGGCCATGTGGGAGCGGGACTCGGGAAGGCTTCCGAGATACCGGAGGCTGTCCGCAAGGGCAAAGAGAGCGCGGCCAAGAAACTGATAACGGTTCCGATGGACAAAAACGAAAGCGTTCCCTGTGACTACATCGGCAAGTTCGGAAGTTCCAGGGTGCTTTTAAAGAGAGCCTCGGAAGGTACGGGCGTTATCGCGGGAGGTCCCGCCAGAGCCGTGCTGGAGCTTGCGGGCATAAAGAATATCCGCGCGAAATCCTTAGGCTCCAACAACAAGCAAAATGTCGTCATGGCGACGCTTAGCGGTCTCAGTGAGATGAAAACTCCGGAGGAGGTCGCGAAGCTTCGCGGCAAGACAGTGGCCGAGATCTTAGGCTAAGGAGGTAACCGATATGGCAAAATTAAAGATCACCCTCACAAAGTCTCCTATCGGCGCCATCCCCAAGCAGGTGAAGACGGTGAAGGCGCTCGGATTAAGGAAGATGCATCAGACGGTGATTCACCCGGATGACCCTTGCATAAGAGGTATGATTAACCGCGTAAGACATCTGGTGACGGTCGAAGAGATACAGGAAGCGTAAGAAGGAGGTGCCGCTGTGGATTTATCGAATTTGAAGCCGGCGGATGGTTCCAAACATCATGATTTCAGACGTGGACGCGGACACGCATCCGGAAACGGCAAGACAGCCGGAAAAGGACATAAAGGCCAGAAGGCGAGGTCGGGACGTCCCAGGCCCGGATTCGAGGGCGGGCAGATGCCGCTTTACCGCCGGATACCCAAACGCGGCTTTACCAACAGAAACAGCAGGGATATCGTGAGCGTGAATGTCGGTAAGCTTGAGAAATTCGACGACGGCGCGGTAGTCACGATCGAGGCGCTTAAAGAGGCGGGCGTCATAAAGAAACCCAAAGACGGAGTGAAGATACTGGGAAAGGGAGATTTGACCAAGAAGCTTACGGTTCAGGCGAACGCGTTCAGCGCGGGTGCCGCCGCGAAGATTGAGGCTGCCGGCGGCAAAGCAGAGGTGGTCTGATGTTCAAGACATTTATCAAGGCGTTCAAGATAGAAGAGGTCCGCAAGAAGATTATCTTCACCTTTTTTATGCTTCTTCTTGTAAGGCTCGGTTCGCAGATACCGACGCCCGGGGTCAATCCCACATACATAAAGGACTTTTTCGAGAGCCAGGGCGGTCAGGTGTTTAACTTCTTTAACACTTTCACCGGCGGTTCTTTCGAGCAGATGACGATTTTCGCGCTGGGTATCTCGCCTTACATCACGTCGTCGATCATCATGCAGCTTCTCACCATAGCCATCCCGAAGCTTGAGGAAATGCACAGGGACGGCGAGGAAGGCCGAAAGAAGATCAACAACATCACCCGTTACGTGACCGTGGCGCTGGCCGTTATTCAGGCGGCGGCCATGACCATTGGTTTCGGGCGCAGCGGTCTTTTGGTGAAATACAACTTCATAAACGCGGCTGTCGTTATCATAACGCTCACGGCGGGTTCCGCCCTTATCATGTGGATCGGCGAGCGGATAACCGAGAAAGGCATAGGAAACGGCATATCCATCATCCTGCTGATAAATATTCTTTCGCGGCTTCCGAGTGATTTCAGCTCGTTGTACAATCAGTTCATGAAGGGAAAGCCGGCGTGGAAATTTATCCTCGCGGGGCTTTTGATACTCGCGATCATACTTTTCGTGGTCGTGTTTGTCGTTATCCTGCAGGACGGCGAGAGAAGGATAGCCGTATCGTATTCGCAGAAGGTACAGGGAAGACGCAATATCGGGGGACAGTCATCTCACATCCCTCTTAAGGTAAATACGGCCGGGGTTATCCCCGTTATCTTCGCTTCCTCGCTGATGCAGTTTCCCATAATCATCGCGTCCTTTTTCGGAAAGGCAAACGCGTCGGGCTTCGGAGGAGCGATACTTAAGGGACTTGATTCCAATAACTGGTGCGATCCGTCGAACATACAGTACTCCTGGGGACTTCTCCTTTACATCGTGCTGACGATAGCGTTCGCGTATTTTTACACGTCCATCACGTTTAACCCGATGGAGGTAGCGGATAACCTTAAAAAGAGCGGCGGATTTATACCGGGTATCAGGCCCGGCAAACCCACGGTCGATTATCTGTCAAGGATTCTTAAGTACATCATCTTCATCGGAGCGGTTGGTCTCGTCATAGTGCAGCTGATACCGTTTATCTTTAACGGATGTCTGGACGCGAGCGTATCCTTCGGAGGGACGTCGCTTATCATCGTGGTAGGTGTCGTGCTTGAGACCATAGAGCAGATGGAATCGCTGATGCTTGTGCGTAATTACAAGGGATTTTTAAGCACGGCGAAGTAAAGATAGGGAAGAAGTGCCGATTTAAGTACGAATCTGAATCGCGGGTGCCGATAAGATATGAAGATAATAATGCTGGGAGCTCCGGGAGCGGGAAAAGGCACGCAGGCCGAGAAAGTCGCCGCCAAATATCACATTTTGCATGTTTCGACCGGTGACATCCTAAGGGCCAATATAAAAGAAGGCACACAACTCGGGAAACAGGCGAAATCTTATACGGACGCGGGACTTCTGGTGCCGGATGAGCTGGTAGTGAAGCTTGTGACGGATCGCCTGGATAGGAGCGACTGCCGTGAAGGGTATGTGCTGGACGGATTTCCGCGTACCATACCGCAGGCTGAGGCACTCGATAAGTGGCTGGCCGGGCGCGGCTCATTAGTGGATGTCGTGATAGACGTGGATGTTCCCGACGAAGCGATCGCGAAACGGATGTCGGGCAGAAGAGCGTGCGTAAAATGCGGCGCCACATATCATACGGAGTACGCTCCCCCGAAGAGGGAGGGGATCTGCGATGAGTGCGGAGGCAAGCTCATTCTTCGCGATGACGACAGGCCCGAGACGGTGCAAAGGCGCCTTAAAGTCTATCACAGCGAGACGCAGCCTCTTATGGATTACTACAAAAGGCAAGGGATCCTGCGAAAAGTGGACGGTACGGCGGACATTGACGACGTATACGCTTCCGTATTAAAGATACTCGGTGAGTGACAGATGGCTATTTCCATAAAATCCCCGCGTGAAATCGAGCTTATGCGTGAGGCGGGGCATATCCTAAAGCATGTGCTTGACGAGCTGGGGAGGATGCTGCGTCCCGGGATTTCGACTCTGGATATCGACAGGCAGGGAGAAAAGATAATAAAAAATTCCGGCTGCCGTCCGTCATTTTTGCATTACGAAGGATATCCGGCGTCGATTTGCGTGTCGGTAAACGACGAGGTCGTGCACGGTATACCGAGGGCCGACAGGATATTGGAAGAGGGAGACATAGTAAGCCTCGATGCGGGCGTCATTTATAAGGGTTATCAGTCGGACGCCGCCAGAACCTACCCCGTAGGGAAGGTGAGCAAAGAGGCTAAGGATCTCATCAGACTCACGCGAGAGAGCTTCTTCGAGGGTGTGAATCACGCGAGGGAAGGCTGTCATCTCTATGATATCTCGCGGGCGATAAGCGATTTCGCGAAGGCGCATAACCTCGGCATAGTAACCGCGCTTTGCGGGCACGGAGTGGGAACGCGCCTTCATGAGGATCCCGAGATACCCAATTACGAGGTTGAAAGAAAAGGCCCGCTTTTAAAAAGAGGCATGACGCTCGCCATAGAGCCCATGTTAAATCTCGGTACGGGGGAAGTTTCGCAGCTAAGCGACGGCTGGACGGTAGTCACCGACGACGGGGAACTCTCGGCGCATTACGAGAACACCGTGCTTGTGACTGAAGGCGAGCCTGAGATCCTTACGCTTTAGAGGGCGCGGCTGTCTTAGGCGGGGCTCATCCGGAAACCTTCGCTTTTCGTATGTGAGCGGGACGCTTAAGGATGTCGGGTAAATCGAATATAACGAAGTTACCTAAGCGGTCTGACGCATAATGTCCCTGGGAGAATGTCGCGCATGGAAATTAAGGCGGGTATGCTCGCGAGATCAAAAGCGGGTCACGACAAAGACCGCGTCTATATGATAGTGGCCCTTGACGGTCTGTACGCCTATCTGGCCGACGGTTCGCTTAAACCCATGTCGTCGCCGAAAAAGAAGAAGCTTAAGCACATACAGCCGATTCGCGAGGAACACGACATGGAAGGCATGGATGACATTAGGATAAGGATGATAATAAAGCGGTATCTTGACGGGATATCGCCGTTACACTGATATCATATAGTGTTTTTAAGAACATTTCGGCTCTTTTAGGTTTTTAAGCCGCGAAGGTAAGATACAGGCGCGGCATAAATGTTTTTAAGGTGGTTTTGCAGTGGGAGCGCATGGAAAGAGGAGAATATGTCGAAAGCTGATGTTATCGAGATCGGCGGAACGGTGACTGAGAAGCTGCCAAACGCCATGTTCAGGGTGGAGCTGGAAAACGGCCATCAGGTTCTGGCGCACATCAGCGGCAAGCTTCGCACGAATTTCATCAAGATCCTCCCGGGAGACAAGGTCACATTGGAACTGTCGCCTTACGATCTCTCGAAAGGCAGGATCACGTGGCGGGACAAATAAAAGCCCTGCCTGTTTGGGAGTACGTTACGGCGCCGAAATTTTCGTTGACGCTGTTCTTTCGGCGGTGATATAATGGCGTGCAAAGCGACGGTTGGAAGGAGAATGCCATAATGAAGGTTCGTTCATCGGTTAAGCCCATATGCGAGAAATGCAAAGTGGTAAAGCGAAAGGGTGTAGTCAGGATTATCTGCGAGAACCCGAAGCATAAGCAAAGACAGGGTTGATAAAACTAATCTGATATTTAAGGGAAAATTGGAGGAAAAGACATGGCTCGTATTGCTGGTGTGGATCTGCCCAGAGACAAACGCGTGGAGATAGGTCTTACATATATATACGGCATAGGCAGGTCAAGCTCAAATAAGATCCTGGCCGCCGCCGGCGTGAGCGGTGACACCCGCTGCAAAGATCTGACCGACGATGAAGTGAGGAAAATCAGCGCCCAGATCGAGGAGAATTATCAGGTGGAGGGCGATCTCAGAAGAGAAGTCGCGTTTAATATAAAGAGACTTCAGGAGATAGGCTGCTATCGGGGTATCCGTCACAGAAGAGGTCTTCCCGTTCGCGGTCAGAACACCAAGACAAACGCGAGGACCAGAAAAGGTCCCAGGAGAACCGTCGCGAATAAGAAGAAATAACGGCGGCCTTTTTTAACGACATGATTCGTAAGGACGTTTACGCTTAGGTGATTAACACGTAAGAGAGGGCAGGTTAGTTTAACATGGCGAAAAAAGTTACCAAAAAAGTGGTGAAAAAGCGTGTCAGGAAGAACGTTGAGCATGGTCAGGCGCATATTCAGTCGTCCTTTAACAATACCATCGTTACGCTGACTGACGATCAGGGCAACGCGATTTCATGGGCGAGCGCCGGAGGACTCGGCTTTAAGGGTTCCAGAAAGTCCACTCCGTACGCCGCGCAGATGGCGGCCGAGGCGGCGGCCAAGGCGGCTCAGGCGCATGGACTTAAGACGGTCGACGTGATGGTGAAAGGCCCCGGCTCGGGAAGAGAGGCGGCCATCCGCGCGCTTTCGGCATGCGGCATAAATGTAGTCAGTATCAGGGATGTGACGCCGGTTCCGCATAACGGGTGCCGTCCGCCGAAACGCAGAAGAGTGTGACCTTACGATAGGAGGATAATAGGAAGATGGCAGTAAACAGAACTCCGGTTCTAAAAAGGTGCAGATCTCTCGGTCTGGATCCGGTTTATCTGGGACTTGACAAAAAGTCCAAACGGCAGCCCAAGAGAGCGAATAAAAAAATGAGCGAGTACGGGATGCAGCTTCGCGAAAAGCAGAAGGCAAAGTTCATCTACGGCGTACTCGAGAAGCCATTTAGAAATTACTACGAAAAAGCGTCGCGGATGAAGGGTATGACAGGCGAAAACCTTATGATCATGCTCGAGTCCAGACTTGACAATGTGATGTTCCGCATGGGTCTTGCCAGAACACGCAAGGAGGCAAGGCAGATAGTGGATCATAAGCATGTGACCGTGAACGGTAAACCGGTGCGTATCCCCTCTTACAGCGTATCGGCAGGTGACGTGATCGAGATAAAAGAATCCAAGAAAGAGTCGCCCAGATACTCCGAGATCGTCTCCATGACGGGTTCGAGAACCGCGCCGCAGTGGGTGGACGTGGACTTGGAGAACCTTAAAGGTACGGTCGTGAAGCTTCCGACCAGGGAAGAGATCGACGTGCCCGTGGATGAGATGCTCATAGTCGAGTTGTATTCCAAATAACAGTCTGACGAAAAAGAAAGCGAACCCCAAAGGAGGTCGTTGCCGTGTTTGATTTTAACAAACCGAATATCGAGATCGCCGAGATATCCGATGACAAGACTTACGGGAGATTTGTCGTCGAGCCTTTGGAAAGAGGCTACGGCACAACTCTCGGCAATTCTCTGCGCAGGATAATGCTCTCCTCGCTTCCCGGCTCCGCCGTATCGCAGGTGAAGATCGACGGAGTTTTGCATGAGTTTGCCACCATTCCCGGTGTCAAAGAGGATGTCACGGACATTATCATGAATATAAAGTCCTTATCCATCCTGAACAAGTCGAAATCGCCGAAACCGAAGACCGCCATCATAGAGTTTGAAGGCGAGGGCGTCGTGACAGGAGCCGACATTCAGACGGATTCCGACGTGGAAATAATGAATCCGGAGACAGTCATCGCCACATTAAGCGGGGATCCCGGCACCAAGCTTTACATGGAGCTTACGATAACGAACGGGCGCGGATATGTCAGCGCCGACAGGAATAAGAGCGACGACCTGCCGATAGGAGTCATCGCCATAGATTCCATATATACACCGGTTGAGAGGGTGAATCTCACGGTCGAAAATACACGTGTCGGTCAGATTACCGATTTTGACAAGCTGACGCTGGAGGTTTACACAAACGGGACACTGGCTCCCGATGAGGCGGTGAGCCTCGCGGCGAAAGTGTTGGACGAACATCTGAAGCTCTTCATAAATTTATCGGAGGTGGCTCAGTCGGCTGAGGTTATGATCGAGCCGGAACCCGATGAGCAGGAAAAAGTGCTGGAGATGAGCATAGATGAGTTGGAGCTTTCCGTCCGCTCGTTTAACTGCCTTAAAAGAGCCAATATCAACACGGTAGAGGAACTTACAAATCAGACACCGGAAGATATGATGAAGGTGCGAAACCTCGGACGTAAATCTCTGGAGGAAGTGCTCGCGAAGCTTAAGGAACTGGGACTGGAGCTTAGGCAGCCGGATGAAGAGGAACAGGAGGCTCCCCAGTCGTAACGCAGGTTAAGAGGTCCGATCGGTAAGACCGAAAGAGCGCGATCGGAGCACATGGCCGGTAAGACCGAAAGAAGCGCGGTCATGTGTCGCAGGGCGTGTCTAAATCGCGCCGGGAAAGAGGAAAGTTTGTAAGTAAACTTCCCAAACTACCTTGATGACGCGCTAAAGCGCGTCGGGAAAGAGGAAAATATGGCAAAGAACAGAGACCACAGAAAACTCGGCATGACGACGGCTCACAGAGTAGCCGTGCTTAGAAATCAAACGACGGCGCTTATATACCACGGCAGGATTACCACTACCGTGCCGAGGGCCAAGGAAGTGCAAAGGATAGTCGAGCCTCTCATAGCGATGGCGATCAGGGAACGCGACAATTACGAGGAAGTCACCGTTACCGCGAAAGTACCCCGTAAGGACAAGGACGGGAAGAGAGTTAAGCAGGTCGGTGAGGACGGCAGGAAAATTACGGTCTACGATGAGGTGCAAAAGAAGATAAAAAAGGATCTGCCGTCAAGACTACACGCGAGAAGACAGATGCTGAAGGTCCTTTATCCGGTGGTTGAGATTCCGGGAAGAAAGCGCAGGAAAGCGCGTAAAGTGAATTTGACGGATAAGCTCTTTTCCGATATCGCGCCTAAGTACGCGAACCGTAACGGCGGATACACAAGAATCGTGAAGATAGGCCCCCGCAAGGGAGACGCCGCCATGATGGCCGTGCTGGAGCTGGTGTAGGAAGTTGTGATCGAAGTTGTGATCCGCGGTTTACGCGTGGCACGGGCGGTTTCTTTCGGCGCGGTGTGATAAACGCCGAATCGGCGCGGGAAGCGCTAAGACGGCTCGGTCATGGATCGTATTCATCGGCATATACGGGAAGTGCCTTAGCGGCGCGGATGTGACCGGTGATGACCTTACGGATATTTACGGCAACCTGACGCGCGGCGCCTATGGCAGCGAAATATAAATAATAAGAGTAAATAAGAGTACATTTTTACCGCTTTACGGCGGTATTTTTTTATCGGAAGGGACGGCGTTATTCGGAAGGA
>CAYLRF010000009.1:0-3673 GCA_964385995.1 uncultured Faecalimonas sp.
CGCGAGCTGGGTTCAGAACGTCGTGAGACAGTTCGGTCCCTATCCGGCGCGGGCGAAGGATATTTGAGAGGAGCCGCTCTCAGTACGAGAGGACCGGGGCGGGCCGACCGCCGGTGAGCCTGCTGTTTTGCCAAGGGCATGACAGGAAAGCCGAGTCGGCAAGGGATAAGCGCTGAAAGCATCTAAGCGCGAAGCCCCCCTCAAGATAAGATATCCCGGCGCGAGAGCGCGTAAGGCCCCCCGCGGACGGCGGGGCAGACGGGGCGGAAGTGAAGGCGCGGCAACGCGCATAGCGAACCGTCACCGATAGGCCGAGGGCATGACCGAAGGTTAAGCCCGGTGGGTCAAAGAGAGTGAGAAGGATGAGAAGGTCAAAGAGATAAGAGATAAGATGAAAGATCAAGACTTAAGATAAAAGATTAAGACAGAAGAGATAAGAAAGCTTCCGTGTGCGGTTTTGAGGGTGCGATCCTCCTTAGCTCAGTCGGTAGAGCATGCGGCTGTTAACCGCAGTGTCGTTGGCTTTTGAGGGTGCGAAAATAAGGATGGGTTCCCGAGTGGCCAAAGGGGGCAGACTGTAAATCTGTTAGCTACGCTTTCGGTGGTTCGAATCCACCCCCATCCATTTGCCCGCTTTTTGACGGGTGTTTTTAGCAGATACGTTTATCCGCCTTTAATGACTTTGGTTCCATAACATAATAATGACGCGGGGTGGAGCAGTCTGGAAGCTCGTCGGGCTCATAACCCGAAGGTCGCAGGTTCAAATCCTGCCCCCGCAATTTGCCCAGATAGCTCAGTTGGTAGAGCAAGGGACTGAAAATCCCTGTGTCGCTGGTTCGATTCCGGCTCTGGGCATATTTTTATGTCCGCAGGTTCGGACGAGGGGGATTTATTCTTCTGGAAACTATTCTTCGGAAGACGAATGTCCCTTAAGAGGTGCCTGCCGCGGCGGCAAAGATTTAAAGAGGACGCGAATGGTGTGGGTAGTAAATCGCGCATATCCGGGTCAATCATTTAAGGCCGGTTTTAAGCGCATGAAAGGAGCAGTAAATGAATACAGCGGATGCATTAAGAAAGAGAAGTTCCACGAGGAAGTATACGGGTGAGCCGCTTTCGGACGAAGAGGTGAGCGCCCTAATCGAGGCCGGACTTACGGCTCCTACGGCGACCGACAGGAGGGAAATTCATTTCTCCGTCGTAAGATCGGATAACCCGCTCATTTCCGAGATCGAGGATGAGAGGCAGCGTATATTAAGCGCCGCGAATATCCCGCCTATGAGATCGGGGAATTTTTGCTATGACGCGCCCGTGCTTATAGTGTTAAGCGCCGAGAAGACGTTTAAGTGGAGTCCCATAGACGCCGGTATCGCGGTTGAAAACATCGCCCTCGCCGCCGAGGATCTGGGGCTGGGAAGCGTCATCATCGGATGTATACATGACGCGATGTGCGGGGATATGAGCGATTATTTCGCGAAGAAGCTTAAATTCCCGGAGAATTATGTTTTTCAGATCGCCATAGCCGCGGGTCACAAGGCGGACGAGAAGGCTCCGCACACCTATGACGCCGACGCGCAGGTTTCCTACATATGACGCAAGGCTGTTACTATTCACAGCCGATCCGGACAGATGCACAGATTCGTTGTGCCTGCACATAAGAAGGTATGCATCTGCCAAAAATCCGGCTGCGAAGCATAAATCCACCACATGAGCAAAGCGCGCGCCGCAAGGCGTGGATGCCGAAACCGCGCGGCGGTTACGCGGATCAGGTGTTACGCATGGCGAAACGCACGCCGCAAAAGATTCCCGGCAGAGGTTTTGCAAAAAGAGGCGTGCAGGGCTGTGAATTGCAACGCACGGGTCTTTGGCGGGCGAAAAATAAAAATTGCGGTTACCGGTAAAAGGTGGTATCATCTACACATTATGCGGGCGGCCGTTACCCGGGTATGGGCGATGTTGTTATGCGGGCGGCCGTTACCCGGGTATGGGCGATGTTGTTATGCGGGCGGCCGTTACCCGGGTATGAGCGAGGTTGTCACAAAAACGACGCGGGTACGGACTTGAAAATCTGATGTGCCGACGGTATTTGCCCCGCTGCGGCGGTTATTTTGAAGTTTATTCGGAGTTAATCGATGAAGGGTATCGTTTTGGCGGGCGGAAGCGGCACGAGGCTGTATCCGCTTACTTTGGTTACAAGCAAGCAGCTGCTTCCGGTATATGATAAGCCGATGATTTATTATCCTTTAAGCCTGCTTATGAACGCGGGGATTCAGGATATACTTATCATCTCGACAGAGACGGACACACCGAGGTTTGAGCGGCTGTTAGGCGACGGAAGTCAGTTTGGCATAAGGTTAAGTTACGTCATTCAGCCGTCCCCCGACGGGCTCGCGCAGGCGTTTATACTGGGCGAGGATTTCATATCCGGCGACGGCTGCGCCATGGTGCTGGGAGATAATATTTTCCATGGGCACGGCCTCGCGAAGCGTCTTAAGGAGGCTGCCGCGAAAAAGACGGGAGCCACTGTATTCGGTTATTACGTGGACGATCCGGAGAGATTCGGCGTGGTGGAATTTGATCGGGAAGGCAAGGCCGTATCCATCGAGGAGAAGCCGGATAACCCGAAGTCGAACTACGCCGTCACGGGTCTTTATTTTTATGACAATAAAGTAGTGGATTACGCGAAACGGATAAAGCCGAGCGACCGCGGCGAGTATGAGATCACCGACCTTAACCGTATTTATCTGGAAGCGGGAGAGCTGGAGGTGACGCTTTTGGGGCAGGGATACACGTGGCTTGATACCGGAACGCATGAGTCGCTCGCCGACGCGTCGAATTTCGTGCATACGGTCGAGACTCATTCTCACAGAAAGATCGCCTGCCTGGAGGAGATAGCCTATCGTAACGGATGGATTTCAAAGGAAGATCTCACACGGGCCTGTGACACGTATCATCAAAATCAGTACGGAGAGTATTTGAGGGACGTGCTGGAAGGGAAGTATATAGACCAGTTATGAACGCGGTAAAAACGAAGATACCGGGAGTCGTCATCATCGAGCCCGATGTGCACGGTGACGCGCGCGGGTATTTCATGGAGACGTATTCCGAAAAGAAATACCGGGAGATGGGGATTGACGCCGATTTTGTGCAGGATAATATGTCGTTCAGCGCCCGAAAAGGCACATTAAGGGGCCTGCATTTTCAAAACGTGCCCATGGCGCAGGCAAAGCTTGTGTCATGCTCTAAAGGCGCTGTCATCGACGTGGCGGCGGATATCAGAAAGGGCAGCCCCACATATTGCGAATGGGTGGCGGTAGAATTAAGCGGTGAGAATAAAAGGCAGTTTTTCATCCCCAGAGGTTTCGCTCACGGTTTTTTGACGCTTACGGATGACGTCGAGTT
Organism: uncultured Faecalimonas sp.; assembly: GCA_964385995.1. Classification (GTDB taxonomy): domain Bacteria; phylum Bacillota; class Clostridia; order Lachnospirales; family Lachnospiraceae; genus CAYLRF01. The sequence goes on from CAYLRF010000009.1 coordinate 3,400, forward strand.
TCGCTATAAGGTGGACAGCTTTTATTCTAAGGAATGTGATCGGGGGATTCGCTATGACGATCCGCAGATAGCCGTCGACTGGGGAGGTCTTTTAAACGGTATAAAGCCCATACTCTCCGTAAAGGACGAGACCGGACCGCTGCTTAAAGACAGCGACTGCAATTTCGTGTACGGGAAAATCTGAAATACGCGCGGATAGACGTGTCGCCCTTTCATGCGCGACGCGTCAGACTTAAAGGTACGGGGCAAAGTTTTAAGTTGGCGTCCGGGTTGG
>CAYLRF010000009.1:3773-6207 GCA_964385995.1 uncultured Faecalimonas sp.
CGACGCGTCAGACTTAAAGGTACGGGGCAAAGTTTTAAGTTGGCGTCCGGGTTGGATCTGTCCGCGCTGAAATCTTTACATACGGCACTGTCCGCAGGTCGGGGGGAGGTGTTTTGCCGATCCTGCTCGTGTCCTTTTTGAAGGTTATGGCGGACGCGAGGGAATATAAAGACGGAAAGCAAAAGTGACGCGCTTTTCAAATAGTAAAAAACGGACGCTTGGGCTGTGACAGCTGTTTTAAAGAAGATTAAGAGAAAAGCGGGTTTCGGGCGCGCAAATTCGCACCGGGACTCTTACGGTAAATAAAGGAGCGTTTACGGATAATGAAGATACTGGTCACGGGAGGCGCGGGATTTATCGGCGGCAATTTTATCCACTATATGTTGGAAAAACATCCGCGCGATGAGATAGTAAATCTTGACAAGCTGACTTACGCGGGCAACCTTAAGTCGCTGAGCGACGTGGAGGATAATCCGAATTACCGTTTCGTAAAAGGAGACATCGCCGACAGGGATTTTGTCTTCGAACTTTTTGAAAAGGAAAAATTCGATAAAGTCGTAAATTTCGCCGCGGAATCTCATGTTGACAGGAGCATAGAAGATCCGGAGATTTTCGTGCGCACCAATGTGACGGGGACGGTTACCCTCCTTGACGCGTGCAATAAGTACGGCATTTTGCGTTACCATCAGGTATCGACCGACGAGGTATACGGGGATCTGCCTCTTGACAGACCCGATCTTTTTTTTACCGAGACGACGCCCCTTCATACGTCCAGCCCCTACAGCTCATCCAAGGCGTCGGCGGATTTGTTTGTCCTTGCCTATCACAGAACATACGGTCTGCCGGTCACGGTGAGCAGATGTTCGAATAATTACGGTCCTTATCATTTCCCCGAAAAACTCATACCGCTTATGATATCGAGGGCGCTTTCGGATGAGCCGCTGCCCGTATACGGCAAGGGCTTAAATGTCAGGGACTGGCTGCATGTGTACGATCACTGCGCGGCGATTGATCTCATCCTAAGCCGCGGCACGGACGGCGAGATATATAATGTCGGAGGGCATAACGAGAGGACGAATCTGGAAGTGGTAAAAACTATCCTCGCCGCTCTGGGAAAGCCCGAGTCGCTGATTCGTTTTGTGCCGGACCGCAAAGGACACGACTTAAGATACGCGATTGATCCGACCAAACTGGAGACAGAGCTTAACTGGAAGCCGAAATACGACTTTGATACCGGGATAAAGCAGACCGTTCAGTGGTATCTTGACAATGAAAAATGGTGGCAGGATATCATATCGGGCGAATACCGGGATTATTTTCAAAAAATGTATGTGGAAAAGGGCAGAGCGTGAGGAAAGAGGAAAGTATGAAAATACTTGTGACGGGCGTAAAAGGACAGCTTGGCCACGACATAGTAAACGAGTGTGACAAAAGAGGCATTAAGCCCGTGGGCGTCGATATCGACGAGATGGATATCACCGACCCGCGGGCGGTTGACGGTTTTATAAAGGGTACTCTCCCCGACGCCGTGATTCACTGCGCCGCGTGGACGGCCGTTGACAGGGCGGAAGATGAAGAAGCGCTTTGCCGGAAGGTAAATAAAGACGGCACCGCGAATATCGCGAGGGTCTGCGGAGAGCTTGACATACCCATGATGTATTTTTCGACGGATTATGTCTTTGACGGCGGAGGCGATACACCTTGGATGGAGTACGATAAAAGAGAGCCGTTAAATGTCTACGGACGCACGAAATATGAGGGAGAACTGGAAGTAGAGAAGCTTCGCAGGTTTTTCATCATACGTATCTCCTGGGTCTTCGGGATAAACGGCTCGAATTTCGTAAAGACCATGTTAAGGCTCGGAAAAGAGAAGGGCCGGGTGAGCGTGGTTTGCGATCAGATCGGCTCGCCCACATATACTTATGACCTGGCGCGGCTTTGCGTGGATATGATTCAGACGGATAAGTACGGGATCTATCAGGCCACGAACGGAGGATATTGCAGCTGGTATGAGTTCGCCCGCGAGATATTTCGTCAGGCGGGCATGGATGTCGCGGTAACCCCCGTGGATTCGTCCGCTTTCCCCACGAAGGCGAAAAGACCCGCGAACAGCCGCATGAATCAGACGAGGCTGGACGAGGCGGGATTTCGCAGACTTCCGCCGTGGCAGGACGCCCTCGCGAGATACCTGAAGGAACTGAAGGACTCTTCGGAATTGTAAGGCCTGTCAGGCTGTAATAACTCGCAAGATACCTAAAGAAACTTAAAACGCTTTCGCGGTTTCGTCTTCGTAACGGTATGGCGTATTGCGAAAGAAACTTAAAAGACGCTCTCGCGGATTCGGACTTACGGGGTATCGTGTGTTACGGACTTAGCGTGGTGGCGACTAGGGGACGGTTTTTAAGCGTTCTTCGCGGAATTTTAAACGAAACGG
>CAYLRF010000009.1:6307-7682 GCA_964385995.1 uncultured Faecalimonas sp.
GTGGCGACTAGGGGACGGTTTTTAAGCGTTCTTCGCGGAATTTTAAACGAAACGGTATTTTTAAGATGACAGATAAAGAAAAGAGACAGCTGCGGGACAGAAGGCGCAGGCAGTCGAAGAAAAAAAAGAAAAAGAAGTCGGGATTTATCTATTGGTTTAAGAAGCAGAACTTCATCGTCGAGACGGGTATCGTCGTATGCGCCGTACTGGTCGTGGCTCTGGCGGCGATGGGGATTTTCGCGTTTTCCAAGTACCTTAAGCTTAACCGTCAGAAATTCGATAAGGGCGCGATACAGATAAACAATTTCGACGAGCCTGTCGGGGAAGGATACACGAACTTCGCTCTTTTCGGAGGCGACTCAAGAAACGGAGAGGTAGACAAAGACTTAAACACCGACGTAATCATCGTCGCGAGTCTTAATAACGCGACCGGGGAGGTTAAGCTCGTCTCCGTTTACAGGGACACGCTTCTTGATATAGCGAACGGCAACATCAGAAAATGCAATTCGGCCTACCCGGAGGGGGGACCCGTGCAGGCCATAAACATGCTGAACATCAACCTCGATCTTGACATACAGCAGTACGCCACGTTCAGTTTCAACGCTGTGGCGGAAGCGGTGGACATGCTTGGGGGCATTGACGTGGACGTTTCCGATCAGGAATGGCCGGAGGTAAATAAGTATCTTTTGGAGACAGCTCTGGCGGTCGATAAAGAAGCACATTTTCTGACTCACGGCGGAATGCAGCATTTGGACGGCTGTCAGGCCACCACGTATGCCCGTATCCGCAAAAATGTCGGGGACGACTACGCCCGCACGGAGAGGCAGAGAAAGATCATAAAGATCGTGGCGGATAAAGCCATGAAGTCGGATTTTGTCACCCTCAATAAGATAATAGACAAGGTGCTTCCGCAGGTTTCGACCAATATGTCTCTTTCCGACATCGTGAAGTACGCGAAACGCATTACGAAGTACAGGATCGGAGAGACGACGGGATTTCCGTTTGAAAAAGCCTCGGGAACCATAAGCGGCAGGGGAAGCTGTGTTTATCCGTATCCGACCACACTTGACACGAATGTGACGAAGCTTCACGAATTTCTTTTCGGCACGGACGATTACGAGCCGACGGATAAAGTGGTAAGCATCAGTAATAAGATAGCGTCCCTCGTCGGAAACGACAGGGGCACATCCTCGCCCGGGGGTAACGGAAGCACAAGTACGCCATCCACTCCGTCAAAGCCGTCCTCGTCCGGTACGCAGCAAAAGCCGTCCGCTCCGTCTTCCTCAGGCACGCCTTCGACTCCGAGTACGGATCCCGGAGGAAATACGGACACCGATCCCGAAACGGAGACCGATCCCGGCACGAATCCCGGTTC
>CAYLRF010000009.1:7782-11209 GCA_964385995.1 uncultured Faecalimonas sp.
TCCGGGACAGGCTCGGGAACCGGCTCAGGCGGGGAAGACTCAGGTGAGCAGGGCGGAAGCGGCAACACGGGAGCCGGCGGCACTGAAAGCGGCGGCGAAGGATCCGGCGAATAAGGCGCACCCGGCGGGCAAGAGCTGCATTTTAAGAGGTTTTAAAGTTTATGTCGGAGAAAAAGAGGGGGTTAAAACAGGCCAAACGTGAGCGAAGCGCAAAAAAGCGCCGAGCCGTGATGAGAAAACGCGCCATCCTCATGACGGTGGAATTTCTCATACTGTTCGCGCTTCTCGGGACGGGATATGTGATTTTTAAATACAGAAAGCTTAAGGTAAATCCCCTGGATGAAACCGAGGTCAGCGCCAATGAGGGTGTTAAGTCAGAGGAGGGATATATTACCGCGGCTCTTTTCGGAGGCGATTCCAGAGACGGAGGGCTCGGGGTCGGAACAAACGCCGATACGATCATCATCGCGACTTTAGACAATAAGACAAAAAAGGTAAGACTTGTCAGCGTCTACAGGGATACGCTCGTACAGCTTGAGGACGGTTCATACGTCAAGGCAAACGATCCTTATTGCGAGGGAGGCCCGGAGGCTGCCGTAAATATGTTAAACCGCAATCTGGATCTTAAGATAGACCACTATGTGACGGTGGATTTTAAGGCGCTAGCGGACACCGTCGATCTTTTGGGCGGTCTTGAGATGGATGTCACCGAGGATGAGGCTAAAGAGGTAAATAACTACCTTTTGGAAACGGCGCTTGCGACCGACAAAGCCGCAAATCCGATAACGGCGGGTCATCAGACGCTGGACGGCGTGCAGACCGTGACGTATGCCAGGATAAGGAAAAACGTCGGGGATGATTACGGGCGCACGAAGAGACAGCGCGCTGTCATAGAAAAGCTCGCCGTGAAGGCAAAGCAGGCCGGACTTTCAAAAGTGAATGAAATCATAAACACGATTTTCCCGCAGATAGCCACAAGCGTCACTTTAAAAGACGCGATAAAGACGGCGGCGGGAGCCATAAATTGCGAGATTGCGGACACGGGCGCTTATCCGTTTGATTTTACGGATACGGCGAGAGCAAAAGGGCTGGGAGATATCATCACTCCCGTGGGGGTTGTGGAAAATGTAACCGCCCTGCATAAATTTTTGTATCCGGATGAGAAATATACGCCTAGCGATACACTGCGCGCCATCTCGGAAGCGATAGCGAAAGAGACGGGCGTCGTAAGCGAGGACGGACGGGAAGAAAGTAAAGAGTGAAAACGAAGGAGAGGTTTATGCCAATGAAGAAAGTAAAGAGGACTGCGGCGCTGCTCGCTGTCGCGATTATGATATTGCCGTGCTTTTCGATCATCAGCCGCGCGGCAAACAGTATATCGTTTGACAGCCCGCGGGCGGCGGTGGGACAGGAGATTACGGTAAAGGCCACGCTCACGGCAGACAGCGACATCGAGGATCGGACGGTCGTCATGACTTACGATACCACGCGCCTCAAGTTTAAAAGCGGCGCCGATATCACGGAGACCGCTCCCGGCGAGCTGACGTACAAGGCGACCGGAGAGGTCGGAGGAAAGACAGCCACGTTTGAGATAACCTTCGACGCCCTGGCGGAAGGAAGCGCGGTCATCAGCGTAAAAAGTTACACGGTCTGGAATACGTCCGACGAGAGACTTACCTGCGGGCTCGGACAGGCCACGGTCACCGTAACCGCCGAGGGAGAAGAGTCCGACGATGATACGGTTGGAAGCGGTGACAACGTATTCGAGGTCAACGGCGAGAGATATACCATCTCGAATGATTTTAACGCGAACGAAATGCCGGCCGGATTCGCGGAGAGCAAGCTGGAGCTGGACGGCGCAGAGTACAGGACGGCAAAGCAGGAAGCCACCGGTCTGCAGGTCGCTTATCTGGTGGACGGTGAGGGCAAAGGCGCCTTCTTCCTGTTCGTCGATGATAACGGGACTTTCGCTCCGTTCGAGCAGGTGACGATATCCGACATAACCGTCATCACCATTCTTTCTTATGTGGAAAATGTCAAGGTTCCTTCGGGATTCAGAAAGACGAACGTGGAGATAAACGGCTCATCTTTTCCCGCATGGCAAAGCAGGGATGACGAGGATCAGTGCCTCATCTACGCCATGAATAATCACGGCCGCAAGTCGCTCTACCGATATGACTTAAACGAGGCCACCTTCCAGCGTTTTTCATCAGGAGAAAGCGGCAATACGCAAGTCGCGGCCACACAGACAAGTTATGCGCCGATAGTCGTGCTTTTGGGATTTCTTCTTGTCATCTTCGCCGTACTGACATTGGTGTTCGGTGTCAAACTTCACAACAGGAACGCCGAACTGGACGAGATATACGACGAGGTGGGCATAGATCTTTTCGATGACGACGGTGATAAGAAGCGTAAAGCCGATCTAGATCTTATTGATTCGGATGAAGAGGAAGATGTCTCTGATGAGAGTGAAGATGATGACGGTTACGGCGATCTGGAGCTTGTGAATCTGGATATCGACGACATCATGGCCGAAGAGGACGTCGCCTCAAATGACGGGTCTGATGAGTCGGCAAACGCGGATCACGCCTCCCAAGGTTTCGCTGACACCCCGCGGGATATCGAAAAAGCATCGGATGCCGGTGAAAGCGCCGATACTAAAGGCTCCTTCCGTGAAGACGAGGCAAAAGCGCGTCCTTTCGAAAACGCGGATGAGGGGCTAAAGGAATTGGAAGTGGAGGTTCGCTCCGACGCTTCGCGGCAGGATGAGCGAAACGGTGAGGACTTTAATCCGAACGAGATAAGGCTGGACTGAAGGCATACCGCGACGGCATAAATGAGTTTTTCAAACGCTCTGCCACGCTGATCCGATGAAAGTTTGAACTTTAATCATAAAGAGTACACAGTTTGGTCATAATTTCGCGGTACCATTTAAACATCTTAAGAAGCGGACGTTAATCTGCGGGTCTTAAGATGCGAGAGACGGCAGCGTTGGCAAACGGATGTTTAAGTCCGGGAAAGGAGACCTTATCATGTCAGAGTCGGAAAACAACAACATCTTCGAAAACGGAGACATTAACGGTACAAAAGGCGCAAATCCCGAAAGTGACACTGTCAATTACCCGCGGGAAGAATCAGGGGACACAAATCCGGATTTAACGGCGGATTTTGCGTCTTCGGCGAACGGGGCAGACACGGATACGGGTTACGGCGCGGGTGCAAACGCGTCGGGCACGACGTATAACGCGGGTGCAAATGCGTCGGGCACGGCGTATAACGCGGGCGGTAGCGCGACGGGAGCAGGATACGGCGCGGCCGGTTACGGAACAGGCACGGGATATGCCGCGGGTGCAAATGCGTCCGGTACGACATATAACGCGGGCGCAGGCGCGACGGGAGCGGGATACGGCTCGGGAAGTTATGGAGC
>CAYLRF010000009.1:11309-23053 GCA_964385995.1 uncultured Faecalimonas sp.
GCGGGCACCGGCGCGTCAGGCACGTATTCGGGCGGAAGTACTTACGCGAGCGGCGGAACCTATGAGTACGGCGATGTGCCGCCTGTTAATCCGAAAAACGCGAAGAAGGTCAAGAAGGCGAAACGTAAGAAAAAACACGCGCCGATGCCGAAATGGGCGAAGCTTTTACTGTCGGCGACGGCGTTCGGCGCCGTGGGAGGAGTGGTCGCCTGCGCGGTATTTTTCGCTGGAGCAGGCATCATAGGTAAGGTAAAGGGCGGCTCAAACTCGAATACGCAGGCATTGTCGCCCACCGTGGTGTATTCCTCCGACGGCAATAAGGAATCGGGAGATACCGCCGAGATAGCCGCGAATGTGATGCCGTCCGTGGTTTCCATCACGAATTTAAGCGTGCAGGAAGTGCAGGATTTCTTCTTCGGTCATAACTCGGTGCAGGAATACGAGAGCAGCGGCTCGGGTATCATAGTCGGCCAAAACGACACGGAGCTTTTGATTGTCACGAATAATCACGTGGTGGAAGACAACAAATCCCTGACGGTAACTTTTACCGACGAGAGCACCGCCGAGGCGTACGTTAAGGGAACCGACGCGGATCGCGACATCGCGGTCATCGCGGTGCAGTCAGACAAGATCGGTTCGGAAACCATGCAAAAGATAAAGATCGCGACGCTCGGCGATTCAAACAAGCTGGCGGTCGGAGACAGAGCCATAGCCATCGGAAACGCGTTAGGTTACGGGCAGTCGGTGACGCAGGGTATCATAAGCGCGGTGGGAAGAACCATATCGGGATATGATTCGGCGCTTATTCAGACGGACGCTGCCATAAACAAGGGCAACAGCGGCGGAGCGCTGGTAAACGGAAGCGGCGAAGTGATAGGGATTAACTCCATTAAGCTTAGCGGGGACACCGTGGAAAGCATGGGATACGCCATACCCATTTCCGACGTGAAGAGTCTGATAGACGAGTTCATGAACAGACAGGCAAGGCCTAAGATAGATGAGGCGAACAGAGGCTCACTCGGCATCTCATGCGTCGACGTGGATGATTCCGGATCTTCCGTATACGATATGCCGGAGGGAGTTTACATAAGAGAGATCTTAAAGGGCGGCGCGGCCGAGAAAGCCGGCATCCCGAAGGGCGCCATAATAGTCGAGTTTGACGGAAACAGCGTGAAATCCACGAACGGTCTCACGGGACTTCTCGAGTACTATAAAAAGGGCGAGAAAGTGAATGTCGTCGTGATGGTTAAAAACAGTAAAGGCGAGTACGCCAAAAAGACATACGAGGTGACGCTGAGCGGCAGATCCGTCCTAAATAACGCCGCGGAGTAAATGACGTGATAAAGCGCGTCGGGAAAGAGGGAAGAATGAGTGTGATTAACGCGAAGAATCTCAGAAGTTTCGCCTACAGCAACGATGAGATATTGGAAGGGCCCGCTCGCGGGGTGATCCTTGATTTTTACGGGCTGGACTGCCACGATATCCATAATCATGATACGAAAGACGGCATACGGTACGCGAAGGAAGGCATAGTGTTTCTTCACCCTTACACGAATCCGTGGGCATGGATGAATCCCGACGCCGTCGCTTTTACTGACGAAATATTGGACGCGTTGTTTGATAAACTCTCACTTTCTTCCGATACGCCCATAGTTTCATCGGGCGGAAGTATGGGAGGCCAGCAGTCGCTTATTTTCCCGCTCGGGTCACGGCACCGCGAGGGAATCGTCATGGTCGCGTCGAATTGCCCGGTTTGTGACATGGTCTATCATTACGGGGAGCGGCCCGATCTTCCGCGGACGATTTACAGCGCCGTATTTCATATGGCGGGCGGATTTGACGCGGCGCTTAAGGCATTGTCGCCGATACACCGTATCGCGGATATGCCGAAGATCCCTTACCGTATCTTTCACTGCGACGCCGACAAGCTGGTGAATTATGAGATACACGGACACAGCTTCACTGAAAAAATGCGCGAGGCCGGATACGATATCTCACTCAGGACAGTGCCGGGACGCGATCACTGCGATCTGGGAAAAGAGGCGGCGGAGGAGTACTTTGCCGTCCGCCGGGACGCGATCATAGGCCATTAAGGGATCCGGCTTTAACGCGGGGCAAGGTCGTCCTCATCGTCCGGCAATCGGGTAAATGTATAATCGCAAATATATAATCGGGTAAAATAAAAAGCGGGAACGGACTTTTAAGATACGGTTCGTTCCCGCTTTACTTTATATTTTCGGCGAATGTACAGTTGTGGTTTACGCATTAAATATCACTTCAGCGGATATTTCTCCGTGAGCCTTTTCGCGATGGCTTTGGCGGCGTCGATATTCGCCTCATCTTTTATCACGAGGCTTATCGCTTCGGCTATGTCGTCCATGTCGGACTCAACCATGCCTCTCGTGGTAACCGCGGGTGTGCCCAGCCTTACGCCGCTTGTCACAAAAGGCGAGCGGGGATCGTTCGGTATCGTATTTTTATTGCAGGTGATATTCGCGGTATCGAGACGTTTCTCAAGTTCCTTGCCGCTTAAGTCAGTGTCGCTCAAATTCACAAGCATAAGGTGATTGTCGGTGCCTCCCGACACGATCTTAACCCCGCGCTTTATGAGGCCGTCACAAAGCGCAGCGGCGTTCTTTAATATCTGCTCCTGATAAGTCTTAAATTCCGGGCGAAGCGCTTCGGCCAGAGCCACTGCCTTGCCGGCGATAACGTGCATCAGCGGGCCGCCCTGAATACCGGGGAATACCGCCTTATCAAAGTTAAATTTCTCGGCGGCCTCCTTATTGCACATGATTATGCCGCCTCTGGGGCCTCTTAACGTCTTGTGAGTGGTAGTCGTCACCACGTCCGCGTACGGAATGGGCGAGGGGTGAAGACCGGTGGCGACAAGACCCGCTATATGGGCGATGTCCGCCATCAGATAAGCCCCGACCTCATCTGCGATCTCCTTAAATTTCTTAAAATCTATGGTTCTGCAGTACGCGCTCGCCCCTGTGATGATAAGTTTCGGTTTTTCGCGAAGGGCGATCCTGCGGGCTTCATCATAGTCTATAAAGCCGTTTTCGTCCACGCCGTAGGATACGACGCGGAAATATTTGCCCGACATATTGACCGGTGAGCCGTGCGTCAAATGCCCGCCCTGATCAAGACTCATGCCCATCACGGTGTCGCCGGGATTTAACATGGCGAAAAAGACTGCCATGTTCGCCTGAGCCCCGGAGTGCGGCTGCACGTTCGCATAGTCACAGCCAAACAGCTGTTTGGTGCGCTCCCTGGCAAGATTTTCCACTATATCAACACAGTCGCAGCCGCCGTAGTATCTCCTGCCGGGATATCCTTCGGCGTACTTATTCGTGAGGGGACTTCCCACCGCCGCCATGACCGCGTGGCTTACCCAGTTTTCGGAGGCTATAAGTTCTATGTGAGAATTTTGCCTCTTAATCTCGCCTTCAATGGCGCCCGCCACCTCGGGATCGATAGCTTCTATTTCCTTAAAATCGTACATCGCATTCTCCTCTCGTTCCGCTCATAAGATACCGTGATACCGTAAGTCTTAAGTTTTCGTGCGCGGACGTGCGCAGACCCCTCACTATTTACTTCAGCTTATGTCACCTCTTCAGTTTGCGCGCTGGCGTGAGTACGGCTTCGCGAAAATACGGTTCCTTATGCCTATAATACGTCGGATAAGCCCGCGCCGGCTCCGGAAATAACACAAGGAAGGGCATATCGCGCCTCAGAAAATCGTGTCACGCGCCCGAAAGACGGTAAACAGCATATCATAAACAGAGCCAAAAATAAAGCGAAAAAACCATTTGACAAACATATCGGCAAAGATTATAATTCGCCTTGTTCGCGAGGAGGAATACGCACGAGTGGCTCAGTGGTAGAGTGTCGCCTTGCCATGGCGAAGACCGCGGGTTCGAATCCCGTCTCGTGCTCTCATTTAAGGCACCGGCTCTTATGAGTTGGTGCTTTTATGTTGACCGTCTATAGGAGTACATCATGGATAAAAAGAAGAGGATAAAAGCGATCGTCATATTTGCCGTTCTGTTCGCGGCGCTGTTTGTCGGCACCCTGACGGTAAAATCTCCCGCGAAAAAAGAGCCGATAGGCGAAGTCATGAGAGACGCCGTCCTTCATGAGTCCAATCGCGTGAGCCTCTTCGGTATTATCGATGTGAATCCGGGACTTATATCCGCGCTCGCGGTGACAGGTATCGTGCTGGTGTTTGCCCTTATCGTGAGGATATTTGTCATACCGCGTTTTACGATGGTGCCGGGTAAATTCCAGATCGTTTTGGAGACCGCAGTCGGATATTTCGACGGACTCGCCAAATCAAACAGTCCCAAACGCAACCGCTTCCTCGGAGGATATGTCTTCACGGCGGGCGCGTATATCTTTATAAGCACTCTTTTCGAGCTTTTCGGCATGCAGGCCGTGACGACGGACGGCAGATCGATATCGCTTCCCGCACCCCTCGCGGATATAAACGGCGCGATAATGCTGGGGTGTCTCTCATACATTGTCATACTCTCCGGAGGGATCGCGTCAAACGGCGTAAAGGGGATCGGAAAGACACTTAAGGAATTTTCACTCCCCGTGTCGATGAGCTTTCGTCTCTTCGGGGCGCTCTTAAGCGGCGCGTTGGTCACGGAGCTTGTTTATTACACTGTTTATTTAAGCTACGGCGTGCCCATACTGGTGGGGGTAATATTTACCGCGCTTCATGCGATCATTCAGGCGTACGTGCTTACGATGCTTACCGCGCTGTTTTACGGTGAAGTGTCGGAAAAGCCGGAAAAATCCGAAAAGCCCGCGAAGATAAAGAAGATGACGCGTCATGCCGCAAGGGCGAAAGAGGCCGCGTGACCGTGAAAATCGGTGAAAAACACTTGCTATCTAAGCCCACGGTTTTCATCCGGTCTGAATGTGGATTATTCAACTTTCAATGTTCAGTCAACAAAAGTGCTTAATTTATTATTGCAATGCGGGTTCAGTCAACAAAAGTGTTTAGCTTATTATTGCAATTTGGGTAGGAAATGTATCGGCGGATTTTAAATATTTCAAGTATGGGAGGACCTGTCATGAGAAGAAAGAAGGCTTTTAAGAAATTTGCGGCTTTAATTACAGTGGCGCTTGTGACGTGCCTGGTTACTTTTCCCGCATTCGCGCAGGAAGCGGGGTCACAGTCACGCGAGACGGCTGCATCCGCTTATACGCAGATTGAAACTGCACCGGAGGCAGGGACGGCTGATAACGTGACCGATGTCGGCGCGGAGGATAGGGGAAGCAGCGCCGGGACGGGGCAGAATCTTACGTCCGAGAAAAGCAGCAAGGCCATGACAGCGGCGCTGTGTATCGCGGTGGTAGCCGCGGCGGGCGCCATCGCCATGGGCTGGGCCATATCCAAATCCGTGGACAGCATCTCCAGACAGCCCGAAGCGGAGAGCAAGATAAGAACCGCCCTCATGCTCGGACTGGTATTTATAGAGACAGCCATCATTTACGCTCTGGTGGTCGCGATATTGATAATATTCGTGTTGTAAAGGCAGGTTTTCAACGGGTATGCGGGGAGCGCGTAGCGCCAAACAACCGTAATATCACTTTCCGGCCCGACATCATTGCAAAAGAAACAGGATAAGTGCCAAAGATTACGTGACAATACAAGTGCCGACGATTACCTGACACGTATTCTCACTTCCCGTATTCCGGAAAAGGCAGGTGTGCGTTTATGCCGTTAAATATTGATTTTCAGCAGATACTTCTTCACTTACTGAATTTTGTGGTTCTCTTTGCCGTTTTGTATTTTCTGCTGTATAAGCCGGTTAAGAATTTTATGGATAAACGCCGGGATTATTACGCGAAGATGGATGAAGAGGCTAAGGCGAATTTGGAAGAAGCAAAGAAGGCCAGAGAGGAGTACACGGGAAAACTTGAGAATGTCGAAAGCGAGCTTAGCGATATGCGTCAGGCTGCCTCGGCGCAGATTGAAGAGGCGGGAGCCGCGAAGATAAAAGCGGCCGAGGCTGAGGCGAAGAAGATCGTAGACGAAGCGCATAAGGACATAGAGTATGACCGCGCGAAAATGCTGAGGCAGGCTCACAAAGAGATAGGACATATGGTGACAATCGCCGCCGAGAAATTCGTGGCGAAATCATCAACGCCCGAGGCCTTCGAGGAATTTCTTAAGGCTGCCCAAAGGAGCGAGGAAGATGAGTAAGACGGCGATTCTCTACTCCAATGAGGCTCCGAACGCCGATCAGGAAGAGAGATTTAAGGAGTTTCTCTTTGACAAATACGGCGAGGATACGGAGTTTAAATGGCAGGAGACGGATATGCCCGCCGGGACTTTCAAGCTGAAGGTGGGATCCGAGGTCTACGATTGGAGCGCCGCGGGACTTTATCAGCAGTTTAAAGAGGATATCTCAAGGGTTATCGGAAGCAATGACGATATCATACCGCTTCTTAAGGACGCCGCCGAGCGCTGGACACCGAAAGCTTTGGCTCACGAGGAAGGCGTGGTGATAACCGTAGGCGACGGCATAGCGTCGGTATCGGGACTTGAAAACGTAACCTACGGCGAGATACTTCTTTTTTCCTCGGGCTTAAGGGGTATGGCTCAGGATCTGCGAAGAGATGAGATCGGCTGCATTCTCTTCGGCGACGACGGGGAGGTCATGGCGGGAAGCACCGTAAGAAGGACCGGAAAGACCGCCGGTATCGGAGTCGGCGAGGGACTTTTGGGAAGAGTGGTGAACGCGCTCGGGAAACCGATAGACGAGAAGGGGGACATTTTCACGGAGAGTTACCGTCCCGTGGAAAATCCGGCTCCCGGTATTATCGACAGACAGCCGGTAAGCGCTCCGCTCGAGACGGGGATACTTGCCATCGACTCGATGTTTCCCATCGGAAGAGGTCAGAGGGAGCTCATCATAGGAGATCGTCAGACGGGGAAGACGTCGGTCGCTCTTGATACCATAATAAATCAAAAGGACAAGGACGTCGTCTGCGTCTACGTGGCGATAGGGCAGAAGGCAAGCTCGGTCGCGCGTCTGGTTCAGGATCTTCAAAGTCACGGCGCAGCCGATTACACCGTCGTGGTAAACGCTTCGGCGAGCGAGTCGGCGCCCATGCAGTATATAGCTCCCTACGCGGGCTGCGCCATAGGCGAGTATTTCATGGAAAAGGGCAGGGACGTGCTGATAGTCTACGACGATCTGTCAAAGCACGCCATAGCCTACAGGTCGCTGAGTCTCCTTCTGGAGAGGGCGCCGGGGAGGGAAGCGTATCCCGGGGATGTGTTTTACCTTCACTCAAGACTTCTGGAGCGCTCGGCTCATTTATCCGACGAAAAAGGAGGGGGCAGCATGACGGCCCTTCCCATAGTGGAGACACAGGCGGGTGACGTGTCGGCTTATATCCCCACGAACATCATATCCATTACGGACGGTCAGATATTTCTCGAGAGCGGCCTCTTTTTCGCGGGTCAGCGTCCCGCGGTAAACGTAGGCCTTTCCGTTTCGCGGGTCGGTACGGACGCGCAGACAAAAGCCATGAAAAGGGCCGCGAAGACCATACGTCTGGATCTCGCGCAGTACCGTGAGATGGAAGTATTTACCCAGTTTGAAAGCGACCTTGACGAGTCGACGAAAAGACGGCTCGCGTACGGACAGGGGCTTATGCGGGTGCTGCGCCAGCCAAGGTTCAGACCGTACAGACAAAGCGAGCAGGTCATAATCCTCGTTACGGCCTTAAACCACCTGTTTCAGGACGTCGATACGGGAGAGATAACGCGCACCGCATTGGATCTTCTTACGCATTTCGGGGAGCAGTGCCCCGATCTTATGGACAGGATAGAGACGACGGGCGAACTTAGCGATGAGGATGAGGCTCGGATAAAAGAAGTCGCCGCCTCTTTCATTAAGGAGCGTTAAATCCGTATGGCGTCGAAAAAAGACATAAAAAATCACCTCGCCGGCATAAGGGACACGCGGAAAATAACGAACGCGATGTACCTTATCGCTTCGACGAAACTTCGCAAGGCCAAGGCCGAGTTGGATTCGACGCGGCCTTATTTTGACGCGCTGCAGGCTGAGATAAAACGTGTTTTCCGCACATCCGCGACTGTGGAGAGCAGATATTTTTATCCGATGAGCGGCGAACACGATCTCGGGGGCTCCTACGGTTATCTGGTAATTACGGCCGATAAGGGACTCGCGGGAACGTACAATCAAAATGTCCTAAAAGAAGCCACGCGTCTTATGCAAACTCACGACGATCCGAAACTTTTCGTGGTCGGAGAATACGGAAGGCATTATTTTAAGGCGCACGGCATACCGATAGAGAAAAGTTTTCTCTATACCGCTCAAAATCCAACCGTTCACAGGGCGAGGGAGATAGAGTCGTTCATACTGGATCTCTTCGACGCCGGCAAGCTGTCGAAGATTTTCGTCATTTATACCGATATGCGCGGCGCGGCGGATACGCAGGTAAAAAGCACGAGACTGCTTCCTTTTCACAGGGCGCAGTTTATCGTGCCGGATTCGCATGAGAAGGCCGTAAGGACGCCGTTTGAGTTCATTCCTTCTCTGGAAAAAGTACTTGACAGCATAGTCCCGAGCTATGTGACGGGATATATATACAGCGCTCTTATAAGCAGTTTCTGCAGTGAGCAGAGCGCCAGAATGAGCGCGATGGATCTGGCAAACGGCAACGCCGAGGAGCTGATGGACGAGCTTTCGGTTCAGTATAACCACATCAGGCAGAGTGAGATAACTCAGGAGATTACCGAGGTCTCTTCGGGCGCGAGAAGCTTAAGGCGGAGATCCTCCTTCGCGCACGGGACTGTCCGATAAATCGAAAATCGCGGGTAATTATTTCAAACGGGAGGTGCCGGTGCATGACAACCGGGAAGATAGTTCAGGTATCGGGTTCTGTCATCGACGTGGCATTTGAAAAGGGTAAGCTGCCGAGGATAAAGGAAGCTTTGCGGGTCACGGTGGGCGGTAAATGCCGTGTCATGGAAGTGAGTCAGCACATCGGAGACGGCCTTGTCCGATGCATCATGCTGTCGGCGAGCGAAGGTCTGTATCGGGGAATGCAGGTTACGGCGACGGGGGAGAGCATTACGGTTCCCGTCGGCGAGGCGACGCTCGGGAGGATGTTTAATGTTCTGGGAGAGCCGATAGACGGGAAGGGCGAGCTTTGCGGGGATGTGAAACGCTGGCCCATTCACAGGGAAGCCCCCGCATTTGACGAGCAAAGCCCGACCGTAAACATACTGGAGACCGGCATAAAGGTCATCGACCTTTTAGAGCCGTATCCCAAGGGCGGGAAGATAGGCCTTTTCGGAGGCGCCGGCGTAGGCAAGACAGTCCTCATACAGGAAATGATCCACAATGTGGCGACAGAGCACGGCGGTTACTCGATCTTCACGGGTGTGGGAGAGCGTTCCAGGGAGGGTAACGACCTGTGGAATGAGATGAGGGAAAGCGGCGTCCTGGGTAAGACCGCGCTCATATTCGGGCAGATGAACGAATCGCCCGGCGTGCGTATGAGAGTGGGGCTTACGGGGCTTACCATGGCGGAGTATTTCCGCGATCGCGAGAATAAGGATGTGCTGCTTTTTATCGATAATATCTTCCGCTTCATTCAGGCGGGAAGCGAGGTCTCGACGCTTCTCGGGCGTCTTCCGTCGGCGGTGGGATATCAGCCGACGCTGGCCGAGGAAATGGGAGCTTTGCAGGAGAGGATCACGTCCACCAAGAACGGCTCCATAACTTCTGTTCAGGCCATATACGTGCCGGCGGACGATCTTACGGATCCGGCGCCCGCGACCACGTTTTCACATCTCGACGCCGTAACGGTGCTGAGCAGAAAAACGGCGGAGCAGGGCATTTACCCCGCGGTTGATCCTCTTGAGTCGTCATCAAGGATATTGGAAGAGAGCGTGGTGGGAAGCGAACATTACGGGATCGCGAGGAAGGTGCAGGAGATCCTGCAAAATTACAGGGAACTGCAGGACATCATAGCCATCCTCGGAATGGATGAGTTAAGCGACGAGGATAAGCTCGTGGTGGGCAGAGCGAGAAGGATTCAAAGGTTCCTCGCTCAGCCCATGAGCGTGGCGGAGAAATTCACGGGTGTCCCCGGCATTTATGTGCCGCTTAAGGAGACGGTAAGGGGCTTTAAGGCCATAGTCGAAGGAGAGATGGACGACTATCCGGAGGCTGCCTTCTACAATGTCGGCACGATAGACGACGTGAAGGCGAAGGCCGAAACGCTTAAAGGTCAGGAGTAAACGCCGGCTGCGGCGTGATTTTTCGCGAAAGGCCGTTTTCGGGCAAAAGGCGCGTGGAAGATGAATAATTTTAAGCTTACGGTGCTCTCGGCCGAGAATACGTTTTATGAGGGAGAATGTGTCTCGCTTATCATACCCACCACGCAGGGGCAGTACGGCATTCAGGCAAATCACAGGAACATGATATCGGCCATCGTCCCGGGGATGATGAAATTTACTCTTCCCGACGGCTCGGCGAGGGTAGCCGCAGTATCCGAGGGGATAGTAAAAGTCGAAAGTAATGAGGCGCTTATCCTGGTTGATTCGGCGGAAAAACCGGAGGAGATCGACGTCAATCGCGCCAAAAGATCCGCCGCGGCCGCGAAGGAAGCCATCCTGCAGAAAAAAAGTATGCGCGATTATTACGCCGCGCAGGCGCAGATGGCACGCGCGGTCAACAGGCTCAAGGTTAAAAAATATTGGAATATCAACGAATAAAGCGCCGGATCCGTATATCGCGGTGTTTAAGTTATCTGTCAGTCCCACGCGGCGGCGACAGCTTTAGGTAAGGAAAAAATAAGCCGGCGACATGTCGGGGAGTGTCGGGAAATCTACCTTGATGACGCGCTAAAACGCGTCGGGGAAGAGTAAAAAATGAAGAAGAAGAGTGTCAAGGAACTTCTGATGGGTGTGAAGTTTCTGTTATTTTCGATCAGCGCCGGGATAGTCGAGGCCGTTTCCTTCACGATTTTGGAAGAGTTTACCCCGTTAAAATACTGGGCGTGTTATCTTATCGCGCTCGTCCTTTCCGTCCTCTGGAATTTCACGTTTAACAGGAAATTCACTTTCCATTCGGCCGCCAATGTGCCGGTGGCGATGTTAAAAGTCGCCGCCTTCTATCTGATATTTACTCCCGTCACGACCGTCGGAGGCGACTACCTCACAGAGACGCTTCATTGGAATGAATATTTGGTGACCGCGCTTAACATGCTGCTTAATTTCGTATTGGAATATCTCTACGACAGATTCGTGGTCTTCGGCAATTCCATAGACACCGGGAAGAAAGAAAATACCGGGAAAGATGCGGCTGATCGGCGCGGATGACGCTTAAGCTACTTCGCGCTTCGGATGGTGTCGATAAGAGCCAAATCTTCCCGCGAAACTTTTATGTTTGTCATGAGATTTTTCCCGTCGGGATAATGAATCTGTATGTCTATGACGGTGTCTTCAGTGACGCCGTTTTCACCGGCGTTTTTAAGAAACATCGCGAATTTCGGATGCCGGGAAGAAAAACCCTTCCACATTGATTGAATTTTCATAAGGTTCGTCACGTTCATGGGTGTATCCTTTCATTTGGTGCAACAGGCTCTGCGGGGGCTGCCTTACTTCATCCTCATATTCGGGCGGACAAACGAATCATTTGCCTCACCGGCCACACCGGAATGAATGCCGCGGGTTAAGG
>CAYLRF010000009.1:23153-24625 GCA_964385995.1 uncultured Faecalimonas sp.
GATATCGCTAAGGCAGACGGACGTAAACGCCGTCGCTTCCCATGTAAAAGCCGGGCTCCGTCACGCGCTTTGGCACGAGACGCGAAAGCGAGGAGACGACCGAACTTATCTTCAGGCCCGATTTGTCCCGGTTATCGTGATATTTAAAATAACCGAGGATATCCTTCGGGACGCCCAGCTTTACGCTTCGGCCCTTAAAGATGTCGATGTCTATCTCCATGAATCCTTCTCTGTAATCCAGAAAGTCATCGAAGGGGCGCCGTTTTAACGCTTCGTCGAAGAGTTCGCATACGGGTCTGTAATAAAGCTCAAGGAGGCTGTCAAGGCTTACGGTTATGTCGGCTTTTTTGCCTAAGGGAGCGTTGCGCACGATCCCCTGAAGCTCTCCCGACTTCGTATCGAAATACGTCATGCAGGCAGCCGCGTACAGCGGAGCCGAGCCGTTTACAGTCTTTACGGCAAGGACCCTGTTAAACGCGTCGTCAAGCGCTTTCGGCGCCCGATCTCTTCTGCCTACGGGTTCCCATACGCTCCAGCCCGCGTCCCGCTTCCATCCGACGCATGAAGGCCATTTGCGGGCGCCTGTCATGTGACTTTCGTCGAGGTTACGCGATGTCAGAAGCGATGCCGGAAGGAAGTAATCCGCGCCGAACTCCCTCGCGGCCAGAAGTTTGGTGAGTATTAGACCGACGCAGTAAGCCCCGGCGCTTTTTTCGCTCGCGTCCATGCTGTCGGAGGCCGGGGATTTGACGAGATATTCTCCGTAGGGATCCAGATTTGACTCCGTCGCGGCAACTTTGCAGGCAAGTTCGAAATGCCGCCGTTCTTCATCACGGGGCGAAATTTGTTGCCACGGCATGGTGCACGTGACGGCTGAGTGCAAAAGTTCCAGATAGCCGCAGCTTATGATCTTTGTGGCATAAAACGGCCATTCGGCTTCTTTTGTACCCGTCTCCTCGATGGCGATCTTAAACACGCCGTCCGTAGTGACTCTCACGTGACACCTGCTTTCTTATTTCGAATTTTATCTGCCGTCACCTGATATTTGCGGGCAATTATCTTTCGCGGGCCGATGTAGAGTTGCTCCGTCTTCTCAGCGGACGCCTCTTTCAACCCGAGTGTAGCTCAAACACGGGAGATATTCAAGTGTTTTTTGCCGCGCCTTATGCCCACGCGCGAACTCGTGAAGGTCGGTAGGCGCCCAAGCGTTTCCACGCGGGAAGGTGAGGTCACGCGCGATTAACGAAACGTGTTACGCGTGAGGTGCCATCCCACTAAGAAACGCGGGGCGCCTACCCTCCCTTCACTTCGGTTCTGTTTGCGTGGGCGATAAGGCGCGATAAGAGCGTTTGCGCCTTATGCCCACGCACGAACTCGTGAAGGTCGGTCGGCGCCCAAGCGTTTCCGCGCGGGGAGGTGAGTTCACGCGCGATTAACGAAACGTGTTACGCGTGAGGTGCCATCCCACTAAG
>CAYLRF010000009.1:24725-27841 GCA_964385995.1 uncultured Faecalimonas sp.
CACTTCGGTTCTGTTTGCGTGGGCGATAAGGCGCGATAAGAGCGTTTGCGCCTTACGCCCACGCACGAACTCGTGAAGGTCGGTCGGCGCCCAAGCGTTTCCACGCGGGATGGCACCCTCACGCGTAATCAACGGTGTACACAGCGTAGGATGCACAGAAACACGCGCGGCTTGATCGGTTTATATATCTGCCGAAAACCTGCCGTAAGCGTTGGCGGACGCCGCCGCGCCGAATCGTCAAGGTTGCTTTTTTCGGTATTTAAATTATAATTAGGAAGTCGCGGCGGCGAGGATGCGCTAAACCGACGCATCGCGGGTAAGAGTCGCCGGATCGGAAGAAGAGCGTCGGATAACAGCGCCGAAAAACAGCTCCGAATGGCAGCGTCGTATAGCAGCGACGAATAGCAGCGTCGGATAGCAGCGTCGAATAGAAGCGCCGCAAAATAAGTCTGTCCGGGCTTAAATCCCGTGGATGGCGCACGCCGGGCAGGACTGAACAGGACTGATATAAAGGATAAGGCGTATAACATTAGGCACAGTTACGGAGAATTATAATGAAGCGAACAAAGATAGCCGTAATCTTCGGCGGAGATTCCACGGAATACGAGATATCGCTGGAGTCGTCATATGCCGTATTTACGAATCTGGATCCGAAAAAGTACGACGTAATGGCCGTCGGGATCACCAGAGACGGCAATTGGTACCTATTTGACGGCCCGTACCGGAAGATAAAAGATAACACATGGATGGACGATAAGGACTGCCTTACGCCCGTCACCGTATCGGTAAGCCGGGGGGAAAAAGGTTTTTTGCCTATGACATCGAACGGGAGCGGTTCGGGCGGGGTCGGAATCATACCCGTGGATTTCGTGTTTCCGGTATTACACGGCAAAAACGGAGAGGACGGCACCGTACAGGGGATGTTTGAGCTCGCGGGCATACCCGTCATCGGATCGGGCTCGCTTTCGTCGGCCCTTTGCATGGATAAGGACAGATCACACAAATTGGTAAGTCTCTGCGGCATAGACGTCCCGAGATCCGTAGTTTTTAACAGGTATGACATGGAGGAAAAAATTTCCGGCATGGATATGGCGTTCCCGGTTTTCGTAAAGCCGGTGCGCTCGGGATCATCATTCGGCATAAGCAGGGTTACGGATCCCGCGAGGCTTTCTGAGGCTGTCAGCGAGGCTTTTAAGCATGATTACGAGGTTGTTATTGAGGAGGCCGTGCCGGGCTGCGAGGTGGGATGCGCAGTACTCGGTACGGATGAGCTCACGGTAGGCAGAGCCGACGAGATAGAATTATCCGGCGGGATGTTTGATTTCGAGGAGAAATATACGCTTAAGACGTCGAAGATACACGTACCCGCCCGGATTTCCGAGGAGAAGGAAAGGCAGCTGTGTGAGACGGCGAAGACGATATATAAATGTCTCGGATGTTCGGGCTTCGCTCGTGTGGACATGTTTCTCACGCCCGAAGGCAGGATAGTGTTTAATGAGGTAAATACCATACCGGGATTTACGGCGCACAGCCGATACCCGAGCATGATGAAGGCGATAGGACTGTCGTTCTCGGCACTTTTGGATAAAATAATCGAATGTTGCACAGCCTGACGCGCCGTAATCACGCGGATATTCGGGTTTTGCGAAACTTATGCGATCATTTTGCGATCAAGGGAAAAAACCATTGATCTGCGCCATGTCGGCGTGTCGGTGAGAGCGGAGGGTTCCTTTGACCGCGTCAATATGAGAAATAGCAAATATTTACACATTCGATTCGGACAGAGACTTAGGATTCGTTGTGTTTGCACATAAGAAGTCTAAGCATCTGCCAAAAATCCGACTGCGAAGCAGGAATTCACCTACATGAGCAAAACGTACACCGCAAAGCGGGGTGCTAAAGCCGCGTAGCAGCGGGTTTTGAAAATGAGACGTGTCAGGCTGTGAATTGTAACGGGAAAAAAGTGGAGGAAGGGAGGTCGGCGTTTTCATTCGGCCGGTAAATGCCGTGTCCGTCTGCCGGGATTTCGATGACAGAAAAAAAAGATTACCCCGCTGTCGACTGCTTCAGGCTGATCGCCGCGATACTTGTGGTTACCATACATACGTCGCCGCTTCTTGACATCAGTGAGGCTGCGGATTTTGTCCTCACGAGAGTGATATCCAGAGTCGCGGTGCCGTTTTTTTTCATGACGTCGGGATTTTTCACTCTTTCCCGCTATGAAAATGACGGCAGGAAACTTAAAGCTTTCATAAAAGAGACGCTCATCATCTACGGTATTTCCGCTCTTATCTATCTTCCCGTGAACATCTATTCGGGATATTTTCAGGAGAATAATAAACTTCCGCTCATTTTGAAAGACATCATATTCGACGGCACGTTTTATCATCTGTGGTACCTTCCCGCCGCGGCTTTAGGGGCGGCGATTTCCTTTTTTCTTATTAAAAAGTTCGCCTTTAAAGGAGCCTTGATCGCGGCGGGGATTTTGTACGTCTTCGGACTTTTCGGCGACAGCTACTATGGCATTATCGAAAAAATACCGTGGCTTCGGGCATTTTACAGGCAGATTTTTTACGTGACGGATTATACGCGAAACGGTATTTTTTACGCGCCGATATTCTTCGTGACGGGCGCCTGTATCGCCGAGATACGGGAAAGAATGAGAATAAGGGCTTGGCTTGCGAAAGATGGCCCTTCAGGAAGGCGCGGGGAGCCCCTTTTCCTCGCGGCGGGATTTATCCTCTGCATGGGGCTTATGATCCTCGAGGCGCTTATCTTACGCAAAGCCGGCGTTCAAAGACATGACAGCATGTATGTCATGCTGCCGGCGGTCATGTTTTTCCTCTTCGCGGCGCTTACGTATTTTCGGGGAAGGCGCTTCAGACTTATCAGGACGGCGGCGCTTATCGTCTATCTTATTCATCCCATGGTTATCATCGCGGTGAGGTTCGCGGCGCATGTGACGAACACGGAAAATTTGCTTATAGAAAACAGTCTCATTCATTTTATCGCCGTCGCCGCTATTTCTCTTATCGCGGGACTTGCGGGCGGCGCGATAAGGGAGAGGATTCGCGGCAGAAAGGCGGGGAGCACTCCTTACGCGAAGACATCTGCCG
>CAYLRF010000009.1:27941-36245 GCA_964385995.1 uncultured Faecalimonas sp.
GAGAGGATTCGCGGCAGAAAGGCGGGGAGCACTCCTTACGCGAAGACATCTGCCGGAGAAATGCGGGGTTCATCGGCGTCCGAGGGTCTTAAGCCGACTAAAGATACCTACCGCTCGTGGATAGAGGTTGACCTTGATAATCTTTCTCATAACGCGCGGGTTTTGCAGGAGGCCATGCCGAAAGGCTGCGAACTCATGGCCGTGGTAAAGGACAGGGCATACGGTCACGGGGCGCCTCTTTCGGCTGCGCGGCTTGAAAGAAGCGGAGTCGGCGCCTTCGCGGTGGCGACGGCGGATGAGGGCATTGAGCTTCGAAAAAGCGGTATCCGAGGCATGATTTTGGTTCTCGGATATACGGATCCGATAAGGGTAAGAGAGCTTGTCAAATATCATCTCACACAGACAGCCGTGAGCCTAAGTCATGCCAGGGAGCTTAATGAGACAAAGAAGAATCTTGACGTACATCTGAAGATAGATACGGGTATGCACAGGATCGGAATCGCCGCGGATGACTTTGACGCCATAGAAGAAGTATTCGCCATGAGGCATCTGAGGGTGCGCGGGATGTACACTCATCTTTGCTGCGCGGACAGTAAGAAAGAAGAGGACATAGATTTCACGAGAGGGCAGATAGAAAAATTCTTCGCCGTGACGGAGCACCTTAAGAAAGAAGGCATACCGCTCCCAAAGATTCACATACAGGGAACCTTCGGGCTTCTTAATTTTCCCGATGTCAAATGCGATTATGCCCGCATGGGAATCGCGCTCTACGGCGTACTCTCGACCCCGAATGACAGGTGTGAGACGGATATCGACCTGCGTCCGGCGCTCTCTTTAAAAGCGAGAGTCATACACATCGAGGATGTCAAAAAAGGAGAGAGCGTAAGTTACGGCCGCACTTTTGTCGCGGAGAGGGACAGCCGGATAGCCCTGCTGGCGGTAGGATACGGAGACGGTTTTCCGCGCGCTCTCTCGGGAGGCAAAAGCCCGGTGATTATAGAGGGAAGGACGGCCCCGATAGTCGGAAGGATATGCATGGATCAGCTGGCAGTCGACGTTACGGATATAGACGGTGTCGGGATAAGAAGCGTCGCGACGCTCGTGGGAGGAGAAGGGAAGATAAGCGCCCCCGCCGTCGCGGACAGTATAGGCAGTATCAGCAACGAGTTATTCAGCAGGCTCGGAGGGAGGCTTCCCGTGGTGGGAAAGACCTCGCTGTGATTTAAAAGCGCAAGGAAAAGCGGATTCGGAAAGGAGTGTCGGTTTATTTAGGACCGACGGTTTAAGAAAAATATGGGCGGATTTTTCGGCGTCGCATCCCGCGAAGACTGCGTGGAGGATCTTTTTTACGGGACGGATTACCACTCACATCTCGGGACGAGACGCGGGGGAATGACGGTACACGGCAGAGACGGCTTTGTGAGAGCGATTCATAATATAGAAAACTCGCCGTTTCGCACCAAATTCGAGCGTGATATGTCGGAAATGAGGGGAAATCTCGGAATCGGCTGTATTTCCGATTATGAGCCTCAGCCGCTTCTCATACAGTCGCATCTGGGGACGTTTGCCATAACCGCGGTAGGTAAGATAAATAACGGCAGAAAGCTGCTTCAGATCATCTACGAAAACGGCAGCGCTCATTTCCAGGAGATGAGCGGCGGACAGATAAACGCCACGGAGCTTGTCGCGTCGCTTATCTGTACGAAAGATTCCATCCCCGACGGCATTCGCTATGTCCATGATGTCATAGACGGTTCGATGTCGATGCTGATTCTTACGGAGAGCGGAATTTACGCGGCGAGAGACATATGCGGGCGAACGCCCGTCGCCATCGGTAAAAATGACGCGGGATTCGCGGCGGCCTTCGAGGATTTCGCCTTTAAGAGCCTTGGGTATGAGGATTATAAGCAGCTGGGACCGGGGGAAATCGTCTATATCACGCCGGAAGAGGTCGTGACGGTATCCGCGCCTAAGGATAAGATGAGGATATGCTCGTTTCTGTGGGTTTACTACGGATATCCGACGGCCTCTTACGAAGGGGTGAATATCGAGCAGATGCGATACAGGTGCGGCAGGATGCTCGCGAAAAGAGATAGCGAAATCGCGGAGGATATTGATCTGGTGGCGGGAGTACCTGACTCGGGAGTGGCTCACGCCATCGGATACGCGAACGAGGCGCACGTGCCGTACATGAGACCGTTTATCAAATACACGCCCACATGGGCGAGGTCATTTATGCCGACCAATCAGGCTAGAAGGGAGCTCGTGGCAAGAAGGAAACTAATACCCGTTTCGGCGCTTATAGAGGGCAAGAGCATGGTCCTTATCGACGATTCCATCGTGCGCGGAACACAGCTTAGGGATACCACGGAGTTTTTATATCAAAGCGGAGCGCGTAAGGTACACGTAAGGCCCGCAAGTCCCCCTCTCGTATACGGCTGCAGGTATCTTAATTTTTCCCGTTCGAAATCCGACATGGAGCTTATAACAAGACGGGTCATCAGGGATTTGGAGGGGGATGACTACGAGGATAAACTTTGCGAGTATACGGATCCCGACAGCGACAGGTATCGGAACATGGTCTGCGAGATATGTAAGAGACAGAATTTCACATCGCTTCGCTACAACAGGCTGGATGATCTGATCGCGGCTATCGGGATCGAGCCGTGCAGGCTGTGCACCTATTGCTTTGACGGGAAGGAGTAATAAAAACAAACGGCTTATGCCTCTTTTTAAGGCATAGGCCGTCGGACGTTACGCGCGGGTAAGCGGGACATTTCACAGATTAAGTTTGCGAAACAGCTCTCCCAGGTTCGTGCCGATTTTTTCCGACGGGGGAAGCTGCGTCTTCGGCGGCTTTTCTTCTTTCGGAGCGGCAAGCGCGGCCTTGCGGCTGAGGCTTATCTTTCCGTCCTTCTTGCCTATGACCTTGACTTCGACTTCGTCGCCTTCCTTCAGTACCTCACCGACGGACTTAACGCGTTTATCTGAAAGCTGGGATATATGAATCAGTCCGGAAAGGCCGTTTTCAAGACGCACGAACGCGCCGTAACTTTGCACGCTTTCCACGGTGCCTTTAAGGACTGAGCCTACGGCCACGTGCTCGATCATGGCGTCTTTTTCTTTCTTTTCCTTTTCTTTAAGCACCTTGCGGGCGGAGAGTACGAGCCGTCCCTCGGATTGATTTACTTCGATGACCTGAACTTCGATGTCTTTAAGAAGGAAATCCTCGAGATTTTTAACATAGGACAATGACAGATGCGATGCGGGGACGAAGCCGCGTATTCCTTCCACTTTGACGATAACGCCGCCTTTTACGACGCCCTCGACCTTGAGAGTCAGCACCGTCTCGTCGGCCATGTATTTTTTCACGATGTTCCACGGATTCGCGTCGTCAAAATGATCCGCGTAATCCGCCATGGTTTCCCGCTTTTCCGCTCCCGGGCTTAAGTTTTCCTGCTTTTCCGATTCCCGACTTAGGGTCTCCGCTTTTTCCGATTCTTCACCTGTGTTTTCCCGATTTTCAGAATTCCCACTCATCTTAATCCCCGCTTTCCGCCGCCTTAAATCGTCGGCACTGTCCGTAAAATTTTTCCCGGGCGGTTTACTCCGCCCACGGCTACATATGATAAAATAAACACATTCAAATATCAAGAAAATTCGGTGATAATCGGCTTTTGGGCGAGATTATAAGGCTACCTTGGCATAAGGCCGATTTAAGATTTTTTCACATATCAAACACAGTTTAATCACAAACGGCCGTTATCCTTTGAGTATATACGATGTTTGAGGCGCCCGTGAGGCTCTACCGCGGACTTTCGGCGCGCGGCCCGGAACTGATAAGGTACAGTAAAAGAATCGGGAGGGGTCCGCCGGACGTGAAAGGAGGTGACAGAAGTTGGACTTTCGTCATGAATGGAAGATAGAGATTTCTCCCGCCGACCATGTGGCCCTAAGGAGCCGTCTCAGGTATCTGATGGAGAACGACCCGCACGCGACCGAAGGAAAATATCGCGTGCGAAGCCTGTATTTTGACACGCCGAAAGATAAGGCGCTGCGGGAGAAGATAAACGGAGTTGACAGGCGGGAGAAATTCCGTATCCGATATTATGACGGTGACACGAGCTTCATGCGACTCGAGAAGAAAAGCAAACAGTGCGGGATCAGTCAAAAAAGATCCGTGACAGTGACGGAAGATGAGGCGCGGCGAATCATCGGAGGCGATATCGGATGGATGCGCGCCGCCGATCCGCTGATACGGGAACTGTATTTCAAGATGAGAACAGAGCGCCTCATGCCGAAGACCGTGGTCGACTATGTCAGGGAACCTTTTATCTGCCGTGCGGGCGACGTGAGAGTGACGTTTGACAGCTGCCTTAGAACCGGCCTTTTTAGCTCCGACTTTTTAAACGCGGCTTTGGTTACCGTGCCCGCGGGAGATGCGCCGATTCTTATGGAGGTGAAGTGGGGAGCGTTTCTGCCGGATGTGATCCGTGACGCCATACAGACGCCGGGACGCATGGCGCACTCGTTTTCAAAATACGCGGGATGTCGTATATACGGATAATATGTGACACGCTTACCACGGTCAAAAACTTGGGTTGTCGTATATGCCGATGAATATGCGCGGTGTCAGGTGTCGAATGCGCCGGAAGCTATATATACGGCTGAACATGCGGTTTGCCTGCCGCGGTATCCGCTGATTATTAGGGACAGGTTTAATAAGGAGGGATTTATCATGACTTTCAAGGACATTTTCAAATCGGGGTTTCTGGAGAACGTGACGAGCGTGAGCGTATTTGACATGGCGCTGGCGATGGTGCTCGCTTTCGGTATAGGGGTTTTCATTTTCCTCATATACAAAAAGACCTATACCGGAGTGATGTATTCCTCGTCGTTCGGCGTGACGCTGATTGCGCTCACGATGATTACCACGCTAGTGATTCTGGCGGTCACGTCAAATGTGGTGCTCTCCCTCGGCATGGTCGGCGCGCTGTCCATCGTCCGTTTCCGAACGGCCATCAAGGAGCCGCTTGACATCGCTTTCCTTTTCTGGTCCATCGCCGCAGGTATAGTGCTCGCGGCGGGCATGATCCCGCTGGCGGTAATCGGCAGCGTCGTCATAGGGCTTATCCTACTCATATTCGTCAACAGGAAATCCCACGCGAATCCTTTTATCGTGGTATTGCAATGCGAGGACAGTGAAAGTGAGCGCAGGGCCAAAGAGTTTCTCGAGAAAATGACGGGACGATGCTCGGTAAAAGGCAAGACGGTTCAAAAGGGCGCCGTCGAGCTGAATCTCGAAGTCCGGCTGAAAGACGATAACACGGATTTCATCAACGACCTCTCCGACATGGAGGGAGTAAAGAGCGCTGTCCTTGTAAGTTATAACGGCGAGTATACGGGATAAGGAGGCGCATTTCATGTCCACGCACAGACATATCGACGTTATCTGTTCGGTGATCGCGGCGCTCACCCTTGTCCTTACGATATTTTTTATGAACGGGGAGGCTCTCGGCATCTCGGTGATCGCGGATGAGGACGAAGCGGACGGGATGTTTACGGAGAATGATCTGACGGACGATTGGGATACGGCGGGCGCGACAGAAATCGTCCTCTCGGATAACGGGTGCTTGGTGAACGGGAACGGAGCTTACGCGAACGGAAATACGGTTACCGTCGTATACGCGGGCAGGTATGTCGTCTCCGGTTCGCTTTCCGACGGACAGATAGTCGTGGACGCGGACGGTGATGACAAGGTATGGCTCGGATTTGACAGTGTGTCCGTCCACATGGAGGATGACGCCGCGCTCAGGATCGAGCAAGCCGGCAAGGTATTTCTGACTTTAAAGGACGGCACTGAGAATGTACTTTCATCCGGAGCCCTCTATAACAGCGCGGCGGTATCTGCGGGCGTGGACGGCGCCATCTATTCGCGGGATGACCTGACCGTGAACGGGGGCGGGTCTCTCACCGTAGAAACCAAGTACAGCCACGGTATCGTATGCAACGACGATATGGTATTTACGGGCGGCAATGTTACCGTAAAGGCACCGCGGGACGGGATCCACGCCAATGACAGCGTGCGAATAAAGGACTGCGAGCTTACCGTTTCGGCGGGAGATGACGGGATAACCGCGGCCAATGACGATGAGACGTCGTTTTTTCATATGGAATCCGGGAGACTTTCCATACCTGAATGTTATGAGGGGATAGAGGCGGTCGAGGTTAACGTCGCGGGCGGAACGATCGCCATCACTCCGACGGACGACGGGATCAACGCGAACAGCTACGGCGGGAACGCGCAAATCTCGGTCACGGGAGGCGACATCACCGTAACCAATCCCACCGGTCGAGACGCCGACGGTCTCGATTCCAATCATGACATCTTCATAAGCGGCGGCAGGCTCCTTATAAGTGTTGCAAATGACGGGAGCAGCTGCGCGCTGGATTACGCCGGGACGTGTAAGATAAGCGGCGGCACGGTGCTGGCCTGCGGCAGTGCCGGAATGGCGGAGGGATTTGACTCATCGTCCGAGCAGGGCTTTATCATGATGAATACGTCGGCGTCTGACGGCACACAGGTAACGCTAAAAAACGAAAACGGAGACGTCCTCATCAGTGAGACGGTTCCCTGCGGCTTCTCTTCGCTTATCGCGAGCGCTCCCGGAATGAAGGTCGGAGACGTCTGCGGTTTGGTCATAGGTGATAAGGAGACAACGCTGACGGTGGATAACCAATCGACATCGTCCGGATTCGGAGGCGGTATGAGGCCGGGCGGCGGCAGATTTAAGGGGGATATATCTCCCACGGGCGGCACCGGGACAGAACCGGGCGGCGGTACCGGTGATACTTCATCTGATAATGCGGGAGCAAATCCCGTAAGCGGCGCGAATACGTCGCCTTCTGATTTTCGCGGAGCGGATTCGGCGGGCACAGCGGGCATGAACCGGTCAGCCGGTACGGACGGCAGTCAGGCGTCAGGCGCGGCCGCGAATACGTCGGATGAAACGTATTGGGAAAATCAGCCGCCCGCCGAACCGCCGCGAAATCCGGGGGATACGCGTCTTCCCGCGGAAGGAATGACGGGCGATGAAACAACAGATGGCGGGGCCGCGGGCGGCGGGGACGGCATAACGGGCGCGGGTATGACGGGCGGAAGGGGCGGCAGAGACATGACAGGCATCCGTGACCAAGGCGCGGCCGGCGCGGCGGACGCGACAAACGACACGCCCTCCAACATTTCCGCCGAGACCATGATCCCCGTCGGAATATCGGCCGCCGTTCTTCTCGCGGGCCTGGCCGTCGCTCTTTTTTACAGGCGAAGAGGGTGACGGGAAGATACCCGTAAGTATTCTCATGGTATGTATCGGACTTTGCTTATAAGTTCCCGCACAATCACTGAAATCGGAGGACGGGCTTATACAAAGATGTTAGCATGCGTGGCGACGGACTTGCCGCATATCTTAAGGCGCTCAGAAAAGTGATGAAGTGAATCTCAGGTGAGGCAAATGGATTAGGCAGGGAAACCCTTACATAAATTGAACATCCCGCAATAAACGGTAAAATTTCGGTTTGGAGCCGATGATTTTACCGTTTTTTATTTTGCGAAATATTTAAATGCCGGGTATATGTCAGGCAGGAAAGGACAAAGAACTTGGGGAATATATACGGATATGTCCGAGTCAGTTCCGGAGATCAAAATGAGGACAGACAGATGATTGCCATGCGCGAAGCGAAGGTTCCGACGAAAAATATTTTTGTGGATAAACAGTCAGGCAGGGATTTTGAGCGCCCCAAATATAAACGGATGGTCGGAAAATTAAAAAAGGATGACCTGCTTTATATCAAGAGTATCGACCGACTCGGACGCAATTACGAGGAAATATTGAAGCAGTGGCGGATATTAACGAAGGAGAAAATGGTGGATATCGTCGTGCTTGATATGCCGCTTCTCGACACGAGGCGGGGCAGAGATTTAATGGGAACTTTTTTAAGCGACATAGTCCTTCAGGTGCTTTCCTTTGTGGCGGAAAATGAGCGCACCAACATTCGAAAAAGGCAGGAGGAGGGAATAGCCGCGGCAAAAGCCAGAGGAATACGTTTCGGGAGACCGCCGAAACCGCTGCCGGAAAATTTTCACCGAGTCCGCGAATTATGGGAAAACGGCGAAATCACCGGAACGGCCGCCGCGAAAGAATGCGGTATGCCGCTCTCGACTTTCAGATACCGGGCGGAAATTTGCGAAAAAGAAGATTGCCATAGGCGATGATTTTACAGAAATGTGTACTTTTTTGTAAATGA
>CAYLRF010000010.1:0-9314 GCA_964385995.1 uncultured Faecalimonas sp.
TTAAAATATCCCGTTATATGCAGTCTCCCGGTTTTTTTCACGTCAAATCGGATACCGTCGACTCTAAACCTGTTTCTCACGCGTAATCCTCCTTATGCCGAAATTTCTCTTATCCAGGGTCAGATTCGGGTTGTAATACGGATCTCCTTTTTTTATTACCTCGCCCCATCTGCTCATAAAAATATCAGACTCCGAACGGAGCTTGTCCTTCTTATCCCTCGTATCATCACGCCCTCGTGACTTCGACTCAAAGTGATACAGCTCGGCGTAAGGATTATATACGATAAGATATCCCGCTTCCCTGATTCTGAGACACAGATCCACATCGTTAAAAGCCACGGCGAATTTTTCGTCAAATCCCCCGACTTTTTCGAATACGCTTCTCTTTACCATCATGCAGGCCGCCGTCACAGCGCTGTAATCCTGAGCTATCGCTATCCTTTCAAAATAACCCTGATCATCGCCCTTAAATCCCGAAAACGCGTGGTTTGCTATCCCCATAAGACCCAGTATGACTCCCGCGTGCTGTATGGTCCCGTCAGCGTAATACAGTCTCGCCCCCACTGCTCCCACGTCGTCTCTCGCGCAAAAGCCCAAAAGCTCGGTAAGCCAGTCTTCGCTTATGACCTCGGTGTCGTTATTTAAAAACAGCAGATACTCGCCCTTTGCCCGTAAGACGCCGAAGTTATTAAGAGCGGCATAATTAAATTCCATTTGCCGAACGCTCTCCACTCTCGCCCGCGAACAGCGCTCTTTAATCTCGCCGTAGCAGTTAAACGTGGCCGCCTTTTCGCTCCCGTTTTCGACGATTATCAGCTCGTAGTTTTTATAAGCGCTCTTTGTTAAGACAGAGTCGACACATTTTTTAAGGTCATCCGCGTGATCCCTGTTCGGGATGATGATCGAGATGAGAGGCTCTCCGCTTATCTCATATTTTGTCCTGTAATGCCCGACAAGCTCTGAGCGCCCCGCCGTCGCGCGTATGCCCGTCCTCTCGTAATGAGCGTTTAACGCCCTGACCCCCGCGTCATAAGCGTAGGCCTTGCTTTCAGGATCCATGGCAGTGGAGTCGGGATGCGCTCTCCAGTGGTAGAGAACCTTCGGTATGTGCCGGATATTACGCGTCTTTTCCACGCATCTTAAGATAAAATCATGATCCTGCGCCCCGTCATATTCACCGTTTAAATCTCCGACCTTAGCATAAAGATCGCGTTTTACGACAGTGAAATGGCAGATATAATTCATGCTTCTTAGCATGTCTATATCAAAATCGGGTTTAAAATGCGGGTAAAAATATTTCTTTCCGTTCATTCCGACCTTATCTTCATCGGTATAAATCATATCGACGTCGGGATCGTCGTTTATGACGCGGGCGCATTCGTACAGCGCGTTCGGCGCAAGAAGATCGTCGTGGTCCGCGAATCCGATATATTCCCCCGTCGCGATATGTAAGGCCGCGTTGGTATTTTCCGATATGCGTAAGGCCTTATCGTTAAAGACGACCTTTATCCTTTCATCGTCCCGCGCGTAACCGCGAAGGATATCAGTAAGAGGAGAATCGGGCCCGCTCCCGTCGGAGAGACAAAGCTCCCAGTCGGCGTATGTCTGTTCCCGTACGGATTTTATCAGCGCGTCAAGATAGACGGGCGGGGTGCGATAAAGCGGAACGACTACGGATATAAGCGGCGTTCTTTCAAAGCGGTAAGCTCTCTGACCGTCAAGTTCTTCTTTCGTGGGAAGGTTATGCTTAAGCCACTTTTTATACGAGACGTTCACTTTATCTTTTAAGAATTTAACCGCCATTTTAAATGCCGCGAAAGGGCCGTGCTTGGATATGTAGCGTATCCCCTTTTTAAAATATAAGGCGTATTTCTTAAAAACCGCCGTATGTCCCGAAGCGTCCAAAGCGTTTTCCTCTTATCTTTCGCTTCGCCTTTTATCGAAACAGTCTGTAAAGAAGTCTTATAAAAGCCGCGATAAAGGTAAGCATTCCTAAAAATACGATGAACGTCTCCGCGTCAAACCTGTGACAGACAGTGCGCATGACAAGTACACCGTCCGCCTTCTCGCCTCTCACGGTAAGAGTTTCGGCGCCCCGTTCCTTATCGTCCGCGCCCGAGGCGGTATAAAAAGATACGCCGACGGCTCCTTCGCTTTTTTCCTCCCGCAGCGCCAGTATGAATTTTTTCCCTTTCGCGTTCTCTATCCTCGGAAGGCGAAGCACGTTAAAGCGGTTGTTTTTTAATTCTCCCGCACTGACTTTCCCGTAAGATAATTCCTTCCCGCTCTCTGAAAGGATGGCATATCGCAGCGATACGTCGTCCGCGCCGTCAGTTACGGTTGTCTTTATGTTCACACCGTCTATGTACTTTTCATCGGCCTTAAAAGTCTGCCTTATCTCCTCGCCTTTAAGAAGGATGCCCGTTCCCGTAAACGAGGCGCTGTCAGCGGCTCTGTCATATATATAGCTGTTCTTATCAATCCGCGCGTAAAAAAAAGCCCCGACAGTCGCCGCGCATATGATAAGAACAGCTGTGATGATCATTTTCGCCTTATGGTTTTTCATGGTAAAAGATGACTCTCCCGCTTATTTACCTTTTGCGCCCCGCGTCGCCGACATTATTCGCTCAAAAACTTACAGGCGGCGCCTTCTTAAGCCGATTCACTCTCGTACAGGCCGCAGATCTCATCCGCTTCTCCCTCAGTCTTTATCCTGCCGCCCTCAAGCCACACCACGCGGTTACATACTTCACGCACTTGCGCAATGTTGTGTGAGACAAAGAGAATGGTCGTCCCAGCCCGGCGCATATTTTGGATGCGATCCTGACATTTTTGCTGAAACTTAAAGTCTCCCACTGATAAAACCTCGTCCACGATAAGGATGTCCGGAGTCCCGACGGTCGCTATCGAAAAGGCGAGTCTGGAGAGCATCCCGGAGGAGAAGTTCTTGACAGGAACGTTCATAAACTCCGACAGTTCCGAAAACTGGACGATACCGTCGTAAAACCCTTCCATCTGCTTATGCGTATATCCAAGAAGCGCCCCGTTTAAAAACACATTCTCATAGGCGGTAAGATCCATATCAAGACCCGCCCCGAGCTCGATAAGAGGCGCTACGCTTCCCCGCACCGTCACCTTACCGCAGGTAGGCTTTAAAACTCCCGCTATCGTCTTTAACATGGTGCTTTTTCCGCTTCCGTTAAGTCCGATAAGACCCACGGAGTCTCCCTGCGCCACCTTAAAAGAGACGTCCTTAAGCGCCCAAAATTCGTCATGGGACACCTGTCTTTTTATGGTCTTTATGAAGTATTCTTTTAAATTGTCGAATCTCTCGGAGGAGAGGTTAAACTTCATAGATACATGATCTACCGTGATGACAGCGTCTTTTTCCACCGGATACCTCTTTTTCGACTTTCGATAACGAGTTAAAATTCCCGACCTTCCGTAATAAGGTAAACCCTTAGTACCATTTTCCCCGAGTCTTAAGTCAGTCTCAAGTGTTTAAGTCTTCGCGCGAAGGGCGTTAAATATCGAGTATGAAACCGTCCTGTCTCTTATAAAACACCCACATGCCGATACCGAGCGCCGCGCACATCTCGATAAGTCCCACCGCCACACCCTTCCATGACGGAAGCATACCGTCAAACATCACACCTCTGAACATGATGAGATAATTGGTCAGGGGATTTATCATGACTATCTTTTTTATGACATCGGGCAGGATCGACATCGGATAGATGACCGGCATCAGATATATGAGACCCGTCGTAAATACTCCGTAGAGATGTATGATGTCTCTGAATCTTACGGCGAGCGACGCGAGTAACAGCCCCACCCCCAGCGAGAATCCGATCAGCATGACAAAAGGCACGGCGGCAAACACCATCTCCCAATGCAGCTCGACGCGCATAATAATCATCATAATAAGAAGAGCCGAAAATGAGGCCAAAAGATTTACCGAGCTTGAGATGACACGCGAAAGCACAAACAGATATTTCGGGACATATACTTTCTTTATCAGCGAAGCGGCGCTGATGACGGACGACATGGAACTCGTGGTGGCTTCGTTGAAAAAATTAAAAATTACCTGTCCGCTCAGCACGTATAAGGGGAAATTTTCCACATCGAATTTGAAAATGCTCGAAAAAACCACCGACAAAATCACCATCATGCACAGGGGATTAAGGATGGTCCACAGGACGCCCAGCACTGAGCGCCTGTACTTTATCTTTATGTCTCTGGCGACAAGTTCCGATAAAAGCGGTTCGAATTTCTTAAAATTCGCGATATATTTCTTCACGGTTAATACCCCGATTAAAGGACATTTAAAAAAGTTATATGCCGCAAAATCCGTCCGGCGAGCGGATTTTATTCGTAGATTCTAACAAAGCGGCCGGGCAAAGTCAAATGGACCCCGCCCGCTAATAATATTTTGAAAGTGTATTGGCAATCATCATCCCGTTCGTACACAGCATGGCCGCGATATCCAGGTAATGCCCGTCAAACATAAGCTTTACAGCGGCCGCCGCGTAAGGTTTCGCGCTCTTTACGGTTTTTTCCTTCCTCACACGAGCATGCGTGCGCGATGAGAGCACCACAGCCGCGAGCGCCGTCATGGGGATAAAGTATCTTCCCTGCACGCCGTATACGGATGAGCTTCCGACCGGCGACCATATCAGATACAAGGCGAAATTTGTCGAAAGATATATGCCAAGCGCGAGAAAAATCGCGTATATTCTCTCCGGCCATGAAAGGTTAAGCCCGTCCCCGTCCCGCATTTTTTCCTGCAGGCAAATCTTGATAAAAAATACCCCCATTATGAGCAATATGTAATCGTTCTGATAATCAAGCCAGCCGAACGCGGCCATCTGTCTCAGATACTCGTAGCCGTTATAAAACGATGACCACAGAAAATCCTTAAGCCACGTGAAAAAGTGCCCGAAAATATACGCGATTTGCCCGGACGCGTTGATGTGGTTTTCTATGGTATGCGGCCTTACATCCTCCGGGAATAACGACGTAAATCTGTAATGCGCGGCTCCGATGACGATTATCGCGAAAATGAGCGCGCATTTTTGAAGAACATGATACCTTTTCGCCGCGAATTTTTCCTTCGGCACCAGTAATATTAGTCCCGCAAGGAAGATGTTCGTGATCTTTGATACGGCGACAAAGCCCGAAAGAAGAGCGAATATCACCATATGCTTTGCTGTAAGCGTCCCGTCATCCGCCTTTCTCATACGTATAAAGAAGGATATGAGAAGGATCGATACGGAATTTATGAGTGCGTCCGGACTGCACGATGCGGCCTGGTGAACGCAAATGGGAAAAGCCGCCACGTAAAAGAGCGGAAACCTAAGGGCGCCCGTTACCTTAAGCGCGAGACCGATTATGAGCGCGTAGCACATAAGATTCACAAGTCTTGCGAGCCACAGCATCCATATGGCGTCAAGCGAAAGCCCCTTCGCGATGAGAATACCGACAGCCTGCGGAAAGTACAGGCATGAATCGTTCGAGGCCACCACATAATGATGATCGACCGTGACCGGCGACGCGTCTATATCTTTTCCCTTTATGTCCGATTTAAAATAGGGCACCTTTACGTTTCTCTCAAGGTCGAGAACCGATTGGATGCTCTCGTATTCCGTCTGCCCGGGATCGATAAAGATTTTCCCGCGCGATATCAGTTCCGCTCTCGCGAAGTGAACAGTTTCGTCCGGGATATTAAGCACAGGCTGCAAAAAGAGAGAAAACAACCCCTCCGTCAATATGAATATGACGGCGAATCCGTAAATCCCTTCCGCGCGAAAATTCCGCCGCGATATCCATAATATACCGATACCGACAGCGGAGGCGGCAAGAAGGACAAAAATCAGCGTCGTATTCACTCTCCCGTCCCTCCCCGCGCGCCCGTGTGAGTATCCGCGCGATTTTTGAGATTCCCGCCCGGAGCCCTCTTTATCTCGACGAAAAAGACTCCCGTATACATGAGGAAAATAAAAAGCATGATAAGCGCATAGGAAAGAGCGGCGCCCATGATCCCCATCGTCACCACAAGTTTCCCCGAGACAAAGAAGGCAGCGATCGCCGCTATTATGTAAATGACGCTCTGAATCCCCGTCTTTCTCATCACGATAAGGGCGTTTGAAAGCACTGTGGACATCGCGTAGAAAGTCGCCCCCGCGATGATAATGATGAGCGGATACAGATACTTTGAAAGCTTTACGCCGTAGAGAAATTCCAGAAAGGGAATACCCGCGATATAAGCCGCGAGAACCGCGAGCGCGCCGAAAGCCGCGACGCAGCCCGCTATCTTCGCGACGGAGGCGATGAATTTACCCTTTTTTCCTTTCGCGAAATAATCGGTCAGCCTGACCAAAAAGGGATGAATCATGAACTGACCGAAAAGAAAGATAAGCGTCGCCGGCATCAGTATTATGCCGAATACGGTCTGGTACTTATCCTCCATATGACTGTCTATCGCGAACTTTGACGCGTTTATGATGTATTGCGTAAGCAGCGTAAAAAGAAACGTGAAAAATCCCGCTTTAAAGAGCGCTGTCATTTTCCCGAAATCGACCGCCTCAAGGCGCGTGACATAGGGCCTTACGTTCTTCAGGTCATAAATCAGAAATACGGCCAGATTCGCCGCTATGATGCCGCCTATGGCAAAAATCAGGCTGTGGGTAAAAATATCGATCGCAAGGAAGGCACCGTATCCGAAGAGGGCCTTAAGAAACATGGATATCCCCACCTTATAAAGCTCGTTATGCTTCTGGATCACGGCGTATACCGACTCGAAAAAAGCCTCCGCCGCCTTAAACGCGACAAGCATCACAAACACCCAAGTCTTGTGCGCGGGATATCTCTTAACAATCAAAAAGAGTGCCGCGACGAGTATCATAAGAGCGCAGGTAAAAAAATGATGACAGATAAAATCCGAGTCCGTAAAGCGGCTGTCCGTCTCCGTCACCTGATAGGCTCTCCCGTAATAAATACCGATGATATTCAGTATGCACGCGACGGAGAA
Organism: uncultured Faecalimonas sp.; assembly: GCA_964385995.1. GTDB lineage: Bacteria > Bacillota > Clostridia > Lachnospirales > Lachnospiraceae > CAYLRF01. Next base: position 7,031 of record CAYLRF010000010.1, read on the forward strand.
TGCGAAAGAAAATATGCCGGCCTCGTTTACGCCGTTGATCCTCGTTACCGCGATCAGAAAAAAAAGCGATGTACACGAGTTAATAAGTGAGCCGAAGAGATTCCATGTAAAATTTTTTTTAGTGTTAGCAGGTGTCGCCATTACTTTTTACTGTCCCGTCCAAAGATTTTATCATCCGCCTCGCAGTAACTTCCCACGTGAAGCGCTCTGTAATCAGCCTGCGGATGTTTTCTCCCATTTTCTCTCTTACCGCGCCGTTATCCAAAAGATACCGAAGGCCGTTTTCTATGGATGCGATATTCTCATTTACGATCACGCCCCGCGGGAAAATCTTTATGCCCGCCGAGGCCTTTTCGTTTATGTCCTCCGGGTTGACCGTGACTTTATCGTTTATGTCCTCCGAGTTGACAGCGTCCCCGGCGCATATCACTTCCGTCACGCCGCCCCTGTCCGTGGCAAGGACCGCGCATTTCATAAGTCCAGCTTCCAGTATGGCGGTAGGAAGACCCTCGGGGTACATTGAGGGGTAGGCGAAGATGTCGCTGTCATTATAAAGGGCCATGACATCGTCATGTGAGCATTTGCCGAGAAAGACTACGCCTTCCGCCCCCCCCCCGTAATCCTTTTTTAACCTTTCAAGTAACGGCCCGTCTCCCGCCACGCATAAGATCGTATCCTTACGATCCGGCGCGATCCGCAGATATGCCTCGATAAGCTCGGTTATGCCTTTTTCTTTAAGCAGTCTTCCCGCGAAGGTGATGACAGTCTTTTGACCTTTATCGGTCAGATAATGACGGTTTTTATACGCCTCATAGTCATCCGCGCAAACGGAGTTATAAAAAACGCCGCCGGGCTTTATCCCGAAATGCGACAGCCACTTATTGCACCTTTCGGAGACACCGTAAAATACGGGCTTCTTTTTTTTAAGCAGATATGTGAGAAAATGCTCGTAGCGCTCGCCCAGCATATCGAGAAGTTTATTATTGACCGAAAAATGCCCGCTGCCATGCTCGATGACAACGGGTACCTTTCGATGTCGGCGGGCCATCCCGGCTCCGATCATGGTGGTGAGGTGAAAACGCGTCTGGCAGATATAATAATCAAACTCTCCGGCGTCAACCTCGCTTAAAAGCTGTCTGTACTTTCTGTTCTTTCTCGGAATGGGATACCGCGTCTTAAAAAACGGATATACGGGTATTCTGTATATAGCGTAGCCCTGTGTTCTCTCCTTGTCGGGGTGCTGTCTGTCATTGGAAGTGACGACGGTCACATCATGCCCGTCCGCCGCTAAAGCGGCCGCGATTTTCTCCGTATAACTTTCCACGCCGCCCAGATGCGGAGGCATATATCCGGAAAATATGCATATCTTTTTACGGCCGTAAGTTTCCACCGGTAAAATCCTCTTGTCTTAATACTGCTTCAACTCATATATAAGCCGTACGATATTATAACCGTACCCCTCTCCGGTAGCCCATCCTTTGCCCAAGGGATTTTCCTTCTGCCCGAGCCACTGCACATAACGGGCGCAGCCGCGCTCCACGAGATCAAATCTCGGATCTACCGTATCGTTTCTCAGATCATCCGTACACGCGTAGGCCTTAAGATGCTGTATCTGGGCCCTGACTCCCGTCCGTACATCGGGAAACGCGGCGCACTCACCCGGCGCGTTTTGATCCGTCGCTCCGATACCCGCGAAATTAAACTGCCCCGGCTGCACTATGCCTCCGAATTTCAGGAACCCGGTTTCAAGCATCGACTGCGCGAAAGCGACCTCCGCTCTCACGCCCTCTAATGCGGCCTCCTCGAAGAAAATCCGACAGAAGGTCCCGACATCCGGCGCTCCCCCGGGTGCGAATACCTCGGCTGGATACTCCCTGTTCTCCTGCGCAAGGCGTGTCCGCAAAAAACTTTCCATCTGTTCGACTGTGACGGTAGATACGCCCATGACAGTGTAATAACCGCTGCTGTCAATCTGCACATCCTCGGCCGCGTAAAAATCGGATATGCCGTTTCCCGCCGTAAGATAGATGTGGTTGTGATACGTCCCGGCATTGCAGTTATGATTTACCGAATCTACATGCACGAGGTAACTTCCGTCAGGCTGCGCCTTAGGCGAATACCATATGATATCGCTTTGATCCGGCATGCTCCATACCGGCACAAGAAGGCCCAAGACCCCCGAGGGGGCCGTGACTCTTATCCTTAAGTCGTAAACACCGTTTTGCGCATCGTAATTCTCTACCGAGACGGAATCTAACCTCGCGCCTATGATATTAAAGCCTGT
>CAYLRF010000010.1:9414-14536 GCA_964385995.1 uncultured Faecalimonas sp.
TATCTCATCCGGCATGTCGTCAAACTTTAACGTGATCTTATAGAGCATTCCTCCTTCATCGACCTTGGCGACATCAATCACGGTGTCAAGATCCTCCGAGACCCTAAATGACGTCTCGACGCTCTGCCCGGCAAGGTCCGTCGCTCTTACGTGATACACTCCTCTTTGGCCGCCGAAATCACTGACATTAAAATCGATCGTGCCCGAACCGGATTCAAAAGTATAAGTCTTTCTTACCTCTTCCTCGGATCTTTGGGCCGCCTGCTTTTCGTTCCATACGTAAGCCGTGGTATTTCCCGAACCGCCGCGCACGTTTATTTTGGCCACGCCCGCGAAATCATCCTTGCCCGTTACCTGCAGGGAAATTCCCTTGGTAAGGTTGTAAGCCTTCACTATGCCGGCGGCGTCTGCCCTCGCGAGTGTCTGCAAACCCTCTTCCGTCGCGAGGAAACGGGATACGTCCGAATAATTGGTCATAAAGCAGTGTTCCACTATGATGCCGGGCACATCCAGATCTTTGCTTGAGACATGAACGGCGTAATAATCACTGATCGACCCGTCGGGATATCTTTCATCAATCGTGGTATCCTTACTGTAGACGGATCTTCGGTTTAACCCCGCCGCAGAAAGTTCATCCAGTATCGATTCACCCAGCCTTCTGCTTTCCTGACCGATATCCGGTTTCCAGCTGTCATTGCAGCATATTACTTCCGCGCCGGAGGGATCGGCGGACTCGGAGGCGTTCAGATGAAGGCTCACGTATATGTCGGCTCCGTGATCCTTTGCCGCCTGAAAACGCTTCTCGATATCTCTGGCCGATAAGTCTCCCGCTGTCTCGGGGTAAGGACAGTCGTTCGTGGTCCTTGTCATATACACGTTTACATTCGAGTATTGCTCAAGCTCCTCTTTAAGGTAATTCGCTATCTTAAGCGTCTTCTCCTGCTCGGTAAAGCCGTAATAAGAGGCCCCGCCGTGAGAGTTGTCATGCCCCGGATCAAGCGCCACGGTAAACGTACCGTCCGCGGCGTCGGCTTCGGCCGCCGGCGTCACGGCGATCCCGAAAACGCCCGCGAGCATACAAATCAACATAAGTACCGATGTGAATTTTTTCATTTTTCTCCCCTTTTCGATGCTCTCGCACGCAGAAGGTCTTTTAAAGCGTGGGCTTAAAAACCGTCCCTCATTTCTCCCCTTTTAAGGCGCGACACTCTCCCCCGCCGCTCTCCTTCTTTGCGCTGCCTGATACTCCCCTTAATTTTCACATTACCCCGACTCGGTCTTTAATTTTTCACCTTCAGGTCACTTCCTTTCTCAAAACAGTTTCTCCGGATAAACCCCGGCGTTTATAAGTTTACGTATCTCATCACGAACAAGCGGCAAATCTTCCTTATATGTCATGCCGAACCACCTGTCGCGGGAATTTATCACATCCACAAAGGCGCTTCCCGTTTTAAGAAGATCGCCGACCAGCGTCGGGAGGAGGTATTCGGCGGTCATGTAGTCCGACTCATGTTTTTTCAGAAAATCGCAAAAGCCCTCTTCAAGGACATCAAAAAACGTCGGCGCGAAGGCCCACATATTCATTGATACCGTTAACGAAGGATCGAGGATCCTCTCGCGTCCGTCCGATTCCCGGCAGACTGCCGCGCCGTCCCCGCGCTTTATGATACCGTAGGTTTCGACGATGTCGGAAAGCACCCCGCCTTCCGTCCGGCAGAGGCCTCTTGTCACGGCGCCGTTATCGCTCAGGGTGTTTTCCAGCTTAAATCCGACCATGCCGATCCGAAGGCCGCCCTTCACGTCGGATCTTAAGACGTCACGCGCTTCTCCGATGGTGTTTACCTTCGTGACATCTTCGGTTAAGCCGAACTCCTTGGCACGTGAAGCGTGCGCCGATGAAACCCGGTCGATCCGGGCTTTGTCGCCGATAATCCGTGAGTTCCCCGCACGTGACGCGCGTGACGATGAAGCCTCAAGGCGGCGCAGATACTCATAACTTTTCGCGTAAGCCTCCCTCCCGTAATAATCATCCGAATTTATGACGAGAAAGGGTTCGTTTATAAGACCTTCGCAGCAAAGGACAGCCTGCCCCGTACCCCACGGCTTTTTCCTGCCCGCGAAACGCCCCTTAAAAGCAGGCGGGATGTCACCTGTCTCCTGATAAGCGTAACTTACATCGACCGCCTTTTCCACGCGCCTTCCTATGATACTTCTGAAATCATCTTCGATATCCTTACGGATCACGAATATCACTTTGTCAAATCCGAATCTTAACGCGTCATATATCGAGTAATCTATGATAAGCTCACCGGACGGTCCCACAGGCGAAAGCTGCTTTATGCCGCCGCCGAACCTGCTTCCCATACCGGCCGCCATCACCACCAACGCGGCTTTTGACATATTTTCAAATTCCTTTTCCTAACGTTTTCCTCTGTCGCCGTCGTCGCTTTATGCGCCACGCGTACATCCGACTCCGCCGGACGCCATTAAACTTCGTATTTCTCCGGGACCGCTTTATGCGTCACGCGTGCGTACGAACTGCCGCCATATATCAGATCCGCACTTTCCAGCTTCGATTTACCAGGAGGCCACAACCGCCTCTCGCACGATCGTGGCGGTTTACATGAAGGTCGCTTCTTTAAGTCTATTCTCCCAAACCGTCCTCTACCGCCTTTAACATACCCTCGAGAGCTTCCTCTTCATCGATTCCGTCGCAGAATATCTCTATCTCGTCACCCTTTTTAATGCAGGCTCCGAGTATGCTAAGGACGCTTTTCGCGTTTGACGTGTCTCCTCTGTGCGTGAATGTCACCGAGCTTTTATAACGCGACGCCGTCTCGCAAAAAAGTCCCGCCGGGCGCAGATGAAGCCCCGTCGTATTATGTATGACCGTTTTCTTTGATATCACTTCGTAAACTCCCCTCTAATCGGGCGATCTGTCCGTAAGTCTGACGCGAACCGTGACGTCGCCCGTCAGGCGGCAATTCTCCGGAAGGCCGCTTACGCGAAGCGTGACGGTGTAATTACCCCCAGAATTATACTGCGAAAGATCTATCTCCACTCTCGATGCCAAATAGGCCTCGCTGATTTGCGAAAGCGCCTCGTTCGTGCCCTCAAACTCGAGATAAACGGACGGATCCAGAATTTCCGGTTCAAAATCCGAAGCCAGATTTCTTATCATGTTTTTGTGTATATGAAGCTGGATTCGCTTGGTGGAGGGTCTCTCGATGAGGATCTTCACCGCTATATTCGCAGACGACTCATTTACAAGCCGAACTCCCCTCGGAAGATAAGGCGTGATATTCACCGCCAGATCGACATTTGCCTCCAGATCGCTTTGAAACAGCGCGTCCGCTCCCACGCTTATCTGCGAGATTTGCGACATCACGGATGCCGTGCCCGCGACCTCAATCCTCTGCGGCTCTATCTCAAGTCCCGCGAAAATATATCCGCTCTTCGGCGTGATCCGGGACGTGTCAAATATGATCGGCACCTCTTTCGATATAAGAAGTTTCACGTCGACTGTCACGTCCGAAGGCCCATTGATAGCTGACAGGGTCTTCTTATCCTCTATCTCCTTGCCGGAAGCGTCATAATAAATCAGCTGCGCGGGAAGAGTCTTATCCGACGAAAGCCCCGCCACGTTGACCCTCGCGGCGACGCGCTGCACCCTGGAAAGCGCGGAGTTCGGCCCGGTGATATTTACCGACGCGGGATTTATCACCGTCTGATCGGCATCCAGTATGTGCCCGGTCTTCAGCTCGCCCACGGTCTCCAGACTTAAGTCAAACGACTTCATCTCCGTGACTTCGGTCTTTATCCTAAGATTTCTGGGATTTGCCGTCGCGTCGTTATATTCTCCCTCAAATCCCGTCACGGTCACGCGCACTGGAACGCTCGAATCCCTAAGCTCGCCGAAATCTGCGGTCGCCCTGATGTCCGATGTCTTAATCTTTGACAGAACCTTGCGCCTTGCCTTCACGGTCACGGTCACGCTGTCGGTATTATCCAGCACCTCATAACTCATGCCGTGATCGGTTACCGCGCCGGTGTTGACAAGACTCACCTGCGTATGATATTTCTCGGTATCCACGGGATCGTCGACATTTACCACGACCCACCACAAAAGAGCGGCGAATATAAGCGCGGCGATCTTCAGCCCGAGGTTGTTCTTCCATCCGCGAAACGATATCTTCATGACTTGTTTTCCTTCCGCCGAAGTCGCTTCTTCCCCTCGGGCTTCGGCACCTGCTGTATCTCGGAAAGCCTGCCCCGCAGCCTGTCTTTTCGCACATCGTGGGCGAGATTTCCTCCCAGCGCGTACGATACCTGACCCGTCTCCTCCGAGACGACGATTACCAGCGCGTCGCTTACCTCGCTCATGCCCACGGCGGCTCTGTGACGCGTGCCAAGATCCTTACTTAAGCGGCTGTCCTCCGTGAGAGGAAGATAACATGTAGCGGCCGTTATCCTGTCGCCCCTTATAATGACGGCGCCGTCGTGAAGCGGGGTATTGTGCTCGAAAATATTGATTAAAAGCTGTGATGAAACCAAGCTGTCAAGCTCTATCCCCGTGTGTTCGTATTCGGATAAGACTATCTCGTTTTCAACCACTATAAGCGCTCCGGTCCTCGCGCTTCCCAGCTCATAGCAGGCGTTTACTATGGCGTCCGCCGTCTCATCGGAGAACTTCAAATCCTTACCGTCTCCCCCGAGATTTATCGGGAGTACCTTGCTCCAGGTCTTTTTCTGACCCAGCTGCTCGAGAGCTCTTCTAAGTTCCGGCTGGAAAACGACCACCACCGCCACCGCGAGGACGCTGAGCGACTTCTCCGCGAGCCAAAGTATGGTGTTCATCCGAAACAGGGCCGCTACCAGTATGGCGATACCGAGGACCGAAATGCCTTTAAGCAGCATCCACGCCTTGGTGTTTTTTATCCATTTCATGAGCTGGTATAGCAAATAGGCTATGATGATGATCTCGATCACGTCCGTGACCTTAATATCAGGCATATACCAATCGGGAAATATCGAGCTTGCCCAGTCTGATATACGCTCCTTCATCTCTCCCTCTTTCCCGGCGTGTCCCTCACGTCATATACCGAAAACCCGGCCTCAATAC
>CAYLRF010000010.1:14636-20339 GCA_964385995.1 uncultured Faecalimonas sp.
TTCACCCGCGCCGAACGCCTCATCCTCTTCAGCCTCGTCCGGGGCTTTCGCCCCCCCCCCCCTCTGACTTTGCGTCGGAGGGTTCCTCTTCCGGCGAAACCTTATTTATCTCGGTTACCGTCTTTTCCTCTGTCGGCAGATATACCTTCGGCACCGCCTTCACATAGTAATAGTATTCGTCGTCCTCAAACCGGAGCCTTTTACTTTCCTCGTAATTGCACGAGTAGAAAAACAGGCTGAATATAACGGCGAGAACGGCCGCCGCCGCGCTTCCGATCAAAAGTTCGGCGTAAACCGCCCTTAAGTCGAACGCCACATAGCCTATCGTGGTCATGATGATGTCGGAAAGGACGCCCGCCAGGATCGCCAGTTCCCTCGCGTGATTTATCCCAAGCGACGCTATGCTCGCGGCCACGAGAAAACAGACGACTGTCGCCACCGTCTCCATCCACATCTCTCTGTTTGAGAGAAATTCTCTCAAAAAAGCGGCGGCCTGTTCCGTCGCGGATGCGTCGCTTAGAGCCTTTACTACCTGAGCGCAAGGTGCGGCGTATTTGACCATATGAAAAACGATCACCCCGAATGTCAGCGGCAAAGCGAGAATCGGCTCTCCCATGAGGGCGCCGATAAGCGGGGCGAGCATGGGAACACGCGCCAGAAAACTAATCGGCGTAAGCACGAGAACGGGCGTATGCCGGGGAGAAAAGCGCAGATAAAGCGCGGCCATAACCGTAAGTATCAGACCCGCCGCGAGAGCCATCCCCGGAGCCGCCGCGAAGAACTGAACGGACAGAAGCACGGCGCCGATGACCGCCGTCAGCGCGAAAGGCAAAAAAGCGCAGATAATCGCGAGCCCCGACGTCACGGCCGCGTTTGAGATATTCTCCGCGAATCCCGTGTTCTTCGTGATGAACCTGAAAAAAACTATGGCGACGACAAGCTTCGCCGCCATGTTAAGCGGCCGCGAATAAGCGGCGTAGAACTTCAGGATATGGCTCTTTACCACCAGCATCCGCTTCATGAAGATCCCTCTCCCTCGTATAAGACGCCGAGCGCGTCCAGATCGGCCTTATACTCTTTTACCCTGTCTTTCGAGGCCGAGTACGCCTCCCTTAATACGCGGGCCTGCCACATACCGTAGCCGACCAGAGCGGCCGCGTATACGGCGATGTAAATGATAAGAAGAAGAACCATGACCCATGAATCCACGCTGTCTATAAAGCTCTCCGGCAAAGTCCAGAAAATAATCACTCCCAGAGCCGCGAATCCCACGCTCACCCACAAAAGCGATATCCAGACGTTGAATCTGACGTAATCTTTCTTAAAAAAAGATCTCGCCTTCAGCTCCTTTTCGCCTCCGCTTTCCTCGTATAAGGCAAGCTTAATCATAAGCCTGACGCGATTTTCATCCAACATGGCCACACCTTTCGGTCAGTATATCATAAACTCAGAAATCCTGTCCAATACTTACGGTCAAAAACCAGACTTTGTTGCCCGAATCCGCGGTGAGTATACGGGCCATCTCGTCAATAGTGCTGCCCGTGGTGTAGATGTCATCGACGATGAGGATTTTGCGGCGGGTGATGTCCGTACGAGTAAGACAAAACGCTCCCCTAAGGTTTTCCCGCCGCTCTCTCGCGCCCAGCATCTTTTGAGGGGTCGTCTTTGACACGCGCTTTACGGCGTGAGTATCTACGGGTATGTCAAGAAGACGCCCCAAGCGCGACGCGATAATCTCAGCCTGATTATATCCGCGCTTTCTCAGTCTCTTTTTATGAACGGGCACCGGGATGATAAGATCTATCCCTCTGCTTTTCACCCACGCGCCGTAAAGACGGCACATCTCGTCAGCGTAAAATTTCCCGAAAATCCTGCGATTATGGTACTTGAACTGATAAACGGACCAGGGCACCCTGCCTTTATGGATCCAAAGGCTCTTTCCCTGCTCGTAGTTAAAACGCCTCTTTACACAGTCACCGCAGTATTCATCCTCGTCGCGAAGGATGGGCTTGCCGCATTTCTTGCACACGGGCTCCGTCACGTAGACGACCTCATCGGCGCAGTCGGGACATATCGGGTCCGGGCTTACCCTGCCGCAAAAATGGCATACGGGCGGATATAAAAGCCAAAGAAGGGCATCCGCCGACGCTTTTATCACTCGCGAAAATGTGTTCAATTTTTATTTTAAGGTTCTTTTGACACTTACTTACGTTTATTTTATCCGGGCCGTTTCCTTAAGGCGCTTTGCAAGTCCCGTGTATCGGTTCCTGCTGTTGTTATTTTCGATCATTTGCGCGAACACCTTCTCGCTTCCGACTATCACGACGCACTTTCTGGCCCTGGTGACGGCGGTATAAAGAAGGTTTCGGGTATAAAGCTGCGCGGGTCCCGGCATGAGAGGTATGATGACGGCCGGATACTCGCTTCCCTGAGACTTGTGGATGGTTATGGCATAGGCAAGCTCCAGTTCGTCAAGCATGTCGTAAGGATATTCCACGATTTTTTCTTCGTCATATTTGACGGCGACGAAACCCATGTAATCGTCGATGGCGATTACCGTCCCTATGTCGCCGTTAAACACACCCTCTCCCCTGTCCGCGACGACACCCTTGGGGGTGGTTATCTTCCACTCAAGGCGGTAATTGTTCCTGATTTGCATGACCTTATCGCCCACGCGAAATATGATCTCCCCGTGTTCTTTCTCCGTCTTTTCGGGCGAAGGGGGATTTAGGACATTTTGCAGGACGGAATTTAATTTCACCGATCCCATGTTTCCCTTTCGCATCGGGGTAATTACCTGTATGTCCGAGACGGCCGAATCCGTATAAGCGGGGAGTTTTTTCACCATGAGCGTAAGCGTCGTCTTTATCACGTCATCGGCGTTCTCCCTGCGAAGAAAGAAAAAGTCGCGGCTGTCATTCGTAAGATCCACCTTTTCGCCGCGGTTAATCTTATGCGCGTTCACGACGATATCGCTCATCCTGGCCTGCCTGAATATCTTATCAAGCGTCACCGTCAAAAACCGCCCCGACGCTATAATGTCTTTTAACACGCTCCCGGGGCCCACCGACGGCAGCTGATCCTTATCCCCCACGAGAATAAGTGTCGTGCCCACCGTGATCGCGCCGCAGAGGGCGTGCATGAGCGGAAGATCCACCATGGACATCTCGTCTATTATCACGACGTCGGCGTCCAGGGGATCGTCGGAGTTTTTCCCGTATGTAAGACGCCTGTCGTCATCATCCGGCACATAGGAAATCTCAAGGAGCCTGTGTACGGTCTTCGCCTCGCGCCCCGTCGCCTCCGTCATGCGCTTTGCGGCTCTTCCGGTAGGAGCCGCGAGGGCGACATTTAAGCCGGCGCTCTCGAAACATCTGATAAGCGTCCTTATGACAGTGGTTTTCCCGGTGCCGGGGCCGCCCGTTATCACGAGGACACCGAAGCGCATGGCCTCGCTTACCGCTTTTTTCTGCTCTCCGTCAAGTTCAGTGCCGCTTTCGTTTGAAATGCGCTGTATTTTCCCATCCGGGATAAGCGGCACCTCGCGCGTGACGGAAAGGGCGGAGAGCATTTGCGCCGTGTCAAGCTCCAGATAATACATGCGCTCGGGATAAACGCAAAGTTCTTCCCCCTCCCGCTTCACCACGATCTTACCTTCCACGGAAAGATTCGCGAGGCAGGTCGCCGGATCGTCTATATGTATGTCAAGAAGTCTTTCGGCTTTACGCGTAAGCTCATCGGCCGGAAGGTAAACGTGCCCCTCGGATACGGCCTCGCCTAACGCGTATAAAAGACCGCTTTTCACCCGAAAATCCGAGTCGGATGCGATCCCCGCCTTCATGGCGATCTCATCGGCCCTTTTAAAGCCGACTCCCGGCACACGCTCCGCTATACGGTAGGGATTTTCCTTAACCGTGCGGTACAGATCCTCTCCGAAGCACTCGTATATCTTCACGGCGAGGTTCAGACTGATACCGAACTGCTGAAGATACATCATGGCCGAGCGCATATCCTTGCGCTTTATGACCTGTTCCGAGATCTTAAGGGCCATGCGTGGGCTTATGCCTTTTACCCTGGCCAAAAGCTCCGGCTCCTCTTCAATCACGCGCATGGTGTCGTCCTTAAAGACGTCCACGATCCGCTTCGCAAGAGCCGGACCTACGCCTTTTACGGCGCCCGAGCCGAGATATCTTACGATCTGTCGCGGACTTTCCGGCTCAGAGCGCGAGATCTCATTTATCTTAAACTGTCTTCCGTAGACGGCATGCGTCGTATATTCGCCCGTGAGATTTAACGTCTCTCCCTCGTCTATGACGGGGATTACCCCCACGCAGGTGACGGATTTAGAGCCGGCCTTCAGCCGAAATACCGTGTATCCGTTCTCGTCGTTACGGAAAATTATGTGTTCCGCGTAACCGCTAAGTTTATCCATTCATCTGTTTTCCGCTTATGAATTCGACGAACTCGCCCGTGCCTATCGCCACCACGGTCATGGGATCTTCCGCCGTCATGGTAGTTATCCCCGTCTTTTCCTCGATAAGCTCCTCAAGGCCCCGAAGAAGCGAGCCGCCGCCCGTCAGGACTATGCCTCTGTCCAGGATATCCGCGGATAACTCAGGAGGCGTGCGCTCAAGAACGGCTATCACGGCGTCCACTATCTGCATGGCGGGCTCTCTAAGCGCTTCTTCCGTCTCCTCCGAGGTGACCGTGACGTTTTTCGGAAGCCCGGTCACGAGATTTCTTCCGCGCACCTCGATCGTCTCCGTCTCTGCGAGCGGATAAGTCGTGCCGATACGGATCTTTATGTCCTCGGCGGTTCTCTCCCCGATGAGAAGATTATGCTTTTTTCTCATGTATCGCACTATCGCCTCGTCAAAATCGTCCCCCGCCACCTTTATGGAGGAATTTACCACCGCGCCGCCTAAAGATATCACCGCTATGTCCGTGGTCCCGCCTCCGATGTCCACTATCATGTTGCCGCAGGGCTTTCCTATGTCTATGCCCGCGCCTATCGCCGCCGCGACGGGTTCCTCTATGAGATAGACGTCTCTCGCGCCCGCCGCGTAAGTCGCCTCCTCCACGGCTTTTTTCTCAACTTCCGTGACGCCGCTGGGCACGCAGATACTGATGCGCGGTTTCTTTAAAATCCTCGTGCCTACAGCTTTCTGCACGAAATATTTAATCATTTTCTCCGTCACGGTGTAATCGGAGATGACTCCCTGCCTTAAGGGTCTTACCGCTATGATATTGCCGGGGGTGCGGCCCAGCATCAGCCGCGCCTCCTCTCCGATAGCCCTTATCTCGTTTGTGTCGCGGTCAAAGGCGACCACCGAGGGCTCCTTTAAAACCACGCCCTTGCCTCTCACGTATACGAGCACGCTTGCCGTGCCGAGATCGATCCCTATATCCGAAACTGACATCCGTTCCTCCTTCCCTACGCGGATGTATGAAAAACGCCGGTTTAAAAAACTTCAGGCCCGGCGCGATATCCTTTTTTATTATAAGTGAACTTCGCCGTAAATAAAAGACGCCGCGCGGGTATTTTTCGGACGGTGTAACGTCGTCGGCGCGTTTTTTATGTTTTTGCGCAATTTCATCCGCCCGCGCACCGACTCTAAAGTGCAAACATATCTGAAAAGCGGAAGCAAATGTCCGTCACAACAAACATTTTGATCGCGCCCGACTCTAAAGCGCGGACATATC
>CAYLRF010000010.1:20439-34988 GCA_964385995.1 uncultured Faecalimonas sp.
GTATATGATTTTTCGCAGGAGGCGACCTCTTCCGGAGTGCCGCTTGCCACGACCGTGCCGCCCCGATCTCCCCCCTCGGGGCCGATGTCTATGATGTAATCAGCCGTCTTTATCACATCGAGATTATGTTCTATGACGACTACGGTATTTCCGTCGTCCGTAAGACGTCGCAATATCTCGGTCAGCTTATGCACATCCGAAAAATGCAACCCCGTGGTCGGCTCATCCAATATGTACATGGTTCTTCCGGTGCCCCGCCTGCTAAGCTCGGAGGCGAGCTTTATGCGCTGCGCCTCCCCGCCCGAAAGCGTGGTGGACGGCTGTCCGAGCTTGATATACGAAAGGCCGACGTCGTAAAGCGTCTCTATCTTTCTTCGCACCGCGGGGATATTGGAGAAGAAATCCAGGGCCTCCTCCACTGTCATGTCAAGCACGTCGAAGATACTCTTTCCCTTGTACTTTATCTCGAGTGTCTCGCGGTTATATCGCCTGCCGTGGCACTGCTCGCAGGGCACATACACATCGGGAAGAAAGTGCATCTCTATCTTTATGATTCCGTCACCGGAACACGCCTCGCACCTTCCTCCCTTTACATTAAAGCTGAATCTTCCCTTTTTGTATCCCTTAGCTTTAGCGTCAACGGTCCCCGCGAAAAGATCCCTGATAAGATCAAAGACACCCGTATACGTGGCGGGATTTGACCTGGGGGTCCTTCCTATCGGCGACTGATCGATATTTATGATTTTATCCAGCCTGTCCGTGCCCTCTATCCTTTTATGCTTACCGGGTATCGTCCTTGCGTGCATGAGAGTGCGGGCGAGCTGCTTATAAAGTATCTCGTTTACGAGAGAGCTTTTCCCGGAGCCCGATACGCCCGTCACGCAGGTCATGACCCCGAGAGGAAACGCGACGTCGATATTTTTAAGATTGTTCTCGGCGGCGCCCGTCACCTTTATAAAACCCGACGGCTTTTTCCTTTCTTTCGGCACCGGGATCTTAAGCCTGCCGCCAAGGTAGGCTCCCGTGACGGATTCGGGACATTTCATGATATCATCGGCGCTTCCGCAAGCCACCACCTTACCGCCGTGCTCTCCCGCTCCCGGGCCGATATCCACGATATAATCCGCCTCCCGCATGGTCTCCTCGTCGTGTTCGACCACTATCACGGTATTCCCGAGATCGCGAAGGTTTTTTAAGGTGGAAAGAAGCCTTGCGTTATCCCTTTGGTGCAGTCCGATGCTGGGTTCATCCAGGATATAGGCCACTCCCACCAGCCCCGAGCCTATCTGCGTCGCGAGCCTTATGCGCTGCGCCTCTCCTCCCGAGAGCGTGCCGGCGCTTCTCGCGAGCGTCAGATAATCCAGACCCACGTCGATGAGAAAACCGGTTCTCGCGCGTATCTCTTTTATGATCTCGGAGCCTATCATCTCCTGCATGGGCGAAAGGGTCAGATGATCCAGAAAATCCCTGAAACCCAGTACGGAAAGCTCCGTAAGCTCCGCGATGTTTTTCCCGCCCACGGTGACGGCAAGCGAGCTTTTCTTTAATCTTTTGCCGCCGCACTCCGCGCATGGCGTGATACGCATGAAGGTCTCATACTCCGCACGCGAGATCTCCGAGGCCGTCTCCCGGTAGCGCTGCTCCATATTTTTTATGAGACCCTCGAAAGCCACGTCATAGTAACCTTCGCTTCGCTGCCCGAAATAATGCACCCGCACCTGCCTGCCGCGTGTCCCGTGTATGATGACATCCTTTATCGCGTCCGGATAATCGCGAAACGGCGTGTCAAGCGAAAATCCGTACTCTTTCGCGAGCGCGGTAAGAAGGGCCCGTGTGAAGCTTCCCTCCTTTACGCTTGACTGCCAGCCTATGGCCGCGATGGCGCCCTCATTTATGCTTAATGAAGTGTCGGGTATCAGAAGATCCGGGTCAAACTCCATCTTATATCCCAGTCCCGCGCATACCGGGCACGCTCCGAACGGATTGTTAAACGAAAAGCTTCTCGGCTCTATCTCCTCTATGCTGACTCCGCAGTCGGGACAGGCAAAATTCCTGCTGAAATTTATCTGCTCTCCTCCCTGCACATCCACCGTCAAAAGCCCGTCGGAAAGCTGCAGCGCCGTCTCGATGGAATCGGCGAGTCGGGACGAAAGTCCGCTTCTTACGATGAGCCTGTCTACCACTATCTCTATGTCGTGCTTCACGTTCTTATCAAGCTCTATCTCTTCCGAGAGCTCGTATAAGTTCCCGTCTATGCGCACGCGCACATATCCGCTCTTTTTCGCTCTTTCGAGAACTTTCTCGTGCCGGCCTTTTTTTCCTCTTACTATGGGGGAGAGCAGCTGAAATCTCGTCCCCTCCGGAAGCTTCAGGATCTGATCGGCCATCTGATCCGCGGTCTGCTTTTTTATTTCCCTGCCGCACCTCGGGCAGTGCGGTATGCCTATTCTCGCGTAAAGTAGCCTCAGGTAATCATAGATCTCCGTCACGGTGCCCACGGTGGAGCGCGGGTTGTGATTCGTGGATTTCTGATCGATGGATATGGCGGGAGAGAGCCCCTCTATACTCTCGACGTTCGGCTTTTCCATCTGTCCCAGAAACTGCCTCGCGTATGAGGAGAGCGACTCCATGTACCTCCTTTGTCCTTCGGCGTATATGGTGTCAAAGGCGAGCGATGACTTTCCCGAACCGCTAAGTCCCGTCAGCACGACGAGCTTATCCCTCGGGATATCGACGTCTATGTTTTTAAGATTGTGTTCGGCCGCTTTACGTACGCGGATATATTTATCCATGTCTTTTTTCCCTGAACTTCTTCAGCTCGATCATGCGGTCCCTGAGCTTCGCGGCCGTCTCAAAGTCCAGCTCGGCCGACGCTTTTTTCATCTTCTTTGTGACGTCCTCTATGAGTTTTTCAATCTCGCCGTCATCCATGGACTCCGGATCTTTTTCCATGGCGGCGTCGGAGGCGGCGACCTTCTTTGAGATACTTATAAGGTCTCTGACGGACTTTTGTATCGTCCGCGGGGTGATCCGGTGTTCCTTATTGTAACGCTCCTGAATGCCGCGTCTGCGGTTTGTCTCGTAAATGGCTCTTCTCATGGAATCGGTGACGGTGTCCGCGTACATGATGACGCGTCCGTTTTCGTTTCTCGCGGCCCGTCCTATCGTCTGTATGAGAGAAGTCTCGGATCTTAAAAAACCTTCCTTAT
Source organism: uncultured Faecalimonas sp. (assembly GCA_964385995.1). Taxonomy (GTDB): domain Bacteria; phylum Bacillota; class Clostridia; order Lachnospirales; family Lachnospiraceae; genus CAYLRF01. The sequence goes on from CAYLRF010000010.1 coordinate 23,649, forward strand.
CCGCGTCCAATATGCAGATAAGAGCGATCTCGGGGATATCAAGGCCCTCTCTTAAAAGATTTATGCCGACCAGCACGTCAAAGACGTCAAGCCGCATATCGCGTATGATTTCCGAGCGCTCAAGCGTATCTATGTCGGAGTGCAGGTATTTGACACGGATCCCCAGCTCTCTCATGTAATCGGTAAGATCCTCTGCCATCTTCTTGGTAAGCGTCGTGATCAGGACCTTCCCTTTTTTCTCGGCGGTTTTTCTCACCTCTCCCACGAGATCGTCGATCTGACCGTTTACGGGCCTCACCTCCACAGACGGATCAAGCAGTCCCGTGGGCCTTATGATCTGCTCGACGCGCAGAAGCTCATGCTCTTTCTCGTATTCACCGGGAGTCGCCGAGACGAAAAGAATCTGATCCGTCTTTTCCTCGAACTCCGCGAAGGTAAGCGGCCTGTTATCCTTCGCCGAGGGAAGCCTGAAGCCGTAATCCACGAGAACGCTCTTTCTCGACCTGTCGCCCGCGTACATGGCGCCAAGCTGCGGGATCGTCATATGCGACTCGTCGATCATGAGAAGAAAGTCCCCGGGAAAATAATCGATAAGCGTCTGCGGCGGCTCTCCCTTTGCGGTTCCGATAAGGTGACGGGAATAATTTTCTATCCCGGAGCAAAAACCCGTCTCGCGCATCATCTCGATGTCGAAATTCGTGCGCTCCTTTATCCTCTGCGCCTCGAGAAGTTTATCCTCGCGCTTAAAATATCTTATCTGCTCCTCAAGCTCATCTGTTATGGCCTCTATGGCCCTGTCCATGTTCTCACGCGACACCACGTAATGCGAAGCGGGGAATATGGCTATGTGTTCCAGCGTCGCCTTCACCTCGCCCGTGAGTACGTCGATCTCGGAAATCCTCTCGATCTCGTCGCCGAAAAATTCCACGCGTACCGCCAGATCGGCCGATCCCGCGGGGAAGATCTCGAGCGTATCACCGCGCACGCGAAACATACAGCGCTTAAAGTCCGCGTCGCTTCGCTCATACTGGATATCTATGAGCTTTCTTATGACTTCGTCCCTGTCGCGCCTCATGCCGGGACGCAGAGACACAACCATTTTTTTGTAATCTATGGGGGAACCCAGGCCGTAGATACAGGAAACGCTCGCCACTATGATCACGTCGCGCCGCTCGGAAAGAGCCGCCGTGGCGGAGTGTCTGAGCTTATCTATCTCGTCGTTTATCGCGGAATCCTTGGCGATATAGGTGTCGGTCGAGGGGATGTAAGCCTCGGGCTGATAATAATCATAATACGATACGAAATACTCGACCGCGTTTTCCGGGAAAAATTCCTTAAACTCCCCGTAAAGCTGCGCCGCGAGTGTCTTATTGTGCGCTATGACGAGGGTGGGCCTTCCGAGCGCGGCTATCACGTTGGCCATGGTGAAGGTCTTGCCGGAGCCCGTGACGCCGAGGAGCGTCTGGCATTTATTTCCTTCTTTAAAGCCCTCAACCAGTTTTTCGATGGCCTGCGGCTGATCCCCCGTCGGCTCAAAAGGTGAGTGAAGCTTAAATTCGGCTCTGCCCGCGGCGTTTGAAGATGCGCCATCGTCCTTTGACATATCAGGGAAAGAATGTGACATAAACTCACCCGCGATGAGATTTAATCGGTAAACACCGCTCTTACGTCCCGCTCCATGGCCGCGACTTTCTCCTTCGCCGTCTTAGAATCTTTACCCGCGGCCGAGAAATAAGCCTTTACCTTCGGCTCGGTGCCTGACGGACGAACGATGAGCCTTAAATCCCCTTCGATCTCATAGGAAAGGACATTTGACTTCGGAAGATTAGTATCATCCGGTTTTTCATAGTCGGTTACTTTTAAAACCTTATATCCTCCGATAAAGTCCGCGCCGCCGCCCCGAAGCTTTTCCATGACCGACGCCATCTTTTTAGCGCCGTCGATTCCCGGAAAATCAAAGCTTATGACTTTATCCTCGTAATACCCGCAGCTGTCATATATCTCAGTCAGCCGCCCTTCTATGGATGATCCCTTCTTTCGGTAATAGGCGGCCATCTCGCAGATGAGCCCCGAAATCGCGACGGCGTCCTTATCTCTCACATACGAGGAGGCGGTATATCCGTAGCTTTCCTCAAATCCGAAAATAAACCGATCCGTCTCGCCCTTTTGCTCAAGAAGCGCTATCTGCTCTCCTATCCACTTAAAACCCGTGAGCACTCTCTTTAGCCTGACATCGTAGCGTTCCGCGACGACGTCCGCGAGAGGGGTAGAGACTATGGACGTGACGGCGACGGGATCTTTCGGCATGTCTCCTCTCTCAATGCGTCCCGCGCAGATGTAGTCAAGAAGAAGAACCCCCATCTCATTACCCGTGATGAGCCTGTAAGAGCCGTTCTTATCTCTTACGGCGACTCCCACTCTGTCGGCGTCGGGATCCGTCGCGAGCACGAGATCCGCTCCCGTTTCCTTAGCCAGCCTGATGCCAAGCTCCAGAGCCTCCGGCTTTTCCGGATTCGGATAAGGGCACGTGGGAAAGTGTCCGTCGGGGTTTTCCTGCTCCTTGACCGTGAAAACATCCTTAACTCCCATATCCGCGAGTATCCTCGTGACCGGCTTTAATCCGGTCCCGTTAAGAGGAGAATAAACAACCTTCAAAGAAGAGTCCGCGCATACAAGCGGTCTTACCGCGCATTTTTCGGCCCCCGCGAAGAATGCCTCCATGCAGTCATTTTCCACATACTTTATAAGACCCGCCCTTTCGGCCTTCTCATAAGGCATGAGCGCGGCTCCCGTAAGGACATCGGTCTTTAAAATATTTTCGTAGACAGAGTCCGCCGCGTCTTCTCTCATCTGACATCCGTCCGGTCCGTAGGCCTTATAACCGTTATACTGCGAAGGATTATGCGAAGCGGTGATCATAACTCCCGCGTCCGCCCCGTAAAACCTTACCGCGAAGCTTAAGGCCGGCACGGGATTTAACTCGGGGAAAATACGCACGCTTATGCCGTTCGCAGCAAGTACCCTCGCGGCCTCGCGGGCGAAGGTGTCGCTTCTAAGGCGGCTGTCGAAGCTAATCACCGCCGAATTTGATTTGCCGTGCGCCTTAATCCACCCGGCCAGCCCCTGAGTGGCCTGACGCACCACGCAGACATTCATGCGGTTGGTGCCCGCGCCCAGGATTCCCCGAAGTCCCGCCGTGCCGAATGTGAGACTCGCGCCGAAACGCTCTTTTATCGCCTTATCGTCGCCCCCTATGGATCTTAATTCATCCTTGATCTCTTCATCGTCGATATCGGCGTTAAGCCATCTTATATATTCGGATTTATACATATCGCGCTCACCTTCTTAATATCCGTCCGCTTGCCGTTACGCGTCCGATTACCGTTATCCGTCCGCTTACCGTTACCCGCTCACCTGCCGTCTCCCAAGTGTGCTCCAGTACCCTCATCCTTCGCCCTCGCCCGCGCGGCCTCGGCGGCGTTCGGCGTCCTTAGAGACTTTAAGCCTTCTATAAGTATCTTCGCGTCGTCCAGTATATAATCGAACGCCCCCACTTTATACATGTTGATGACGATCATTCCTATCGGCACGGCAAATATCATGCCCCAGACGCTTCCGACCTTATAACCGAGGTATATAAATAACAGCGTCGGAAGAGGCCCCAGTCCCACTCTGTCGCCCAAAAGTTTCGGCTGAACTATCTGTCTTACGATCTGAGTTATGAGATAAATGACGAGAAGTCCCACCGCCATCTTGAAATTGCGCTGAAATAAATGATATACCGCCCACGGGATCAGCGTTATCGCGGTTCCGAAAAACGGCAAAAAATCAAGCAGCGCCGCGAAGATGGCGATGACCGCGGCGTATTTCACACGCAGGATAAGAAATCCCGCGAACATGATGACAAACAAGATCAGCATGATTTCGAACTGCGCTTTAAAGTAACCGCCTATCGCGTATTTCAGGTAACCGAGTACGAGCGACACCCTGTCCCTCACGGGCTTCGGGGTAATCTTTTTCACCCACGAGATGACGGTTTCCCTCTCCGCCACGAAGAAATATGAGGAAAGCAGCATCACGATAAAAGCGATGAACGCGGAAGGAATACGCTTGACCACATTTCCCGCGGCCTTAACCGTCGGCTCCGCGATCTTATCGAGCAGATTCTTTATGATTTCGTCAAATCTCGATACGAGAACCTGCCAGCCGTTTCGCACCGATTCGGGAAGAAAGGCGAAGGCGTTTTTAAGACTTTTGCCGATTCCCTTTAGGTTCTTTTCTATTCCCGCGTATGTCTTCGGAAGATCGGAAACAAAGGACCACGCTTCCCTCGCAATCGCCGCGATAACCAGATACAAAATGCCGACCACGATCGCGAGAACCGCGACGATGACTATGGCGGAACCCCATTTCTTGGTAATTTTCAGGCGTTTCTCAAGCCAGCATACCAAAGGATTCGCTATACAGGCGATAAGCCAGCCTATCACAAAGGGAAAAAAAAGACGCAAAAGGCCGTAGCCGCCGAGTATAACCAATACGGTAAGCGCAAGACTTATGATGAGACTTACGAATACCTTCCAGTAAGGACGTCCGTCCCTGCACATCATAACCTCTTTTCCGACGCGCGAGCCGCCAAATCATACACGCAAAAAATCTTCCACGCGGCTTAATACCTCGTCTCTGCCCTCGCCCGAAAGAGCGGAAAAAGAAATAGGCATCTCTTCGTCCGGCATGTCAAACGCCCGCCTTATCGTATCTAAGGCGGGATAAACGGCGCTTCGCTTTAATTTGTCAGACTTCGCGGCGATGACGACAGACTTAAATCCGCTTTTTATAATCCTCTCACGCATGAGCTTATCCTCATCCGTCGGCTCTCGCCTTATGTCCACCAGCTGAAACACGGCCCTAAGCTGTCCCGCGCCGCGCAGATACCGCCCGATCATGGCGGCCCACTTTTTCTTTACGGATTCGGGGGCTTTCGTATAACCGTACCCCGGCAGATCGACGAGGAAAAACTTCTTATTTACCTCATAAAAATTAAGAGTCTGCGTCTTACCCGGCACTGAGGACGTACGCGCCAGGGATTTGCGCCCCAGCAGTCTGTTTATGAGTGAGGATTTGCCGACGTTTGATCTGCCGACGAAAGCTATCTGAGGAAGATTCGTATCGGGCAAGTCGCTTGTGACGCCGCATACGTACCGAAGCTCGGCGTTTATTATCTTCATAAAGAATTTTCGCCTTCCACGCCTGACGCTCTTACTTGCTTTTCATAAATATACGCGCTTTATCGCTGCCGACACATATTATGCCCGCGTTTCGCGTTTCGTGCTATAGAAGTCTTCGGCTGTTTTTACGCGCGCTTTGACTTAGCGAGCCCCTCGTTATAAATCGCGGGAATCTCTCCCTTTACCACTTCTTTCGTGATCAGGCACGTCTTTATCGTATCGTCGGAGGGCGCGTGATACATCGTATCTGTCATCACCTTCTCCATGATGGCCCTTAAGCCCCTGGCACCGGTTTTTCGCGCCAGCGACGTATCCGCGATCTCCTCAAGCGCGTCCTTGGAAAAGGTAAGTTTCACGCCGTCAAGCTCCATGAGCTTTTGATATTGCTTCACGAGAGAATTTTTAGGCTCCTCAAGCACGCGGATGAGATCGTCCCTGCCGAGCATATCGAGCGTGACATTTATAGGGACCCTGCCCACAAGCTCCGGGATGAGCCCGAACTTCACCAAATCCTGCGGCAGTGTCTGACTGAGAATCTCATTGATGTTGCGCTCGCTCTTTCCCGTCACCTCCGCGTTAAATCCCATCGAACCGGTGTCGAGTCTCGCCTCGATTATCTTTTCCAGTCCCTCAAAGGCTCCTCCGCATATAAAAAGGATGTTCGTGGTGTCAAGCTGGATCATCTGCTGCTGGGGGTGTTTTCTTCCTCCCTGCATGGGGACATTCGCCACCGTTCCCTCTATGATCTTGAGCAGCGCCTGCTGGACGCCCTCTCCCGACACATCGCGGGTAATGGAGGGATTCTCGGATTTTCTCGTGATTTTATCGATCTCGTCTATGTAAATAATGCCGTGCTCCGCGCGATCCAGATCCCCGTCCGCAGCCTGTATGATTTTTAAGAGGATATTTTCCACGTCCTCTCCGACATAACCCGCCTCGGTGAGCGTCGTGGCGTCCGCTATGGCAAAGGGGACATTTAAAAGTCCTGCCAGTGTCTGCGCGAGCAGGGTCTTACCGCAGCCCGTGGGCCCAAGCATGAGTATGTTGCTCTTTTGAATCTCCACATCGGAACTGTCCGCCGAAAGTATCCTCTTATAATGATTGTATACCGCGACCGAAAGCACCTTTTTCGCTTCATCCTGCCCGATCACATATTCGTCGAGCAGGGCTTTTATCTCTTCGGGCTTCAGCAGATTGATGGCCTCCCGCGTGTCACTTTGCGGGACAAACACGTCATCGTTCATGATGTCAAAGCAAAGGTGCACGCATTCGTCACAGATAAACACTCCGTCGGGTCCCGCGATAAGCCGCCTTACCTGTCCCTGAGCCTTCCCGCAAAACGAGCACCTCGCTATCTCGTCACTTTTTTTCCCGGCCATAAAAATCCTTTCTCACGCAGTCATGACAAAAAGCCGTCCCCAAGACAGCCGGGACGGCGTCCGCAAATTCAGTGTTTAGAAATCACTTCGTCTATAAGACCGTACTCTTTGGCTTCCTTTGCGCTCATAAAGTTGTCCCGCTCGGTGTCCGCCTGTATCTTTTCCAGACTCTGCCCCGTATTTTGCGCGAGGATCTGATTTAATCTCTGTCTGGTCTTTAAGATGTGATCCGCGACTATCTGTATCTCCGTCTGCTGTCCCTGAGCCCCGCCCGCGGGCTGATGGATCATGATCTCGGAATTGGGAAGCGCGAACCTCTTGCCCTTCGCTCCCCCGGAGAGCAGAAACGAACCCATGCTTGCCGCCATACCGATACAGATGGTGGAGACATCGCATTTGATATATTGCATGGTGTCATATATCGCAAGTCCCGCGGAGACGGAACCTCCCGGACTGTTGATGTATAAGTGGATATCCTTCTCGGGATCATCTGCCTCCAGGAAAAGAAGCTCGGCTATGACCACGCTGCTTGTCGCGTCATTTACCTCATCTACGAGGAACACTATCCTTTCCTTTAACAGTCTCGAATAAATGTCATACGATCTCTCTCCGCGGCTCGTCTGCTCTATGACATAGGGTATGACGCTCATAAATCATTCCTCCTTTTTATCTTCTTCAGGCTCTGCCTCGACCTCCGTCGCCGTGTCCTGCTTCTCTTTAACTTCGGCCTCCGCGTCCTGCTTCTCTTTAACTTCGGCCTCCGCGTCCGACTTCTCTTCGACTTCAGCCTCCGTGTCAGCCTTCTCTTCGACTTTAGCGCCGGCATCCTGTTTCTTTTCGACTTCCGTCGCCGCGTCCGCTATGAGTTTCGCGGCTTCACTCAGAGTCAGCTGCCTTACTAATTCCTCTCTTCTTTCGCCGACGTAGGCTTTTTCCATCTCTTCTTTTCCGACATTGTAACGCTCGGCCATCTTCTCCAGTTCTTCGCTTATTTTCTCATCGGTGATTTCGACACCCTCCGCGGCGGCGACAGCCTCCAAGGTAAGGCGCGTCCTTATGCGTTCCTCGGCCGTCTCGCTCATCTTTTCCTTAAAGGCGGCATAGCTCTGACCCGTAATTTTAAGATACTGCTCGAGGGTAACGCCCTGCGATGAGATTCTGTCATCGAAATCGCGGACCGCCATGTCTGTCTCGGTATCGAGCATCGCCTGCGGTATGTCGATGCTCGCGTTTTTTACGGCCTCTTTCACCGCGTCGTTTTCTTTTTTGGTATCCGCGTCGGCCTTCCTGCTTTCCAGCATTTTGGCTCTGATGTCATCTCTGTATTCCGAAAGTGTGTCAAATTCGGAAACCTCGGAAGCGAACTCATCGTCAAGATCGGGAAGCTCTTCGGCCTTTATCTCGTGAATCACGCATTTAAACAGCGCCTTCTTTCCCGCGAGACTCGCCTGTTGATAATCCTCGGGAAACGTCACGTTTACATCGACCTCACGCTCGATTTCGGCTCCCACAAGCTGTTCCTCGAATCCCGGTATGAAGGTTTTCGAGCCGACCTTTAACGTGTAATTTTCGGCTTTTCCGCCGTCAAAAGGCTTTCCGTCCACGCTCCCGTCAAAATCAAGCACCACCTCGTCGCCTTCCTTAACGCCCCTGTCCGTGACGGAGACTTTTCTGGAATTCATCTTACGCTCGTTTTCGATCTTCTCATCCACCTCTTTGTCCGTGACGGAAACGTCGGCCTTTTCCACCTCGAGACCTTTGTATTTGCCAAGCGTGACGGGAGGCTTCGTGGCCACCGTGGCAGTAAAGACAAACGGCTCGCCTTTTTTTAACTTCACTATCTCGACCTTCGGAGAGGATACGATCTCAAGGTCGCACTCATCGTAAGCCTTTTCATACTCCGCCGGAACTATCTCGCCCGCGGCGTCCTCGCAAAACACATCCGGTCCGTACATTTTTTCCAGAATCGCCCTGGGCACTTTGCCCCTGCGAAATCCCGGCAGACTTATGCGTCCCTTCCGCCTCATATATGCCGCCTGAAGCTCTTTTTCGAGCTCCTCGGCCGGCACTTCAATGGTGAGCTTCGCCATATTCCCTTCGAGTTTCTCTACCTGCATACCCATCCCGTATCTTCCTCCTCGTTTATTTCACGCGCCGTCCGCAAAATTGCGCTTATCTACGCGCTTATCTGAAGGCCCGCTGATTTAAGGCCTGTTTACCGAAGGCCATCCGATGTATTCTAACACATGAAACATTTAATATCCAGTCGAAAGCGCGTCAAGCAGCAGGATTTCAACGAGAAAATCCGCCATTTCACTTTCACTCACGGAAAAATCGCCGTTTTCCCCGCGAGAAACGGTGAAATTTCGGTATTTTTCGTTCCAATATTCCATGTTCCGGCAAGCGTCCCTTAAAAGTTCATAATTCTCATCCAAAAGTTCGCCCGTTATCTGCCGGTTTATCTCGCCGGAGTCTTTGCCCTGATATTCGCCTTTTTCGACTTTGTCCGCGATATTAAAGGTCTGACGAAGCGACGCCTGCCTGTATGTGAGGATGACGGGGCACTGACGGTATTTTACCTTTACCTCGTACCTGTCCATGCTTAGTCTCTTCGCGGAGACGGCCTCGTACTTCATGGCCGCGAAAATCTCTTCGCAAAGCGCCTCGTAGTCATCTCTCATCCCCGCATCCATATCAGCCGAGCCTGTGATCTCGTTTTTCGTGAACGATGCGATATTTTCCTCGTAGCCCTTTTTCATCCTTTTTAAGTCTTCCGGCGTAAATATGTCCGTGTCCTGCTCGGTGCCTCCCTTAAAAAAATAATCAAGCGTCACCGCCACAAAGGTTTTCGCGTCAAAATCCCGGTTTATTCTCACGAAAATAACGGCGCCGGCCGTGATAAGAGCCGCCGCCCCTATCGCGACAGAAAGCGCCGTCCTTACGCGAGACGAATTCCCTTTATCTTCCCCGCCTGCAGTCTCCGGCAAATCGTTGCTCTTTTTAACGTGAAATATGCGACTTAAAAATGCCTTTATCTTACCCATCTTATCTCATTAAAGACTTCTCAGACATCAGACAGCCTATACGTCAGCCTTAAAATTTCGTCATAATCAGTTTATGCCGAACTTTATGCCCGGCAATATCAATCAGGCCGCCACTGCCTTAAATATATGAAAACGACGGTTACTGTTCACCGCAGATTTGAACCGACGCTTAGGATTCATTGTGTTTGTGCGCAAGAAGCCGTGCATCTGTCCAAATCCGACCGCGAAGCGGCACCTTCACTCACACGGGCAAAAAGCACGCCCAAAGGCGGGGCAAAAGCCGCATGGCAGCGGATTTTGCGAATGAGGCGTGGAAGATTTAGGCCCTGAAAATTATGGATCCTCGAATCTCCTCTGCCTTCTCCTGCCCGAACAGGACAGCGACAAGGCGCAGCGCGAACGGTATCGCCGTCCCCATCCCCCTGCTCGTGATGATACGTCCGTCCTCGGCCACCTCGTCCGTCACGTAACGCGCGCAATTAAGCTCGTCCTCAAAACCGGGATAGGACGTGGCTGTTTTGTCCTTTAAAAGTCCGTATTTTCCGAGTACGCTCGGAGCGGCGCAGATGGCGGCGATATACTTACCTTTCGCGGAATATGATAAAAGCGATCGCTTTACGCCTTCATGATTTGCCAGATGACGGGTGCCCGGCATACCTCCGGGAAGCACGAGCATGTCTCCGTCTTCGATATCCGTCTCGTCAAACAGCCTGTCCGCCGCGACCTCTATCCCGTGAGAACCCGTCACGTACTTTCCGGCGCTCACCGATACCGACGTCACATCGGCCGCCGCCCTGCGAAGTATATCGATCACGGTAAGACCCTCTATCTCCTCGAAACCGTCCGCGAGCAGCACATAGATTTTCTTCTTGTTTTCCATGGTTATCAGATCCTTTCTCTTCATTCATCCCGAAGAAACTTATCTCATCTCGGCTTCGCTTTACTTATATCAGTTGAAATTCGTTATGTCAACCCGTCGGGCCGGGCTGACGATTCACAGCTTCTTATGAACAAGTGCAACGAATCCTAAGCCTGTGTACAAATCGGCCGCGAGTGGTAACGTAAGAATCTCATCTTGACGCCGCGCCGATTTGCGTTCAAAATAAGCGGCGGCAAAAACGTATTCTAAACGGAGACTAAGCATACCTTGACATTGGCCAAACGCATTCTGTCTGTCATGACAGCAAGGTACTCTCAGAAGCATACGGCAATGACAGAGCGGCAATAAGAATGCGATATATGAAGGAGTCATAAAGACATGGAAATCGAGCGCAAATTTCTCCCGGACAGGATACCCTCGGATCTTGATTCCTACCCGAAACGGGAGATCGAGCAGGGATATCTGTGCGTCTCTCCCGTCGTGCGGGTGCGCAGGGACGACTTAAAATATGAACTTACCTACAAATCCGGTGGTATGATGAAAAGACAGGAATATAATCTTCCTCTTACGAAAGAAGCCTACGATCATCTGAAAGAAAAGGTCGACGGGCGGCTGATAACGAAAACCCGTTACATGATACCTTATGAAAATCATACGATCGAGCTTGACGTCTTCGGCGGTGATTTAAAGCCGCTTATCATCGCCGAAGTGGAGTTTGAAAGCGAACGCGCGGCGAATGAATTTACTCCGCCAAAGTGGTTCGGCAGGGAAGTTACATACCTTCAAGAATACCATAACAGTACGCTGAGTCA
>CAYLRF010000011.1:0-13087 GCA_964385995.1 uncultured Faecalimonas sp.
TGCTCGGAATATTAAGCGCGAACGGGAAAATGGATTTGGTGTCAAACCGCGAGGCCGGTGACGGATACGCCGACATCCTCGTAAAATCCGAGGACGGCAAGACCGGCATAGTGATCGAGATGAAATACGCGGCGGACGGGGATCTTGACAAGGCGTGTGAGTCCGCTTTGGAGCAGATCGAGAGGATACATTATGCCGACGCCTTCAAGTATACGAGAGTGAAAACGATACGCAAGTACGGCTTCGCGTGCTACAGAAAATTCTGTCAGGTGGTGTCACCCGACGCGTGTTGATTTGTTTTTCGTAAGCGTGATATCGGCAAGGAGGATCGGGATTTCCCTTTCCTCCTTTTCTTTTTTCCACGCTACGATGAAACCGACGGCCGCCTTGGTCGGCAGATAACCGGCGCTTTTAAATTTATCAAGCTTCTCCGCGAAGCTTTTGGAAAATTTCGCGACCCGATAAGTCCTGCCGTTCGCGCGAGCCGTCAGATAATTTTCTTCCGCATACAAAGGATCGCCGCTTCGAAGCCCGCAAATGATTTTTTCTTTGCCTATAAAGAAATCGAGGAAGACGTCCCTGTGCGTCGTTTGCAATATTATCTCGGACGGCTCCCCGTAATTTTTCTCATCTCTCGCATGTACTATGCCGTCCGACCGGTAAGCGTCGAAAATCCCGGTGTTTGTGTGAATAACGAGATTGTTTTTAGCCCGCGTCATTCCGACATACAAGAGGCGCCGCTCCTCGTCCTTTTTATCGCGGGAGATTCCGGTTGCGATTTGGCCGTCCTTAATCATCATATATACGGTATCGAATTCCTTCCCCTTAGCCTTATGAATAGTGGAGACGCTTATGACTTTCCCGTCGTCATCGTAGAAATCCTCATATCCCGATTCGTATATGAATTCCTGAAGGTCGGTACGGTATTTGGCTTTATGAGTATCCTCAAAGGCTTTTATCATGCGGCGGATCTGTCCCAGACATTCGCTGCCCGCGTATTTGCGGTTAAGTTCTTTTTTGGCAAAATCCCAAAGTTCATCCGGGATCTTCGGGGTTTCAAGATTTTTATCGATCTCTTTTAAAAACGCCCTGACCTCGAGAATATTGCAAAGCTTAAAACTTTCCGGTGACCGGATGAAACGGGCCCGCTTCCCGAATTTAAGAAGAATGGCGAGAACGCAAAGGGCCTCCTCGTTCGTCCTTGTGAGCACGCATGTGCTGCCGCGATCCGGTGCGGCAACAAGGTCATATGCCACGGCTTCCTCCATATCCCGGCAGGTATGGCGGGTTATCCTGACCGTGCCGGGAGCAGCCGAGACCGCTTCTATGGGTGCGGACTTCATCCTGCCGCCAAGCGGCTTTATAAAGGCATTGGCGAGCGCGACTATACTTTTGCGGCTCCTGAAATTTTCCGTCATTTCGTATTTTTTCGCTCCGTACCGGCCTGCGAGCGCGGCAAAATATTTCGAGTCGGAACCGCGAAAGGCGTATATATTCTGGTCGTCGTCCCCTACGGCGATCACACGCATATCCTCGTTATGCAGCATGAGCGCTCTTACGAGGGCAAACTCGTTTTCGTCCATGTCCTGAGCCTCGTCTATGACAAGGACGCTTTTTGTTATTTTGCCGCTTTCGACTTCTCCCTGCTCTATCATCTTCGTCGCGTTTGCTACGACGTCGGAGGATGCCTCCAGAGAGCCGATCTTTCCCAGCAGATCGAAGCTGTACGAGTGAAACGTCTTGATTTCGACGAATTCTGCGGCGCCTCCGACCAGTTCTTTAAGACGCGTCTTAAATTCGGTCGCGGCGGCCCTCGAAAATGTCAGCATAAGGAGTTTTTCGCTCTTCACGTCTTCCATAAGGAGGAGGGAGGCGAGTTTATGCGCCAAAATCATCGTTTTCCCGCTCCCGGGTCCCGCCGCGACTACGATGTATTTCGAATCGGAGTCATGAATGATCTCGGACTGCTTATCGGAAAGCTTGTCGAAAAGGCGGTCGTACTTTTGCGGAGTGATATTGCGCCCAATCTCGTCGGCTCGTTCGCCTTTAAAATATTTCGCGATGAATTTTTTGTAATCCATGTTGAAATAATCCTGCACGAACAGCAGGGCGGCGTTGTAATCTTTCACCATTAAGTTCGCGTATTCGCCCACGATGTGGATTTGCTGAATTTTCTGTTTGTAGTATTCGTCCAGCCGGCGGTAGTCGTCGGTTTTGTATTGGATGCGGTTATCCGTCACGACGCGGCGTATTTCCATGCCGTTATATAAAACCAGAAATCCGCCCTCAAGCTTTAGTATGTCTGTCTTGGAAAGATAGAGAAGCGCGTCCTCCATATCGCGAAGCGTCACCGGTGTGTCGAAGATGTCAAGTCTCGGCTCATCCCGATAAGCCTTCAAAAGACCCACGAGCGAGAATTGCACATCCTTTTTTCGCGCTTTTTCGTCATTGTCCGCGCCTTTTAACATTTCCGATGACTTTTCGTACAGACGCTCGATGACGAACCTGCATATATCCGTTCGCCGCCTGAGCATACCCGTCAGACGTTTTTTGTCAAGCGACGATGCGATACTTACCTCGCATCTTTCGCGATCCTCGTTTTTGGTAATATAATTTTTTATTGAAAGGTAATAAAGAATAATCCTGATGTTTTTGACAGAGGAGCCCGTGATCCCCTCCCCTTGCGCCTCTTCGTTAAGCTGCCTGAAATTGAAGGAGAATTCCCCGTCGTCTATCCGGGAAAGAATGTAACTTTCCAATTTCGCGAAGCGCTCCAAAGTCGCCTTCGCTTTTGACGAACTTCCCGATTCGGGTAAAGACGCGGACATATCATCCCAGTCGTCCAGCAGCCCGTCCTGCTTCATGAGATTGACCGACTCTATGACGTCCCTCTTCTCAAGCCCCAGAATATCGGCGAGGTAATCGACTCTGGATTCCGCGTCGGCATTGCCCGCGGTCGCTATGCTTCGGCTCGATATGAGCGATTTGACGATCCTAAGGGCCGTCTCTTTTTGGCTGTCCGTGAATGTATCCGACGCCCTGATGCGCCTCGCTGCTTCCTCCATGTCTTTCGCACGAATTCCGGTCGCGTACACATGCGGCACGTTATTTCCGCGCTTTACGTATCCGGCGCTTTCAAGCGCCGCTATCGCCGCCGTGATTCTTGTCTGAATTTCGGAAGTGACAAATTCGTCCCATCCCGCCGCCCTCGCTATCTCAAGAGCCGAGCAGCATACACGGGGAGTGCGTTTTGTCATGTTTTTAACGGCTCTCCAGACCTGCTGGATCTCGCCGATGCTCAGTTTCGTCTGATTTAAGAAGATGAAGTGTTTGTCAAGGTCGTCGTTGTTAAAGAGAACGTAGCAGTCCGCCTGCATGTCGGGATTTCTCCCGGCCCGGCCCGCCTCCTGCACGTAGTTTTCCAGAGAATCCGAAATATCGTAATGCACGACAAGTCCCACGTCTCTTTTATCGACGCCCATGCCGAAAGCCGTCGTCGCGACTATGACCGGCACCTTATTTTTCATGAAAGCTTCCTGATTCGCTATCCTCTCGGCGGGCTCCATTTTCCCGTTATACGCGACGGCCGGTATGCCGTCGCCCGTCAGCTTTTGCGCGAGCTTACGCGTGCGCTTAACCCGCGAGGCGTAGACGATGGTCGGACAGTCCTTCTGCGCGATAAGGGAGCGGAGGGTATTGTATTTATCATCGTCAGTCTCTTTAAAAAGCACTGCGTAGCGCAGATTCTCCCTCGTCGCGTTCGTCGCGAATATTTCAAGATCAATATCAAGCTTCTTTTTAAAATAATCGCATATGTCCGTAATGACTTTCTGCTTCGCCGTCGCGGTAAAACAGGAGACGGGTATACCCTCTTTCATGTGCTTTTCTTTTCGCAAACGGTCTATGAAGTCCGCGATATACAGATAATCGACCCTGAAATCCTGCCCCCACGCGGAAAAGCAGTGCGCCTCGTCTATCACGAACCTGACCACGTTTCTCGACATGAGGAGTTTCTCCACCGTTTTCGAGCGGAGCTGTTCGGGTGAAATATAAAGAAGCGAGGCCCTGCCTCCCAAGACACGCTCGATCGCCTCGGCCCGTTCGATTGGATTTAACGTACCGTTCACGGTCACCGCGTCTTCGATGCCGAAATCCGCGAGATTATCCACCTGATCCTTCATGAGAGACTGAAGAGGAGAGATAACCACCGTGAGCCCTCGCGACGATCTGCCGGCCATGACGGCGGGAAGCTGGAACGCGAGCGATTTGCCGCCGCCGGTCGGAAATACGGCGAGCAAAGATTTCCCTTTCACGGCGGCTTCGGCGGCCGCTTTCTGAAGAGGCTCGCCGTTGTAAGTGCGAAATCCGGTGAATCCGAAAATCTTTCTTAATCCCCTGTCGATATTAAGAGCCTCACGGCAATAATCGCACCCGGCGGCGCATGGAGTATTGCAAAGAATTTTTATGATGTTTTCGATTTCGGGGAAATTGTGAACCAGCCACGGCGGGGTGACAGAATAAAGATCGCCGCAACCTATAAGAGCGAGCGCGTACGCCAGTTCCCTCGGCGAGTGTTCGATAAACGGCCCTATATCCGCGTTCGCGCATATCATGCCGCGGTACTCCTGACGGATCATCTTCTCGATATTATAATTAAAAAAGGGCTTCGTGCCGATATAATCGAAAAATCCCGAAAATTCGTCCGTATCGACCAGCAGCCCGCGGTATATCTTCTTTCTGTCGGATGAAAGCGCGAGATACGCGTTCACTTCGTCATAGAAAAGATCCCTCGCTTTTTCGCTGTCATTTACGGGATTGTTTAACGTATCGACCTGAAGCTTGTCGTCTTTAAGGAGTCTGTGATAGGGGCGCCTCGGGAAAAGAAGAGGGGAGAGATACAGCGTGTCGATCGCTTTTTGCCGCGGCTTGATACCGCTTTCGCTCTCAAGATATTTGAGATCGTGACGTATTATGTTGTGACCGCAGACAAATTCGCATCCGGCCGCGAAGGGGAAAAATTCCCGTACCGATTTCGTGTGAAGAACCGCGCCGTCGTCTCTCACCGCGCCGATGTCATGTATCTTTTTGTCACCGATCCCGACTTCGGTGTCGAAAAACACAATCCGCTTCAATATCTTAAGCTCCCGTCACTTTTCCCCCCTGACCCGAAAAATATTATCGCAATCTTCGTCTAAACTGTCAAGCCGCCCGCCATTCATGTCACGGCGCCGCCTCGTCACAATTCCCAGCCCTACACGCCCCATTCGCAAAGCCCGCTGCCACACTGCCTGCACCCGCTTTGCGGCGTGCGTTTTACTCACGTGAGTGGGGCTTGTGCTTCTTCGGTCGGATTTGAACAGTTACGCCACTTCTCAAAATTCTCCCTGCACACGCATCCCGAGGGTGTGTCGCAAAATCCGCCGGTTGATGTGCATTTTAGGGAATCCGGCAGGTGACGCCCCAGTCTGTCGACTGCGTCAACCGCCTCGTGAAAAGGTATGACAGCGCTCCTTCCCGAAAGAGCCACGTCCGAAAATACAATCGACATGACCACCGCGGTGAGAAATCTGCTGACACACGGCTGATTGTAACCGCCGGGTATCGGATCGCACGGCCAGCCCGCCGCGGCCTGCAGCGTCAGCGAAGCCGCGTCTTCCACCTGCCTCGGCGTTCCTTTCGACATCTGTGTGATACCCGCCGCCGCCATTGCCCCGCATATGCCGCATTCACCCGCGCATCCCGTCACCTCACCTGTCGGGTTTGTCCTCGTATAGGCTATCGCCCCGACGCCCGCGGCGACGAATAAACCGTCCAAAACGGCCTTGTCACTGTATCCGTATACCTCTTTTACCGCACGCATGGCCGAATACAAAAAGCCCCCTCCGGTACCCATCGGCCCCGGAACCATAAGGATTCCTTTTACGGACGCCTGAACCCCGAACGCGTAGTGAATCGCTTTCGCGATTACCTCGCCCGAAATGGGAGTCCCTGCGGATTCATAATCTCTCCACGCCGCGTAATGATATCCCGAGTACGGCGTCTTTAGAATATCGCCGTCATCCTCATACACCGCACGCGTCTGTTTTTCAAGAAGACTCATAAGCGTCTCCATATATTTAATAATCTTCTCTTTCGGCCAACCCGAAGCGTTCTGCTCATACATGACGGCGACTTCAGGCAGGGAGAGATTCTTCTTCTCCGCGAGAGATATCCACTCGTCAAACGCGGTAAAAAGCTGTTTCTTCTTTCCCGCGACGGTCGGGACGGGAAGGACGGGCTCCAGCCGAAAGATAACTTTTTTCACCTGACAGGGGAGCGCATCAAGTCTTCTTTCAGAGCGCACTAAATACAGCTCCTCCTTGTCCGGCCCCGTGACATTTTCCACGCTTAATACGCCGCGGGCGTCTTTAAACGCTTCCATTACATCCGGATTTTCAGCCGAAACGCATGTAAGAAAAGAGTCCCCGATAAAGCGATATGGGACATCCATGATCCTGACCGTCTCTACCCTGCCGCCTCCCATAGAGTTTCCGACAAGCGTCACGACGCGGCCCTTTATATCGGTAAGCTTAAATCTCACCGCGTTCGGATGAGAACCTGCGGGAAAGTCTGTCTGTCTGAACCTGTAATCTATCCCTTCATCAGCCAGAATCCGCCTGATATCAAACATCCGCGCGTCGTCGGGAGTCATCCCGTACGCTCCCGAAAGCATCCCCAGATCCTCGTTCATCAGCCCGAAGGTTCCCGCGAAGGAGCCGTGTCTGTCAAACTCTATCAATATATGCTTAAGCGGAGCCGAAAGAAGCTTATTAGCCATACAGCCGAGCCTGCACGGCCCGGCTGTATGTGAGCTCGAACCCGGCTGCATGACAGGTCCGAATACGTCGTTAAAAAATTCGGGATAATATTCTTCCATATCGTAAGCCTACTGTTTGATATACGGGAGAAGATAATCGTCAGGTTCAACCTTAAGCACCTTGTTTATGAGGTTGGTTGCGATCATTATCGTGGCGAAAGCCGTGATGGCGACAATCTGTTCCTCATTCCAGTGTTCTTTCATTTTTTCGAAAATCTCCGGCGGAACATTGTTCGCGTCCCTGACTATGGCGCGGCCGTAATCGATAAGGATCTTCTCCTCCTCGGTGAAATCGAAATTCTCGAAATCGATATTTAAATCTTTCAGGATCTTCGCGAAAAACGTGCCGCACAGCAGACAGTCATTCTCCGTCGAGATCGCGTAGCAAAAGAAATTCACCGCGCGTTCGCCCAAAAACTTCTCTATCGTCTCCTCCAGCGGGAACCACTCCATGAGCGCGTGAAAAGCGGGGAGCGAGTGAAGCAGAGTAAGCTTCATATTCGTGATCCTGCCGTGACTTTCAATCTGCTTATCGATCTCGGCCTTTACCTCGTCGGACGCGGTCTCGTATTTAACCGGTGAAATGTAAGCCATAATTTCCTCCTTCTCCATTCTGTTCTTTTAAGTTCGTAAGCTATATGGAATAGCTGAATCTCTGCAGATATCTCTCGAGAAACTGCCCTGCCCTGTCGCTTTTCGGAGCGGTGAAGAAAACGTCGGGCGAATCGGTCTCGAGGATTTTCCCGTCCGCCATGAACGCTACTTTGTCCGCCACATCCCGCGCGAAATCCATCTCGTGCGTCACGATAAGCATGGTGACTTTCGCCTCGGATACCTGCTTTATGACCCGCAAAACCTCCTGCACCAGCTCGGGATCAAGCGCCGAGGTCGGCTCGTCAAAGAGTATGATCTTCGGATCCAGAGCCAACGCCCGCGCTATGGCGACACGCTGCTTTTGCCCTCCCGATAAGGTGCGCGGGTAATTGTTTTTCTTATCGGATAAGCCCACCTTTTCAAGATACGACTTCGCGATTTCATCCGCCCTCGCGGGAGATTTCTTCTGTACGACCTTCAGGGCCTCCGTGACATTTTCAAGCACGGTCTTATTCTCGAACAGTCCGAAGCCCTGAAAGACCATGGCGGTACGGCGCCTGACTTCTTTTTTCACGCGGCTGTTTATCTCCCCGGCGTCAAATGAGAAATCCCCGATACGGATGCTTCCCCTGTCGGGTTTCTCAAGCAAATTGACGCACCGAAGCAGAGTCGATTTTCCCGCGCCGCTCGAGCCTAAAAGCGCGACGGTCTGCCCTTCCTCGACGGTAAGGTCGATTCCCTTTAAGACCTCCGTGCCGTGAAAAGATTTATATATCCCTTTAAGCTCGATCATCCTTCGCCTCTTTCTCATCGCGGTCCGCCCGCTTTTCCATTACCGCGACGATCCGCTCGAAAATAATGCAGATCACCCAGTAAATCAACGCCGCGTCAATGTACGCCTCAAAAAATCTCGACGCGCGGCCGGCGACGATTTTCGCCTGTCCCATGATCTCCGGAACCGCGGCCGTGAACGCGAGTGACGTGTCTTTAAGAAGACCTATAAAAAAATTCGCGAAGACGGGAAGTCCGACCTTTACGGCCTGCGGCAGAATAATCCTTCTCATGGCCTGAAACGTGGTCATACCCACGGAATACGCCGCCTCAAGCTGTACCTTGCCGATTGCCAGGATGGAAGCTCTTATGGATTCCGTAAGGTACGCGCCCGCGCTCATCGAAAAGGCCACCAGCATAAATACGACCGCCGGAACCCATGAGATATCAAACGTCGTACCGAATTTCTGATTGATGATCCGTATAAAGATCGGCACCGCGTAGTAGACCAGCATGATCTGGACGATCAGCGGCGTGCCGCGTATAAACGACACATAAACGCCGGTTATCTGCTTTAACACGGGGACATTGTAAATCTTGCACATGGCCCCGATAAAGCCTATGACGGTGCCGACCAGAAAAGCCACAACCGCGATCAGAAGCGTATACGGGATACCTTTTAATATTTGCGGTATGCACCGGATCATGAACTCAAAATCAAATATTTTCCCCATGAGTTATTCGCCGTCCGGAGTATAATCGGCGCCGAACCATTCTACCGAAAGATCCGAAAGCTCACCGCTGTCTATAAGCTCCTTAAGCGCCGCGTCGATCTTATCGCGAAGCTTTTTTCCCGCGTCGTCCTTCTTGAAAATGAAGTAAACCGGAGTCTGCTCGAGGGGTTCGCCCACGGCCTTAACGTCCAGACCCTGAAGCTTCGCCTTGCTCACGGCGACCGCCGGGTCGTTAAGCGTCGCGTCGATACGGCCGTTTACGATATCCTGAAGAATCGTCGTCACATCCTCATTGTAATATTGGATGGTGAGGACATTCCCGTGTTCCTCGTTCCATTTTTCGGCCACCGCGTTATGCGCGTCCCCGACGGTAAGACCGATCGTCTTGCCGATGAGATCCTCGAACGAGGATATGTCGTCTCTGTCGCCTTTTACGATGATCTGATTGACCGCCGTATGGTAGGAAGTCTCCGTAAGATAATACTTCTCGCGTCTCTCATCCGTCCCGGATATCTGATTCGCGAGCATCTGATATTTGTCCGCGTCAAGTCCCGGAAAGAGCGATTCCCACGCGCCGCTCGTAAACTCAAAATGTATCGACGGATCCTTTTTCTCGATGAGTTTTAACACCTCGATGTCATAACCAGTGATGTTGTTATCATCGTCATAATAGCTGAAAGGACTGTACGTCCCCATCGTCCCCACCTGCACGGTCTCCCCTGAGGATTTCTCTGTTTCCTTACCCGAACCTTCGCTTTTCTTTCCGCACGCCGTAAAAGACGTAAACGTAAGCGCAAGCGCCAATACACCGACAAAAATTTTCTTTTTCATGATAACCTCTCTTTCCGACGCCCTTCGCGTCAATTTAACGACTGTTCTCCACACCAATACCGAAAAAAATATTAGGTTTATCTCTTTCCCGACACGCTCTTTATTTTCATGTCAACACCGCGGTTTCGCGACTATCTCGTAAGAAGTCCGGCGTCCAGCACAAACTGACTGCCTGTCATATATCTCGCCTTATCACTTGCGATAAATTTCACCGACTCGGCGACGTCTGCGGCCTCAATCCACGGAACCGGAAGAAGATTTCCCGCCGACCGCTCGGCTATCTCGGTCGGCGTCGTCCCCTCAAGCTCCGCCAGACCGTCATTCATCGGCGTGTTGACTCCCGTCGGATGAATCGTCACGACACGTATGCCGTACGGCGCAAGCTCGATCGCCTGCGAACGCGCCAGTCCTATAAGAGCGTGTTTTGAAGCCGCGTAGTGGCTCATGCGATTCATCCCTCTTAACCCCGCGATCGAGGAGTTATAAATGATGACGCCGCTCTTTGCCTTAATCATATGCGGAATAACATATTTCGAGGTCAGCCAACCGCCCTTCAGATTGATGTCAATGACAGCGTCCCACTCATCTTCCTTAAGTTCGTGAGAATATCCGTAAGCGGCTATCCCGGCGTTGCTAAACAGTATGTCTATTCCCCCGAACTCGCCTACTCCAAGCTCTACAGCCTCTCTTACGTCGTCCGCCCTTCGAACGTCTCCGCTTTTAATCACTGCCCTTGCCCCGAGCGCCTCGACGTCAGCCCTCAGTTTCTTTAAGTCATCGCCTGAGGAGCGGTTGTACGCGGGATAGGAAATCTTCTCTCCCAGATCGAAAGCTACGATGTTCGCGCCCTCTTTGGCGAACGCTAAAGCCACCGCGCGGCCCTGTCCCTTCGCCGCTCCCGTCACAAATACCGTTTTATTTTCGAATTCCTTTTTATCCGCCATTTCCCCCTCCCTCAGCGAATCAACCGAAAGTTTCATCCGCTTCCTACGCGAAAGCCTTTTTAAACGCGTTATCAAGATCCGCTATCAAATCATCCGCGTCCTCAAGTCCGACGGAGATACGCAGCAGATTATCCGGGATACCCGCCAATTCGTGCAGCGCCGGCTCCAGCTCCGTATGCGTAGTCTCCGGAGGATTCGCGATAAGCGACCGCACGTCCCCGATATTCACATGGTAGGAAAATACCTCCAGCGCGTCGATGAACTTCTTAATCTGCGCCCTCGTTCCCTTAAACCCGAAAGAAAAGACGGCCCCGGCTCCTTTCGGGAAATATTTGTCGGCGAGTTTTTTATAGGGACTTCCTTTCGCGTACGGATATCTTACCCACTCTACCTCTTCGCGTCCCTCGAGATACTCCACGAGCTTTCGCGTCGTGGCGACCTGCCTGTCAAGCCTTTCGACGATCGTGCTAAGCCCCTGAAGCGCGAGATAAGCTTCAAACGGTCCGAGCGCCGCTCCGATAAACTCCAGATAGAATATCTTAAGAGCGGCTACCAGGGGATGGTCGGGAGCAAACTCGAGCGGCGTGCGGGAATTTCCGTTCAAGTCGCGCATTTTGTAAGACTTTTCATACATTTGCGGGAAGCGCTTCCTGTCGTAGATAAAATCTCCCTTTTCCACCACGATACCCGCTATCACGTTGCCGTGACCCGAAAGGCCCTTGGTGGCGGAATAAACGCTGATATCCGCGCCGTGCTCAAAAGGCCTGAAAAGATACGGTGTGGCTATGGTATTGTCAATCACAAGCGGCACGCCGTGACGGTGCGCGACCTTGGCTATCGCCTCAAAGTCATAGATTTCGATATTCGGATTGCTGAGCGCTTCCAGATAAACCGCCCGGGTGTCACCGTCGATCAGGGACTCGTACTCACTTACGTCATCCCTGTTTTTCACAAACTTCGTTTTTACGCCGAACTTCGGCAAAAAATGCGTGAGCGTTTCCTGCGCCGCTCCGTAAAGCGAAGACGCTGAAACTATATTCCCTCCGCCCTCTGCGAGAAAAAGAAGGGTGTAGACGATTGCCGCCATCCCGGAGGAAAGGGCGATCGCGGCGGATCCTCCGTCAAGATCCCTTACTCTGTCTTCCAGTATGACCGCGGTCGGATTTCCCACACGGGTATAAATCCCGCCGGCTTCGGCGCCTGTCCACAGTCTTCTCGCTCTGTCGATATCCTCGAGGTCAAACGCGGCCGTCTGATATATGGGAACATTTACCGAGTGATTATGTTCGGACGCGTCATATCCCGCGTGAATACGTTCTGTCTCAAATCGATATTTGTGCTTACTCATGGTGATCATCTCCTTTTCTGTTTCTAACCTCTGAAATCCTTATCGCGACCTTTAAAAGTAAGTTCAGGCCGCCCGTACGTCCGGCTCCGTGCCCTAATATAATCGCGTACACGTCTTTTGTCCAATATCATATAGGTATAGTAGGTTATAGGCCTGACCTATATCTCCCGCACTCTTTTGTGCTCATTTCCCCTTCCTTTCCCGCTCCCTCTTTATTTTCTCTCTTTAAAAATTACAGTGGAATTTTATGCCGCCTCGGTGTAAGATTTGCGTTAGCCGGTTCGCGAAGACAAGTGAGAGACCTTCTTGCGTTGGCCGCCGATTTACAAAGACAGCCGAAGACCTTCATGTGTTGGCCAACGATTTGTAAAAACAAACGAGAGCCTTCATCTCATAATGCGCCCCCTGACGTTTACGGGAAAGGACTTAGGGTGAGAAATTTTAAAAAGCCGATTGTAACATACATCCTGATAGGAGCGAACGTACTCATCTTTCTTTTGCTTTCTTTTAACGGAAGGACAGAGGACGCCGAATATATGGCCAGGCACGGAGCGCTGTATGTCCCGTATCTTACCGATTACCACGAGTATTACAGGATGATTACGAGCCTGTTTCTTCATTTCGGCTTTTGGCATCTGGCGAACAACATGCTCACGCTGTTCGTGCTCGGACGGTTCGTGGAGCCCGTGGTCGGTAAGGCTCGTTTCCTTATCATATATTTCACCGCCGGGATCGGGGGAAACGCTCTGTCGATGGCCTTGGAGATGAGAAGCGGCGACTTCGCGGTTTCGGCGGGAGCCTCGGGAGCGATCTTCGGTATCACCGGGGCGCTTTTGGCGCTGGCGATATTAAACCGCGGGCAGATCGCCGGGATCAGACGCTCCGGCATCATACTTATGATCGCGGTAAGCCTGTATAACGGATTCGCAAGTTCCGGTGTAAATAACGCCGCGCACGTCGGAGGACTCATATGCGGCTTTTTGATATCACTTATCATATGCCCGCGGCT
>CAYLRF010000011.1:13187-30278 GCA_964385995.1 uncultured Faecalimonas sp.
GCGAAGACGTCAGGCGGTATACTAAAATGATCGGCGACTTAGAAAGAGCGATATTTTAACAAAGGAGAATCTTCATTATGGAAAAAGGTCTTTGGAAACCCGGAAACATGCTGTATCCTCTTCCCGCGGTTCTGGTAAGCGCCGGCGACGAAAAGATGACGAATCTGCTCACCGTGGCGTGGACGGGCACGGTCTGCTCCGATCCCGCCATGCTCTCCGTCTCCATACGTCCCGAGCGTTTTACCTACGGGATGATTAAAAAAACGGGTGAGTTCGCGGTAAATCTCACGACGACTGATATGGTCCGCCAGACAGACTTTTGCGGCGTGCGCTCGGGGCGTGATACGGACAAATGGAAAGAGACGGGGTTGACCCGCGAGAAAGCCGCGACCCTTACATACGCCCCGCTTGTCAGCGAGTCCCCCGTCAGCATCGAGTGTAAGGTAAAGGACATCCTTGAGCTGGGGAGCCATCACATGTTCTTAGCCGAGGTGACCGCGGTGCGTCAGGATGAAAAATACGTGGACGAAGAGGGAAGGTTTCGCCTCGATAACGCGAATCTTCTTGCATATTCACACGGGACTTATTACTCTTTGGGCAGGGAAATCGGTAAATTCGGATTCAGTGTGAGGAAAAAGCCGTGACGCTGCAGCAGTTACATTACGCGCTCGTAATCGCCGAAAAGGGGTCGCTCAGCAAGGCGGCGGAGACGCTGTATGTCTCGCAGCCGTCGCTTACCGGCGCCATGCAGGAGCTGGAGCGCGAACTTCAAATCACCATTTTCAACCGAAGCGGCAGAGGCGTCACGCTTACGCAGGACGGGTCGGAGTTTCTGCTCTACGCGAGACAGCTCTACGGACAGTACGAGTCCATCATGGACAAATACGGCAAGACCCCGAACATTAAGAAAAAATTCGGCGTCTCCACGCAGCATTATTCGTTCGCCGTAAAGGCCTTCGTGGAGCTTGTCAAATCTTTCGGCACGCTGCGATATGATTTCGCCATAAGAGAGACCAAGACCAGGGAAGTCATATCGGACGTCGCGTCGCTTAAAAGCGAGATCGGCATCCTGTACCTGAGCGATTTTAACCGGGCCGCCATCACCAAGCTTTTGCGTACGGCGAACCTTAAATTCCACCATCTCACCGACTGCCGCGCCTATGTCTATCTGTGGTCAGGTCATCCTCTCGCGAAGAAAAAATCCATACGGTTTTCGCAGCTTGCGGATTATCCGTGTCTTTCCTTCGAGCAGGGCGACGACGCCTCGTTTTATTTCGCGGAAGAAATCCTAAGCACCAACGAGTATCCCAGAACTATCAAGGCGAATGACCGCGCCACCATGCTGAATCTTATGGTAGGACTGAACGGTTACACTCTCTGCTCCGGGATTATATGCGAGGAGCTAAACGGCGACGATTACCTGGCCGTGCCGCTTAAGGATGACAAAGACGCCCATAACAGTATCATGGAAATCGGCTATATCACGAAGGATAATGCCGTCTTAAGCGCGATCGGCGAAAAATACATAGAGGAAATCCGGGGATACCTGAGCCGGGTTTCCGCCGACATCTGAACGCATGAGCCATAGCTTTATCCTATGGCCGAAAATCGGCATGCCGTATTGGACAATGCCGTATGTCTCTGTTAGAATATGGCCTGACACAGAGGATACGGCGCCGCGATTACGGAGGCGCCGACAAATTTCATCATTTTTCATTTTCTTTTAAGAAGGAGGGAGCTTAGCAATGGGAGACATTCGTGATTCAAAGAACTGGAGCTTTGAGACCAAGCAGCTGCACATAGGACAGGAAGAGGCGGATCCTGCCACGGACGCGAGGGCCGTGCCGATATACGCCTCCACATCCTATGTGTTCCACAACAGCGAACACGCAGCCGACAGGTTCGGACTGCGCGACCCCGGCAACATCTACGGCAGACTGACCAATCCGACGCAGGACATCTTCGAGAAGCGCATAGCGGCGCTTGAGGGCGGCTCGGCGGCGCTCGCGACGGCGTCGGGAGCGGCGGCGATAACCTATACGATAAACGCTCTCGCGAAAAGCGGGGAGCACATCGTGGCGGCGAAGACGATATACGGCGGCACGTATAACCTGCTCGCGCACACATTGCCGCTGACCTCCGGGATAGAAGCCACGTTCGTCGATCCGGACGAGGAAGGGTCTTTCGAGGCCGCCATACGTGACAACACGAAAGCCATATTCGTAGAGACTCTCGGGAACCCGAACTCAAATGTCATCGACATAGAGGAAGTGGCCGATATAGCCCACAGGCACGGTATACCGCTTGTGATCGACTCAACGTTCGCCACACCGTATCTTATAAGACCGATCGAGTACGGCGCCGACATAGTGGTGCATTCGGCGACCAAATTCATCGGCGGACACGGCACGGCCATCGGCGGCGTCATCGTGGACGGCGGGACATTCGACTGGAAAGCGTCGGGCAAATACCCGTGGATCTCGGAGCCGAACCCGAGTTATCACGGAGTCTCGTTTACGGACGCGGCTGGTCCCGCGGCATTCGCCACGTATATCAGGGCCATACTGCTTCGCGACACCGGCTCCACGCTTTCGCCGTTTCACGCATTCATCTTCCTTCAGGGTCTTGAGACGCTCTCGATCCGCGTCGAGAGGCACGTGGAAAACGCGCTTAAGATCGTCGATTACCTGAACGGACATCCGCAGGTTGAGGCGGTGCACCACCCTTCGCTCGCCACGGAGCCCAGCCACGCCGTTTACGAGAAATATTTCCCGAACGGAGCGGGATCCATTTTCACTTTCGAGATCAAGGGAACCGCCGACACGGCGAAGAAATTCATCGACAATCTGGCCATCTTCTCGCTGCTGGCGAACGTCGGCGACGTTAAATCGCTGGTGATCCACCCGGCCAGCACCACACACTCGCAGCTGACCGAGGACAAGCTTTTGGATCAGGGAATAAAACCGAACACGATCAGGCTTTCCGTCGGCATAGAGGCCGTGCAGGATCTCATCGCCGCGCTGGACGCGGCATTTGAGGCCGTAAAGTAAGAGTGACATGAAGCACCGCGACCGGCGCCGCCCGCGCGGGTCACATGTCTTAGAAGCGCAAAATTCAAAATAAAGTCCCGGTACGCACCGTATAACGCGCACCGGGACTTTATTTTGTCATTCCGCCCTCAATTCTCTGCAGTATAAGGAGGAGAAAAATGCAGGTTTTGCTCATCCCTGTGCAGTACAGAAAGGAGTTGGGTGTGGGTGTCTAAAAAATGTCCGCCCCCCCCCCCGTCGACAAAAGTGTTTAACTTATTATTCAATTTGGGATTTTTAATTTTGTAAGTCTAATCAGTAATCCGTGCTTATAAAGACCACGCTGTTCGGCTTCATCGAAAGCTCGAACGTATCCATGTAGATCTCTTCCGTAAGCGCCGCGTCATGCTCCTCATCCAGCAGATACATATTTAATTTCCGATTCTCGGGCATTTTTATACTCACGCCGAAGCGCTTGGCTACTTTATCTTCCTTATCGGTATAGTAGACGAGCATTACGGAGACATTCCCCGCCTCATCCCTGGCCGCGAGGACGTCTATGCCGTCGACGTCGCTTGTTGCGGCTACCTGCGTGCCCTTCTTATAAAGGTCGTTAAAGAGCTTAAACGCATAAAAACTTTTCAGCGGCTTATAGGTGTCGATATCGAAAAGTCCGTTCCAGTTGGTCGGCCTCGCGTCGTAATACATCAGCATGTCTATGTCGGAATTTTGGCATTTACACATGACGGAGGCGTCGAAAACGGCCCCCTTCGCGGCCTTTATCACGTATTTAAAAGATTTGCGCAAACCCCCTTTCCAACTGTCCTCCTCGCAGATGTAATTCCATTCGTTTAAAATGCTCTTTGCGTCCCGATATCCGTATTGATCAAGGAGTTCACGTACCATGACCGATCTTTCCGGCAAATTGGCGGGTTCCCAGTCATACCTATGCCATGAGAAGAAATCCAGCGGCACGCGCTTTCCCTCTCTTGTGAGATATTCCAAAAAGTTTTCCATCCACTTCCTGTTTGATTTTGGGGATGCCATGGCGGGTCCTCCGATCTTAAGGTCGGGGAAACTGCTCTTTAGGTGTGTGGCCGTGATCGCGTAAAGCTCATAAAACTGCTCCGCCGTGCCGCCCCATGTCGCGCTTAGCTTGCCGGCGCTTTTTTCCAGATCCGGTTCATTCCAGATTTCCCAGTATTTTATGTCCATGTGGTATCCGTCCGCCCATCCCTCATTGTAGTGTCGGATGATATGCTCGCAGATAACCGCCCATTTATGAAAATCCTTCGGGGGGAGCGTTCCGTATTTTTTCACGGTATGCTCGATCTTTGATCCCAGACGGTAAAATATCTCCATCCCCGCTTCCTTTATGGCGGTTAAATATTTATCCGTACAGGCGAAATCGTAAGATTTCTCATCATAAGGGTCCGCGTCGAAATTCGGGAAAATGCCCGTGATATCCGTACCGTGTTCCCCTCCGTATCCGTCGAAGAAAGCCGAGTCATGAATACGTGCGTAAGGGATCCCCGCCTCCATAAACAGCTGACTGTTATCCACGCTGCCGAAAAGCACGGGTCCGTTATTGGTCGCGTGCATCGGTTTTACGCGTCCCAACGCCTCATCTGTCTTTACTGTGATCATATCTATCCTCCTTAAGTTTAACTTCCCGCCTTCCTGACATCCACACCCTTCAAACGCCTTAAACCCCTGAAATATCCGTCTGCTTCGCCTCCTTCCCAAAGCTTTCTTAACGCCGCTAAAGGCATCCCTTAAAAAACGCGCCTCCTCTCCTGCTCCGGGGGCATCAAGAAAACCTACTCCATCGGATCCGTGCTCAGGCATATCGCGCTGTCGGGGTTCATCTCCACGGTCACCGTATCCGAGTATACTTCTCTCACGAGCTCACAGTCGCGCTCATCATCCAAAAGATACATATAAAGCTTCTTTTTCGTAAGTCCCTTAAAATTCACATCGAAACATTTGGGAGTCCGATCCGTATCGGAGCCGAAAAAACTGATGAGTGCGGACACATCTTTCTCTTCGTCCGCCGCGCAGATCATGTCAATGCCGTCCACGTCATTTTCACAGGCGATCTGATTTTTCTTCTCATAAAGCTTCGAGAACATTTTAAAGGGATAGTAACCCTTCTGCGGAGACAGATCATAGTAGTAAAACAAACTGTTCAGGTACCCGGGCTGCGCTCCGTAATACATCAGCATGTCGATATCCGAGTTTTGCGCCCTGCACATGCAGGAAGCGATAAAGGCGGCTCCTTTGATGCCGTTCATATCCTTATAAGCGCCGCCTTTCGTGGAATAATTCCACTCATCCACGATACTCTCCGTATCCGTATATCCGTATTTGTTAAGTAGCGCCCGTATCCTTACGGAAAACTCAACCAGCTGATTCGGATCGGACATGTACCTGTGCCATGAGAAAAAATCAAGCGGGGTCCGCTCTTTATCCTCCGTAAGGCTTGAAAGAAACCCTTCGATCCATTCCTCATTTCTCGGACTTGCAAGTCCCGGCCCTCCGATCTTTAAAGCCGGAAAAGCCTTCTTAAGGTGAGTGGCCGCCACTTTATAAAGCTCATAGTACTCCCGGGCGGTTCCGGTCCATGACGGGCTGTGACCGGGGTTTAAATCAGGCTCATTCCAGATCTCCCAGTACTCTATGCCCAAATGAAGGCCGCCTGCCCAGCCTTCGTTATAATGTCGTATGATGTACTCGCAGATGACCGCCCATTTTTGAAAATCCTTCGGAGGCACGGCGCCGTATTTCTTCTCATCATATACCGCGGCGGCCTCGAATCTTCCGCCCAGACGGTAAAATGTCTCGGTGCCCGCTTTTTCGATGTTCTTAAGATAGGCGTCCGTCACCGCGAAGTCATAGGAACCCTCATCATACGGATCCGCGTCAAAATCCCGAAATATCCCCGGCACATCCACGGCGTGTTCCTCTCCGAACTCCTGACATAGCGACGCGTCGTGATTTCGCGCGTACGGGATGCGCGCCTTTCGGTACGTCTCGAAATTGTTTCGCGAACTTCCCTCGCGTTCGATGGTGGGACCGTTGTTGACGGCGTGCATGGGCTTTATCGAGCCGACCTTCTCATTTACCTTCACTGTTATCATACTTACCTCCTTCACGACCCTTTTCCGACGTATATTTCACGTCATAAAGGTTTTCCCGCGTCTTTCGTGACTTTATATCACACGGGCGCTTTTTTGTAAATAGACTTCTTCTATTTGCGGCGGCGCTTTGGTATAATGTCGGCGGAGGCGATACCCATGCCGCTTATGGATGAATTTAAAGACGAAAGAGAAAAGCTTAAGAAAAACGGGACTTTCGGGCAAAAGCTCGGTTATTTCTGGGATTATTACAAAATCCCCGTGATCATCGTAACTGTCATCATCATTTTCATCATCTATCTTATACACCACTACGTGACGGCCACCAAGGACGTGCTGACCGGCCAATTCTTAAATGTACGCATATCAACCGGCAGCGACATAATAGACGGCGTGACAGATGATTTTGAAAAATCCATAAAGCTTGACACCAAGGAATACAGCGTCTCCATCGGAAACACCTTGAGCTATGTCCCCGTAAATAACGAGAATCCCCAGGGAAACGTGAATAATTACGCCACCATAGAGACGCTCACCACATGGATCGCGGCGGGCACCGTCGATTTCGTGAGCGCGGACTTTAAGACCGTGAATGAACTCGCGTACAGACAATATTTCGATAAACCGGATGATGTGATGAAAAAAGACGATCTTAAAAGATATGAACCTTATTTTCTCTATATGGATCAGGCCGTCGCGGATGAGATAGAGAAAGCTTCGAAAGAGAATATGGAACCCGAAAATATCACCTATCCCGACTGCGATGACCCGGATTCCATGAAAAAACCCGTTCCCATGATGATAGATATAAGCGACGCTCCGCTCATTAAAAAGCTGTACCCCGACGCCGGGAAGGTGGGCCTTGCCTTCACGGTGACCGCGGAACATAAGGAAAACGCCGTGAAATTTCTCGACTTTATCATGAGTAGCGCAAAAGTGGAAAAGGACGTCGGAAAATCAGGCACGCACTTCGCGCCGCCGTGTACGCGGGATGATGCGGATGATGCCCGCCGGCGGTACTTTGGGCAGGTTTCACTGACACGGCTTTTCTAACCCTTATCTAAACCACGACCGCGTTCCTGAAATATCGGGTAAAATCTTCGTCGCGGTTCTTCTCCGACGGGAGCGTATACGTCATGCCGACCATACCGTATTTCGCGCCGGCGAGTGTGTTATAGGGCATAAGCTCCACTCTCGCGTCGCCCGCGATATCGGCGATGGCCCGAAGATTTTCCTTAGTATCCGTGATATCGGGAATAAGCGGCACGCGATATACGAAGGGCTTTTCGCTTTCCTTAAGCCACGAGGCGTTCTTTAGGATCTGTCTGTTACTTACTCCCGTATACTCGATGTGTTTTTTCTCATCCGCTATCTTGATATCCTGCAGCACGAAATCCATGCGGCCGACCACTTTTCGATATGTCTCAGAGTCGGCGAATCCGCTTGTCTGCACCGCTTTATGCACCCCGGGCATGAGATCCGCAACCTCGCAGACGAAATCTCCCTGCAGCATGGGCTCTCCCCCGGAAAACGTGACTCCACCGCCCATGTTTTTAAGGATATCGGCGTTTTTCATCACGCGACCCGCGAGATCCTCGGCCGTCATTTCCTCGCCCGCCACGCTTAAAGCCCCGTTCGGACAGGCGAGGACACATCTTCCGAACGGCCGGCAAATCTCATGCCCGCAAGGTTTCATGCATTGGCCGCAGTGTTTGCAGAAATTCGGCTTTACCATAAGCTGCTTTTCGGCCGAGAGGCCCTCGGGATTATGACACCACCTGCAGCGAAGGGGGCAGCCTTTTAGAAAAACCGTCTCCCGGCTGCCAGGCCCGTCATGCACCGTGAATTCTTTGATGTCAAATACGACGCCCGTCATTTTCCCTACACGCTGTACTGCTGGCGCATGAGCACGTGATCCTGATACTCTTTATCAAGCTCCACGAAATAAGCGCTCCAGCCCCAGATACGGACTATAAGCTGCCTGTGATTTTCGGGATGTATCTGAGCGTCCTTTAAAAGCTTGGTATTTACGGCGTTAAGCTGAAGCTGATGTCCGCCCATGTCGATGTAAGTCTTTACCAATGCCGCCACTTTCTTCACACTCTCCTCGTCGCTGAACATGGCCGATGAGAACTCCAGCGTAAGCGGGCCTCCGTTCATGTTTTCGACGAGGTTCGGCTTCGTAAATGACGAGATGACGGAGAAGGGCCCCTTGATCCTCGCGAAAAGGCTCGCCGAATAATTCGTGCCGAGCGGTTCTCCCTTTCTCCTGCCGTCGGGAGAGGCGCCTATCTCCTTCGCGCTGCTTAGGTATCCCATGGCGGTGCCTGTTCCCGCGCGGTATATGCCGCCGCGGCAGTTTTTCTTTCCTTTCAGGCTGTCGGCGAACGACTGAAGCAGCAATACGCCCATACTGTCCGGCAGATCCTCATTGTTGCCCATCTTCGGCGCTTCGTACCGAAGAAGATGAAGCATCTCGTTATTGCCCTCAAAATCCGCGTCCACCGCGTCGATAAGTTCGCGCTTCGTGAAGCGTTTCTCGTCATAGACGTATTTTTTGATTACCGCGAGCGAATCCGCAGCGGTCGCCACCCCGGCGCCGTGGAAGCCGAAATTGTTGTACTTCGCGCCGTCATATATGCCGCCGTCTATGAGGATGTTCATAAAAGGCGAGGGCACGAACCAGAGATTTTTAATACCGTCGCAGAGTCTGTCACATTCATTTTGAATCTCAAGCTTTACCTTCTCCAAAAACTCGTCGAAGGTATCGCTATTTTCCAGATGGTTATGCAGACAAATGTCTATGACTTTCGGAAATGACAGCAGCGCGATATTCGCGACGTCTCCTCCCACTTTCGGGATGATAAACTCCCAGCAGGCCGCCACCACGTAATCCGCGGCGTCTTTTTTATCGTAACCTAAGCGCATAAGGCCCTCTATGACCACGTCGTCATTGGAATATTGCGGAAATCCGAGGCCCACTTTCGTAAGTTCGCTTCCCAGCTCATATATCCTCATGGGAGTCTTTTTGCTCACGCGCAGGTTGATCTTCGGATCAATTAAAAGCAGCTCCCTGCTCGCCGTAAGGCACAACTCGGAAAGGAGATTGAACACGTCGTTTCCGTCCTCGTCGATACCTCCCAGTACCACGCTCTGTCCGTTATCTCCCATCTGCTGCCCGGGATACAGGTCGCTGTCCTTATTAAAGCTTAAGAAGAAATCTTCCAGAAGCTCCAGCGCGCTCTCCCTCGTGTAAAGGCCTTTATCCATGTCGGCCTTAAGATACGGGTACATGTATTTGTCAAGGCGTCCCACGGTATTGTGATAATTGCCTTCGAGCCACAGAGAGTAGTGGATGATACGAAAGCTTTGAAGCGCCTCGTAAAAACCCGTGGCTCCGTAAGCTGGCACACGAGCGAGCACCCGGGCAAGCTTTAAATTTCCTTCCTCCTCGGCTTTCTTTCGGTAACGCGCGGTAAGATCCAATATGGCGTTTATGATTCTCTTTCCGTACTCATCGGCGCCGTCATATAGAGACAAAAGTCCTTCCTTTATCGCCCTCTCGTAATCCGGAGAGAGATTCGACATATACCCCAGCTCGTGGATGAAGTGATCCTTTCTAATCTCCTTCCACTCATCGGCGGTAAAGCAGTCCGGCAGGGTCTTTACCGTCCTTATAAAGCAGATCTTCTCGCCCGGCAGCAAAACCGGCGTCTCAAGGCTCGCCATAAGCTCGAAGCGTCTCGTCATGCGTTCCTTGGGACTTAAGGCCTCTTTGGCGAATTCTTCGGCCAGATTCGCATATTCGGGAAAATCCGTGCGATATTCGTGATGTTTCTTATTTACGATATATTCTCTCAGGTTTTTTATATTATCTGTCATGACCTTCTCCTTACCGTGTGAGCTTACACCCGCGCTCTTCTCATACTCTCGGTGCTGAATTTGTAAGCGGTCTTTGTGCGATAAATGTCGCCCGCCTTTACTATGACGCTCGGGAAATTCGCGTGATGAACGGCGTCGGGGTACCCCTGCGTCTCAAAGCATATGCCCTGTCTGTATTTGTATACGGCTCCGCCTTTTCCGGGCTCGTCATCCAGATAATTTCCAGTGTAAATCTGAAGCCCCGGGCGATCCGTGTAGACTTCCATCTCTATGCCGCTTTTCCCTGATGAGAGAAGCGCAACTTTTTTAAACGCCCCGTCATTATTAAGGCACCAGTTGTGATCGTAGCCCTTTCCGAGCCTTATCTGCTCGAAATCGGAGTTGATATCCCTGCCTACCGTTTTCTTTACGCGAAAATCCATGGGCGTCGCTTCCACGGGCACTATCTCTCCCGTGGGAATCTGACCCGCGTCCGTCGCCACGAAAGCGTCGGCGTCGATCCACAGCCTGTGACCGAGTATATCCCCCGAGTCATGACCGTTAAGGTTAAAATACGAGTGATTCGTCATATTTACGATCGTGTCGCGGTCGGGTATTCCGAAATATTCGATCATGACGGCGCCGTCATCGGTCAGAGTATAGGTGACATCCACGTCAAAGTTTCCCGGATAACCCTGATCCCCGTCCGGGCTGTGAAGTGAAAAAGTAATGCCGTGTTCTGTCGTCCCGCTCACTTTCCATATGCGGTGATGGTAAAAATCGCGCCCGCTGTGAAGATTATCCTCTCCGTTTGTCTTATCCAGATGATAAGTCACGCCGTTTAACTCAAATGCCGCGCCGCCTATGCGGTTGCCGTTTCGCCCGATCGTCGCCCCGAAGCATGTGACCTGCGGCCTCATATATCCCTGCGGGCTGTCGTAACCGAGTACGACGTCCGGCATTTGTCCTCTCTTTGCGGGCACCTTAAGCGAGTAAAGCGTCGCGCCGAAATCCGTAACCTCCATGACCATGCCGAGTGCGTTCTCAAATGTGTAAAGCGTCGCCGCCTCTCCGCCTTTTCCCGTTCCGAAAGCTCTTGTCTTCATCTTAATCATCCTCCCCGCAGGAATCTCCTTAAAAATCTCACTTCGTCGTCGCCACCATCATACGGTTCATGAAAAAGGCGATATCACAATGCCTCCAAAAATCTGTGAAACGCCGCGCGTCCCTTAGTAGTCCTCTTAAAGACTCCGCAGTCCTCAAGCACACGCGTGAACGTAATTCCTATTTCGCGCTCAAGTATATCCATAACATTGTCTTTGTCAATACGCGCGTAATCATTAACAAACGAAAGCGCCCAGTCGGCGTGCTTTGCGACACTCGCGTCGGCTTTTATCTCGTCCGCGTCCGCCCCTTTTATCAGGTAACCGGCCAATTTATCCATCTCGCTCTTAAGCCTCGCGGGCAGCACGGCAAGGCCCATGACTTCGATAAGCCCGATATTTTCCTTCTTTATGTTATGCCGCTTGGTGTGCGGATGATAGACGCCGAAAGGATGCTCGTCGGTGGTGATGTTATTTCTAAGCGCCATGTCAAGCTCATACGCGCCGCGCACCTTCCGCGCTATGGGAGTTACGGTATTATGCCTCTCTCCCGCGGTTTCGGCGAATATAAACGCCTCCTTATCGGTATATCCTCTCCACACGTCAAGAATATGCGCCGCAAGATCGATGATGCGGTCCGCGTCCTTACTTCTCAGCCTTATGACCGACAGCGGCCACTTTACTATGCCCGCGCTCACGTCTTCGTATCCTTTTACATAGAAATTCTCCTCGATGCGCGCCTTCGCCATGGCAAACTCATATCTTCCGCCCTGATAGTGGTCATGACTTAGGATAGAGCCCCCGACTATGGGAAGATCCGCGTTTGACCCCAGAATATAATGCGGAAACTGCCTCACGAAATCAAGAAGCTTTACGAACGTTTCCCGCTCTATCCTCATCGGGATATGCTTCGTGTTAAAGACGATACAATGCTCATTGTAATAAACATACGGAGAATACTGAAATCCCCACGGCTCATTATCAAGCGTAAGCAAGATTACGCGGTGATTGTCCCTCGCGGGGTGATCCGCCCTTCCCGCATATCCCTCATTTTCCGCGCAGAGCAGACACTTCGGATATCCTCCCGACTTCGCTCTGCCCGCTGCGGCTATCGCCTTCGGATCTTTCTCGGGCTTTGACAGATTTATCGTGATGTCTATGTCGCCGTACTCGCCGGATATCTTCCATTTGCGATCTTTTACTATCCTGTAACGCCTGATGTAGTCGGAATCCCGGCTCAGCTTGTAGAAATAATCTGTCGCCCTCTCGGGAGAAATCTCATAAGCCTTTGAAAACTTTTCACGCACGGTCGCGGGCCTCGGCATCAGCGTGTTCATAAGCTTCGCGTCAAAAAGATCCCGGCTCGTGATATCATCCGATATGATACCCCGTCTCACCGCCTCGTCAAGAAGATACGCGAGTATGTCCTCCAAGTTAGAATCATCCGCGCCGTCACCTCCTTTTACCTCACCGTCGTCACGCGCGTGATTGATCATGCCGCCGCCTGCCGCCTGTTCGGTTACTCCCGCGCCGACATCCGGACGATCCTGTACCCTGTCGCCGCTCTCGAAAGCAACCTCGCCGCCGTCTTCGTTGTCACGTTCGACCTCGCCTCCATCGCCGCCGTCTTCATCCCCGTCATCATATGTATCCTCGTGAAAAAGATTCAGAAGCAGGTTCGTCGCGTATATCCTCTCACACTTTGGCATAAGCCCCGTATCAATCCCGTACTGAACCAGTCTTTTTATCCCGGCTGATAACATCTTATCTCCTTTACGCGTAAGATCGCCTTAAAACTCCGTCTTTGTCATTGTCATTTACATTATGTCGTGTATACCGCTTTGTACCGTGCTTCGCGTTATCGCCTTGTACCGTGCTTCGCGTTATCGCTTTGTGCCGTGCTTCGCGCCTTGCGGCTATGCTTTGTCGGACAGTCTCTCCACGTTTTTATAAAGCGCCATCCGCTTTTACTGTTTTTGTCTTCCTTACAGCGCCGTCGCGCCGCCGCCGATATCGACCACGTAGAACTCGGGGCTATGTCCGAATTTTTTCTCGTATTCCTCTCCGATGTCCTCTGTGAATGAGTCAACATCGTCATTTCTGACTATGCTCACGGTGCAGCCTCCGAATCCCCCGCCGGTAATTCGCGATCCGATGACCCCGTCCCTTTTCCACGCGAGTTCGACGAGCAAATCTATCTCCGGGCAGGACACCTCGAAATCATCCCTAAGCGATACGTGGGAGGCGTTCATAAGCTTCCCGAAAGTAGCGATGTCTCCGTCCTTCAGAGCCTTAACCGCCCTTACGGTTCTGCGATTCTCGTATACCGCGTGTCTCGCCCTCTTAAGTCTTGTCGCGGATGCGATCGCACCTTTATGCGCCTCAAACTCCTCCTCGGTCAGCGCTCCGAGAGAAGGAATGTCCGTCTCTTTTTGCAGTTCGCTAAGGGCCGTCTCGCACTCATGACGTCTGTCATTATACGCGGAATCCACCAGAGCGTGCTTTACCTTACTGTTTGTGATTACGATTTTCGCGTCTTTTAACACCATGGGGGCGTACTCATACTCAAGGGTGGCGGAGTCGAGGAAAATGGCGTTGTCTTTCTTTCCCATGGCGCTGGTGAACTGATCCATGATCCCGCAATTACAGCCGTTGAAATTATTCTCCGAATACTGTCCGATCTTGGCTATCTCCACCATGGAGATGTCAAATCCGAACATGTCTTTAAGAAGCGTACCCGTAAGCACTTCCAAAGACGCGGACGATGACAGCCCCGAGCCCGCGGGGATATCGCCGTATATCAGGATATCGAGGCCGCTCGGGATGTTATAACCGCGCCCCTCAAATGCCCACATCACGCCCTTCGGATAATTCGTCCAGTCGGCCTCTTTTCGCGGCTTAAGATCATCAAGGCTTGACTCTATCACTCCGAGATCCGCGAAATTCAGGGAGTAAAATCGAAGCCTTCTGTCGTCTCTTTTCGCCGCCACGGCGTATGTGCCAAGCGTGAGCGCGCACGGGAACACATGGCCGCCGTTGTAGTCGGTATGCTCTCCTATGAGGTTCACCCTGCCGGGCGCGAAATAAGCCCTCGGCCTTTCGCCAGGCCTGACGTCAAAGCGCCTCGCAAACTCATTTTTTAAATCCTCGATCGTAGGTTTTGCCGTTTCTTTTGACATAATCATCATCCTTTCCGCACCCCGGCGCAATTACCTGATTTCTCTCCGCGCCGCGATCTTTCTATTTTATGTACCGACTGTCTTACCTTCGCGCCTCGGTTTCCCGCGCGGACCCCGTCTCAGGCATATTCGATCCCGATCAGCGTAAGCCCCTGCGGCGGCGCGGTGGGTCCCGCCTTATCTCTGTCTTTCGCCTCCAATATACTCTTCACGTCGGCGGGCTCGTAAAACCCTCTTCCGACCCGAAGGAGAGTCCCGACCATGATCCGTATCATATTATATAGGAAACCGTCTCCGCGCACGCGAAACGTGATCTCCTCACCTTCTCTTGTTATATCAATTGAGCGGACGGTACGCACGGGCGAATCGGCGTCCGTCCTGATATTGCAAAAACTCGTGAAATCATGTTTCCCGACAAGATACGCCGCCGCGTCCCGCATTTTCCCGATATCCAGCTTAAACGACACGAAATAATGCGTGCGCAGAAGCGTCGGCACCGGAAATCTCGCGTTTATAACCCGATACTCGTAAGTCTTTACGCAGTCGCGTCGTCTCGGATGAAAATAGGGCGGCACTTGCTTGGACGCTCTTACCGCGATATCGCGCGGCAGCCACCTCGCGACCGCCATAGCCATCCTTTCGGCGGGTATGGAAGATTCGGTATCAAATACCGCCACGTTTCCCAGCGCGTGCACGCCCGAATCCGTGCGGCTCGCGCCGATAAGATTGATATCCTCCCCGGTCATTTTACGTAAGGCTTTTGTGAGCGCCTCTTCTACCGAGGTGCCGTTTGACTGTCTCTGCCATCCGCAGTAGCGCGTCCCGTCATACGCGACCGTAAGCATGATCCGCTTTTTTTCGCCCATAATACGTGTCGTCTTCCCATCCCGCTTTGTCTGTCCGGCCTGTTCCTCCGCGGTTAAACCCTAAGAAACCTCATCGCTATGCCCGCAGCGGCGTAGACACAGGTGACAATGTACGCCACATAATCCGCGCGTCTGTAGATAAGCGGCTTCATCTTTGTCCTGCCGTCGCCCCCGCGGTAGCACCTTGACTCCATGGCCATCGCCAGATCCCCCGCCCTTCGAAACGCGGATACAAATAACGGCACCAGCACCGGAACCATGGCCTTCGCCCTGCGGATGATATTCCCGCTTTCGAGATCCGCGCCGCGGGCCGTCTGCGCCTTCATGATTTTGTCGGTCTCCTCAAGCAGGATGGGTATAAATCGCAGCGCAATCGTCATCATCATCGCTATCTCGTGAACCGGCACCCTGATGTGCCGAAGCGGTTTTAAAAGTCCCTCTATGCCGTCTGTCAGGCAATTCGGCGTGGTGGTAAATGTCATAAGCGACGAGCCTAAGATCATGTAAATCAGCCTCACGGCCAGAAGCAGCGCGAACCTTAAGCCGTCATCCGTGATCTTTATGATCCAGAAATGTACCAGAACCTTCCCCGTCGTCGTAAAAAGCATATTGAAAATCACGGTGATCATAAGGAGCATGATAACGGGTCTTAAGCCCTTTACGATGTACGAAAAGGGAATCTTTGAAAGCCTTATGACCGTAAAAAGAAACACAGTCGCGAGTACGTAACTGAGTATATTGTTGAAAAAAAACAAAGAAATGAGGTAAACCAGAGTGCAAAGGATCTTCGTCCTCGGATCAAGAGTGTGAAGCCTGCTTTTCGCGGGATAATATTGTCCGATCGTAATATCTCTTATCATCGTTTAACATATATGTTTAAAGACACAAAGACCGTCCGAAAACTTCATCCCCGCCGCGTTGTCCGAGTTACGTCGTGCCCGTATTTTCGTCTCATCAGCTGTATACGTCATTTAGCGATTTTGATTCGTCGGACAGAGCGCCGAACCCCTCTGACACGACCGGCAGACATTCGCGATCTCATCGGCCGCGTCCTTCGCCGTGATGATGTCGGTCCTGACCGGCAGTCCTCTCGCCTTAAGCTCATGCATGATATAAGTAACCCGCGGCGCAGAAAGGCCGACCCGCTCCAGTTCTTTATAATGAGAAAACACTTCCGCGCAGGAGGCGTCGTAAAGCTTTTCTCCCTCGTTTAACACCACTATGCGGCTGACATATTCGGCTATCTCTTCCATGCTGTGAGAGACCAATACGACGGTAATTTTTTCCTTTTCGCGAAGGTAAGATATCTGATCCAGTATCTCGTCCCTGCCCGCCGGGTCAAGGCCCGCCGTCGGCTCATCAAGCACCAATACGTCGGGCTTCATGGCGAGCACTCCCGCTATCGCGGCTCTGCGCTTTTGTCCGCCCGAGAGGTCAAACGGCGATCTGCGGAAATATTTTTCTTCCAAACCAACGAGTTTTAAAGCCTCTGCGGCTTTCTCCTCAGATTCTTCCTTTGAAAAGCCCTGATTTGCCGGCCCGAAACACACGTCGGAGAGGACGTCCTCACCGAAAAGCTGATACTCCGGATACTGAAACACCAGCCCGACATGGTTTCTTAGCGTCTTCATGTCGTATTTATCGGCGTAAATGTTATCGCCCCGGTAATATATGACTCCGTCCGTCGCCTTAAGAAGGCCGTTTAAATGCTGTATCAGCGTGGACTTTCCCGAACCCGTATGCCCGATGACACCCATAAACTCTCCGGGATATATATCAAGATCTATGTCGCGCAGGGCTTCCTTCTCGTAGGCGCTGCCGGGATTATACACATAGCGCACCTTCTCGAGCCTGAGAAGCGGTTCCCCGAAATCTTTCTCCCGGTATTTATCCTTCTTAAATGCGTCCCCGTCCGC
>CAYLRF010000011.1:30378-34474 GCA_964385995.1 uncultured Faecalimonas sp.
CGCGGTATCGGTATCATTCGAATTTTTCGTGCCTGCCGCGGATGTGAGGGCGCTTACGAGCTCCTTAGTCGAAAGTATGCCCTCCGGGATATCCAGGCCTTTTTCCCTGAGCAAATGAGAAAGAAGGGTTATCTGCGGCACGTCAAGGCGATATTTTTTCAGAAGATCGACCCGCGAAAATACCTGCGCCGGAGTGCCGTCCGTCACTACTTTTCCCCCATCCATCACGAAGACGCGATCCGCACCGATCACCTCATCCATATAATGGGTGATCCAGATCACGGTCACGCCTTCCTGTCTTCTGAGATCTTCCACGGCGCTTAAGACCTCCGCGCGTCCGCCGGGATCCAGCATCGCGGTAGCCTCATCCAGCACTATGCATTTCGGGCGCATGGCCATCACGCCCGCTATGGCCACACGCTGCTTCTGACCGCCGGAGAGTTTATTCGGGGAGTCCTTCCTGTATTCGTACATGCCTACCGACTTCAGGCTTTTTTCTACCCTCTCCCATATCTCGGATGTGGGAACGCCCAGATTCTCCGGCCCGAAGCCCACGTCTTCCTCGACGACCGTACCGATGATCTGATTGTCGGGATTTTGAAAAACCATCCCGGCGTTTCGTCTGACTTCCGGGACATTGTCCTCATCGCTGGTATCCCTGCCGTCCACTAAAAGTGTGCCTCCGGTAGGGATAAGCAAGGCGTTTATGTGCTTTGCGAGCGTGGATTTTCCCGAACCGTTGGCGCCCAGGATGCCTATGAACTCCCCCGCCCGGATATCGAGATTTATGTCATCTATGGCCGGTTCGTTTTTTATCGACGTACCGTCCTCATCGCGCGACTCGTATTCGTATGTGAGATCCTTCGCCCGGATCATGCTCGTCAAATGCCGCACCTTCCTTTTGCCGCCCGCGTGCCGCTAATCCAGATAGATAGGCGGCTCGTACTCATCCCCGAGCAGCGCCTTTTTCCGCTCCTGATAACCCAGAAACGCCCACTCGGTCATATCGGCCCACGCGTGCTGCTCCGCGTCATATACCTGCACGTATCCGATTCGCTTCGGATGGATCCTGACGCTGTTGGATTTGTATTCCTTCCCCGTATAGGGATTGATGTCCCCGACGGGTTCATCCTTTAAAGACTCATCAGTATCAGAGCCGGCGGCCGATTTAGGCGACCCGTCGTCCTGTCCTGCTTTTGGCCCCGCCGCCTCATTTTCTTCCTCTGCTCCGTCGGATCTGTCACCCGTCACGGTATCCGCCCGGATTCCCG
This sequence comes from uncultured Faecalimonas sp., assembly GCA_964385995.1. Lineage (GTDB taxonomy): Bacteria > Bacillota > Clostridia > Lachnospirales > Lachnospiraceae > CAYLRF01. Next base: position 31,650 of record CAYLRF010000011.1, read on the forward strand.
AAGCGTTCTTTGTCTCCCCTTGAGACATTGTTGAAGAGGTCTTTGCCTCCCCTTGAGACACTAAAGGAGTCTCTGCCTCTCTTTGAGACACGGAAACTTTATCTTGCTCCCTTTGAGATACCGAATCGGTATTTAGCTCTCCCCGAGACGCCGCGGCTTCATCCGATACAGTCTCCGACGCGGCCGTATCTTCCGGCTTTGAAATCCCGCGACACGCTTCGCTCACATCCGCGCCTTCATAAGCTTCGCTCACGTCCGAGGCGGACGTTCTGGAGACTGCTTCCTTTTTGAAATACCCGCGCACGCCTTTTTTCAGTAGTTCCTTCTCCTCTTCACGTGTGCCGGCCGCGGCCTCACTTACGGAGGTCTTTTCCAAAGCAGCCTCTTCCATGTCAACCAATTCCCCTATCGTGACTTCTCTTTCAAACGGCATCGCATCATCGCCCGCTTCTTTTCGCGGCTTAACCCGCTCCTCCTCTGTATGAACCGCGTCGGGACTTATGACATTTAGCTGAAAATCGCAGCCTAAAATGTCCGCGATGAGCCGCATATCCCGCTCCTTAAAATTGTCGCGGCTAAGGCGCTGAGTCATATTCTGCCTTGACATCGGCTGTCCCGTTCTCTTTTCGACGAGCTCGGCCAGCGTCTTTATCGTCATCCCTTTTCTGTTTAGGATGATCTTCACCTGTTCCGCGAATGTTAAACTCTTCATCCTGTCGCCCCTCCCGCAAAATTTTTACCCGCAATTTGCCCCATATCACCCGCTGAAAATACCTGTAAGCCTCATCGTAGACAAATAGCGCGATCTCTCCCGCGGCCAAAACCGCTATGAACAATGCCGTCGAAAGCTTCCTCCCGAACAGCAGTTTTTGCAAAAATATGACAGCCGGCACGTACATGACGTTAAAGACGGCGTACTTCATAAGCCACAGCGCGAGCTTCTTATGTACGACGCGGCTTTTGCCTGTTATCGTAAATAGCCATTGGGCCGCCAACAGGTATACGGCCATGGCGGCGTATGTGACGCAATACATCTTATTCGGCGTCACGAAAAAGTTTATCAGTGTGCTTACGAACGCGAACAGGGCGCCGCCTCCCATACCCCACTCGCGCACCGCGACGCCCACAACGAATGAGGCCGCGCAGATAAAAAAAAGACTGCTTACCTCGATGACGGAGCCAAGAAGCATAAGCACCGCCGAAAACGCCGCGAGAAGTCCGGTTAAGGCGATTTTCTTCGTCCTTACATGCATTTGCAGAGATCGCCTCCGAAACATTCACATATCGAATCCAGACACCACAGATCGCAGCATATGTTTCCGGTGCCGATGGTGTGTTTTCGTCCGTATCCGTTGCCGGAGTTTTGATATTGAGTACTCTGATACTGAAGCTGATTGGCGTAATTTACGTATTGCATGTTGCCTGGTTCCATCGCGGCGGCCTGCCTCGCGTGATCCACGGCGACGATATTATTCCCGAGGCCCATATTGGCGACGGAGCTGTAATAATACCACTCGGCGTTTCTTGCCGGTATCCCGGAGAGCGCGTTTAATGCGTCGCGAAATCTCCGGGCGTTTATGAAATTGCGAACGGCCTGAAACTCCACCGAAGAGTCGGAGGAGTAATCGTAATACTGTCCGCTTTGACCGCCGAAGCCTCGCCTTCTTCCTCCCTCGCGCTCCTTCATGATCCTGTCGTAGGCTTCCTGCACTTCCTTAAACTTCTCCTCGGCCAAATCCGCCAGAGGATTGTCCACATAGGAATCGGGATGGTATTTGCGTGTAAGCTCACGGTAAGCTTTTTTTATCTCGTCATTTGAGGCGTTTGGCGAAACGCCAAGCACATCATATGGATTCGGATTCGCGGGCATCCGCTCTGTTCCTTTCTTTATCCGCGCCGGGAAAATTCGCGTCCGCCGTCCTGCCGACCGGCTTTTCGGGCGTTACGCTTTTTCCCATACGCTGTCCAAACTCCAGCGTAGAGGATATTTCGCAGGATTTCGGCGTCACGAACGCACGGCAGTTTCTCGAACTCGGCGGCGCATCTTCCGAGTATGTCATTCATCATATCCCGCACGCGAATGTCAAAATCAGGCTCGTCTCTTATGGGGGCAAGTACGTTATAAGCGCCGTTTTTTATGTCATCATCCACGTCATCGTACGCGTCCATTATGTAAATGAACTTGCCCAGATAAAATCCCATCCTGCGAAGTGTCTTCTCCCACACGTCGTGTCTGTAGGCGAATAACTCCGCCGTCAGGTACCCGAAATATCCCGAAGGGATATCCGGCCGCGTCTCCTTCTGTCTCTCGCAGGCACCGAGCTTTGCCAGCTGCCCGGCGATAACGCGGCATTTCTCCGGATAACGGGCCTTTATCTTCTCAAACGCGGGATGTGTGAGACGAATCCCCGCCGTACTTTTCAGCTTCCTCTCATCAAGTCTGTCATCCGCGAACTTATAATAAGCCATGAGTACATTCATATCCGCGGCGTACCCGGTGGCCTCACCCGTTATCGACGTCTGTCTTTTTACGGGGTGAACCGCGCAGCGTCCTTTTTTTGTCACTGTCGCGCATTCGTAAAGGGATGTAAGCAATATGACGAGAAATGTCATATCGTATGTGAGTGTCATCTGTCCGATAAAGCCGTATTTTTCACGAAGCGCTCCGCACAGGCCGCAATAATACGCCTTGTATTTCCGGTATTCGCGAACTTTCAGCTCCGAAGTGTTGGCAACGACATATCCGAACATAAATTTCCCCTGACAGCCTGGTGCGGCCATTATAACATACCGCCAAATACCGTGCAAGACGGACAGGGCGCGGG
>CAYLRF010000012.1:0-6966 GCA_964385995.1 uncultured Faecalimonas sp.
TTTCTTCAGGCTCCGCGATCTTTATTTTCGACGACACTCCGAGCGCTATCCCCATCTCTATCATCAGAAAGACGACGGAAGATCCCCCGTAGCTTATGAACGGCAGCGTTATCCCGGTAGTGGGAAACAGATTTAAGACGACCGCCACGTTAAATATGACCTGTATGGCGATGTGAGCGAATATCCCCGTGACCATAAGAGAGCCGTATAAATCCGGCGCGTTTAGGGCTATAAACATCAGCCGATACAGTAAAAGCCCGAACAGCGTGAGCAGGACTATCACGCCGAATACGCCGAGTTCCTCGCAGATAATGGCAAGTATCATGTCGTTTTGAACCTCGGGGATAACCGTCTTTTGCGTGCTGTTTCCGAGTCCTTTCCCGAAAAAGCCGCCGGACCCTATCGCGTACAGTCCCTGCATGGCCTGAAAACTTCCCGCGTCGGAGTAGTCTTCCGGGTGAAGCCATGACAGGATTCTCGTAAGTCTGAAATTTCCCCCCACGCTCGCGCTTGAGTCTATGATTTTTATAGCTATCGCCACCAGTACCGTCCCGCCCGCCGTGATCGCCATGAAAGGCCACGTCTTCGGATGCGCCACAAACAGCATGAAGCATACCATGCCGAGGACTATGATGGCCGTGCTTAAGTTATCCGCCAGGAAAAACACACCCGCAGCTCCGACCGCGCCGATAAGGAAAATGGTAAGCACCTTTTTCGGCTCTTTTATTTTTTTGCCCGCCTTGCAGATAAGAAAAGGTATGAGAATGACGATCGCGAGTTTCATCACCTCCGAGGGCTGCATCTGAAAACCGAAAGGCAGTTTTATCCCGCGCCGCGTACCGTGAGAGTTGACGCCCAAAGGTGATTTGATAAGTCCCATAAGGATAAACGCCGCCGCGAAAACGAGCCAGGAAAGCAGAGCGTAACAGTGATAATCGAAAAGTCTCGCGACGATCAGCATTGCGCCGATACCTATGGCGGCGAACTTAAGCTGTCTTTTGAAATAATACATGCTGTCGCCGTAAGTTACCCTCGCGCTGTACGCGCTGGTGCTGTAGAGCATGACGAGGCCGAAGCACATGAGAAAGACGACCACGGCGAAAAGCCTGTAGTCAAAATACCGGACGGCCTTACCTTTGGTCTTACGGTCAGTGTTATTTTCGCGGTTCGCCGCGGCTTCCCGCTCGACAGGAACAGGACGTCCCGAAATTTTTTTCGATTTATTCCCGTTTACTTTCCTCATGAAATACTCCTTATGTGTTCGCGAAGCGACAGTATCTTAGCCGGCGGCACGGAAAGAGCGTCCACGTGAAGACGAAGAAACATCTCGTCATATTCGGTATCCGCGGCCAAATCTCCGCACACGCTCACCCTTTTGCCCGCCGTACGCGCCGCCTTAGCCGCGGTTTTAATAAGAGCAAGCACCGCCGGATGGGCCCTGTCATAATACATTTCCTGCGCGGGATCCGTCCTGTCCGCGGCTAGCGTATATTGCGCCAGATCGTTGGTCCCTATGCTTATAAAATCCGCTTCCCTCAGGATGTCCCCGCAGGTAAGCGCCGCCGCCGGAGTCTCAATCATGGCCCCGACCGGTATTTTCTCATCACAGGAGAGGCCGCTGTCTTTCAGATTCTTTGCTTCCCGAGCGATCATCTTTCTCACCGCGGCGACCTCGTCCGCCGAGGTTACCATCGGAAGAAGCAGCGCGATATCGCCGTACGCGGACGCTCTTAATATGGCTCTAAGCTGCGTCCTTAAAATCCGCGGCATGAGAAGCCCGAGCCTTATCCCGCGAAGTCCGGATACTTGAAAATAAGATACGCGCTGCGGGACGCCATTGTCCGTCATACGACGGGAATCCCCTATCACGCGCGAGGTCTCTTCATGAGCCCGTATCTGTTTGTCTCCTGTCACGCGTGTGGGTTCTTCCAAGATCAGTCGCTTCCCGTCGTCTCCGAAATCAAATGTGCGGATGACGGTTTTCTTACCCTTTGCGGCTTTTACGGCGCGAAGGTAAAGCAAAAACTGCGCGTCCTCATCCGGGATATTTTCCCGATCCGCCGCGAAAAACTCACTTCGCAAAAGCCCTATGCCGCTTGCCTCATCCAGATCCTCATGGGAAAGATCCGCCAAGCTTCCTATGTTCGCGCAAATGTCGATCTTTAATCCACCGGCCGTCACGTTCGCCTTGCCGCGAAGACGGGTAAGCCTGTCCCTCCTTCGCGCCGCTTCCCCGCTTTTAACCGCCATCTCATCCCTGATCTTTTCATCCGGGCAAATATAAAGCGTCCCGTCACAGGCGTCGAGCAAAGCGTCCTTTCCATCGTAAAGCTTTCGGTCATGAAAGATGTCCGCGTCGCCCGAGAGAGTTATGGCGGGGATACCCATGGCCGTAAGCATTATGGCGGTATGCGAATATACGGATACGTTTGACGTCACGATGCCCGCGACAAAGTCTTTATCAAGTCTCACAACGTCTGCCGGGGTAAGAGTGCCGGGCGCGATTATGAGCCGCCGACCGTCCGCGGCCGGGTCAAATTCGGTGGAAATAACCTCCGCCTGACCCGAGCCTTGCGACTCATCCAATATGGATAGGATTAACTCCGAGACGGCCCTTATGTCATCCGCTCTGGCCCCGATGTAATCGTCCCCGGCCTCCCGTATGGTTTTTGAGAATTTCTCACAGGCTGTCGATACCGCGCGCTTCGCGCTCACGCCGCTCTCATTTATGATGCGGGTCACTTCATCGCAAAACTCGGTGTCCGTAAGCAGGAGCTTTTCGGCTTTAAATATCAGGGCCTTATCTTCGCCGGAGGCCTCCCGCGCCCTTTCATACATGCTGTCAAGTCTTCGCGCGACTTCATTTTCGGCTTCGGCGAACCGCGCAAGCTCAGGATTTTGCGGGCCGCCCCCGTACCTTTCCCGCGCACGAAAGCCCGAAGGACTGCGAACGGGATCTGGCCTGCCGTCACAATCTTCGTATACGGTTTCGCGCTCACGAGAGCCTGAGAATTTGCGGTCGGGATTGGGCCTAAAGCCGCGGGTATTTTCGAGCGTAAGGCGCGATACTTCGTCATAAAAGGCGAGCCGCCCGAACGCGATCCCGCCGCAGAGGATTTTTCCGGGCAGTGATGTCATATGCCTGTAAGCTCCTGTCGGGAGAAATTTCTATTATAATATCACAGGTTGCCGTAAAAAGGCGAAATATTTCGCTGACCGCGCCGGAGCCGGTCGATTTTCAAAGTAACGCCCGTCGCCTCTTGCGGAAACGTTTCCTCTCGGAATTGAAAACCCGCCGTCACTATGGTATGATTCTTAAGAGTTTGCGGCGTTATTTTAAGAAAGGATTTCACATATCCTGTATCATGATCGGCATGGAGTTGGGAAAAGACAGCTACGACATTATCGTCCGGGCGGGAAGTCTCAAAGACGTCGGAAAGTATTTTAATCTGAAGCGCAAGGTTATGATAGTGACCGACGACGGCGTTCCCGTTAAATACGCGTGTCAGGTGGCGCAGGCGTGCGTTGAGAGCCGCGTGACGGTGATAAAAAGCGGCGAGGCAAATAAATCGCCCGAGACGGCGCGGGATGTTCTTTGCGCGATGCTCGATTTTCACATGGGAAGAGGAGACTGCGTGGTCGCGGTGGGCGGCGGCGTGGTAGGTGATCTCGCGGGATTCGCTGCGGCCGTATACATGAGAGGGATCGATTATTACAATGTTCCGACGACCTTGCTTTCTCAGGTGGATTCTTCCATCGGCGGAAAGACGGCGGTGAATTTTAACGGGATAAAAAACCTCATCGGGGCGTTTCACCAGCCGAGGGCGGTTCTTATCGACCCCGATACGCTCCTCACCCTCCCTTCGCGTCAGATCTCAAACGGCTTCGTCGAGGCCGTGAAGATGGGCGCCACGAGCGATGAGACGCTTTTTAACGGATTTCTCGACGGATCTTATAAGAAGGACATTACCGCGGTCATAGAAAGGACTCTCCTTGTAAAAAAGCACGTGGTCGAGTGTGACGAAAAAGAGGAAGGGCTTCGCAGGATCTTAAATTTCGGGCATACGATAGGTCACGGGTTTGAGAGCGCGGCGAAGGGCAGATATCTGCACGGCGAATGTGTCGCGTCGGGTATGCTTTACATGTGCTCCGACACCGTCAAAGAAAAGCTCACGCAAGTTTACGCGAGTATAGGACTTACATATCCGAGGCTCTCCGAGTTTGATAAAAATGAGGTGACAAAAGCTATAAGCCACGACAAGAAGATGGAGGGTCAAAGCTGCCTTGTCGTCTTTGTCTGCGAGATCGGTCACGGGCGCATAGAGGAATGGCCGATAGAGCGTGTCCTCGGGCGGCTGGCGGAGGGTGATTTATGAAGAATACTTTCGGAAACAGCATAAGCCTTACGCTTTTCGGAGAGAGCCACGGCGCCGTGATGGGAGCGGTCTTGGACGGACTTGCGCCGGGCATCGCGGTCGATACGGATTTTATCAAAAGTCAGCTTGACTTAAGAAGGCCTTACGGAGATATTTCCACCACGCGGCGCGAGGCCGATGAGCCGCGCGTGGTAAGCGGCGTCTTCGAGGGAAAGACGACCGGGACTCCTCTTTGTATCCTGATTGAAAATACCGACGTAAAAAGCCGGGATTACAGCGACATCAAGGACATACTTCGACCGGGGCACGCGGATTTTACGGCGCGTGAGAAATACCACGGCTTTTCGGATTACAGGGGCGGAGGGCATTTCTCGGGAAGGCTTACGGCTCCTTTGGTGGCCGCGGGAGCAATCGTCATCGCGGCCTTAAGGGAATGCGGCATACTCATAGGAAGTCATATCAAGGAGTGCGGCGGCGTGAAAGATACGGCGTTTTCGGACCTTGATACGCTCAGTGAGGCCGTCGGGAAGGTAAACGATCTTCTTTTTCCCGTACTTGACGATAAGGCCGCGGATTTAATGCGCAGCGGCATAAGGGAGGCGGCGGCCGAAGGCGACAGCGTCGGCGGGATACTCGAGACGGCCGTAATCGGAGTCCCGGCGGGAGTCGGGGAGCCGTGGTTTGACAGCTTCGAGGGCGTGTTATCTCACGGGATTTTTTCCATACCGGCGGTAAAAGGCATAGAATTCGGCGAGGGATTTAACTTCGCGCGTCTACGCGGAAGCGAGGCAAATGACGCGTTCGCCGTGAAAGACGGGAAAGTGATCACCCTCACCAATCATAACGGCGGAGTAAACGGAGGTATCACAAACGGTATGCCGATTATTTTCAGCACAGTGATAAAGCCGACTCCCTCCATTTACAAGGAGCAGGATACCGTCGATGTGGGTAAATCGGAAAATATCACCTACCGAGTAAAAGGAAGACACGATCCCGCCGTAATCCACAGGGCGCGCGTGGTGGTGGACAGCGTCACGGCGCTTGTGACAGCCGACATGCTGGCGCAAAGATACGGCACGGACTTTCCGAATTACATAAAAAAAACCGACGTTAAAAAAACGGAGAAGAGACACGGATGAGGGCAATAATAAAGCCCGGGAAAGCAAAGGGGAAAATAAAGGCGCCTCCGTCAAAAAGCATGGCGCACCGCCTCCTTATCGCCGCGGGACTGGCGGAGGGCGACTCGGTGATATCGGGCATTGATTTTAGCGATGACATCACGGCGACTGCCGGCGTGCTTAAAGTCGTGGGAGCCGATTTAAGAGTCGAGGGCGGCCGCGTCTTCGTAAGAGGCATAGGCGGACGAAGCGGCGTGGCAGGCACAGGCGCACGGGACGGATCCCGGATTCGGATAAAAGCGGATACGGATCTTGACGTGCGCGAAAGCGGAAGCACGCTTCGTTTTTTCATCCCCATAATGCTGACGGGAGGTTATCCCGTGAGGTTTGTCGGCGCGAAAAGCCTTTTTTCGAGGCCGCTTGATGTTTACGAGCGGATATGCCGCGAGCAGGGGATAGTATTTAAAAAAGATGAGACTTCGCTTACGTTAGACGGAAGGCTTAAGGCGTCGCGTTTTAAGGTACCGGGGAACATTAGCAGCCAGTTTATCACGGGCCTTATGTACGCGCTTCCGCTTCTTGGTGATGACAGCGCTCTGGAAGTTATCCCCCCGATCGAGAGCGGAGCGTATATAGACATGACAGTAGACACGCTCTCGCGGTTCGGTATCCGCATGATACGGACATACCCCGCGGGCGGACAAACGACGATTGACCCGAATCTTTCGCGGTTCGATATCCGCGCGATACAAACATACGGCGGAGAGGGATCACGCGGCTTAAAGGACAGGGGATTTTCAGGTCCTGAAAGCGAGCCGGCAGGTCAGGCGGGCGATGTGCCACGCGGTCTGATGAGCGGGTCGGATTTTAAACGGTGTGAAGACAGCCGCGAAGGGCGAATTTGCGAGATTCCCGGCGGGAGCGAAGAACGAATTTGCGAGATTCCCGGCGGGAGCGAAGGACAGATCTATAAGATCCCCGGCGGTCAGAGGTATATAGCCGCGGACGCGACCGTGGAAGGTGATTATTCGAACGCGGCGTATCTTGACGTTCTGACGCGTCTCGGAGGCGACGTGACGGTAGAGGGCCTTAACGAGGACAGCCTTCAGGGAGATAAGATTTACCGGGAATATTTCGGATTATTTGATGATGAGAATGCGCGTGGCGACGACAGTCCCGTGATTGATATTTCCGGCTGTCCGGATCTGGGGCCGGTGCTTATCGCTCTCGCGGCGGCCAAGGGCGGGGGAGTCCTTACCGGGACGGAAAGACTCGGCATAAAAGAATGTGACCGCGGACGCGCCATGGCCGAGGAGCTCGCGAAATTCGGCATCCGCGTCTGTGTTTGGAAGGACAAAATTAAAATCTGCGGGGGTAAACTTTCGACGCCGTCGGAGCCGCTTTCAGGTCATAACGATCACCGGATTGTGATGGCGCTTTCCGCCTTATGCACGATAACAGGCGGAGTAATA
>CAYLRF010000012.1:7066-9588 GCA_964385995.1 uncultured Faecalimonas sp.
TCACCGGATTGTGATGGCGCTTTCCGCCTTATGCACGATAACAGGCGGAGTAATAAAAGGCTGCATGGCGGTGAAAAAAAGCTTTCCCGGGTATTTTGACGCGATTAGGTCTCTGGGAATAGATGTGAAAATCAAGGAGTGACGGAGGCGTAGATACATCCGACTCCCGTGAGATGACGAAAAGCGCGTAAGATCACGACACGAAGGTTATAAAATTCGCCGGAATTTATAAAAAAGTCGGGTGCTAAAGTGCGTCAAGAAAGAGATAACGAAAAAGCGCGTAAGATTACGACACGGTAGTTTAAAATTCGCCGGAATTTATAAAAGGTCGGGTGCTAAGGCGCGTCAGGAAAGAGGAAAGTATGAACTGCGAATTTAAAAGAAAACTTCCAATACCCATGGAAGTAAAAAAGATGTATCCCATAACTCCCGAGATGGAGATGACCCGCGCGGAGAGGGATCGTGATATAAAGGATGTGCTTTCGGGAAAATCCGATAAATTTCTGCTCATCATAGGCCCGTGTTCGGCCGATTACGAAAACGCGGTGATCGATTACATCTCAAGGCTCAGGAAAGTTCAGGAGAAGGTAAAAGACTGCTTTGTCATAGTTCCCAGACTTTACACGAATAAGCCGCGCACGACGGGCGTCGGCTACAAGGGAATGCTTCATCAGCCGGATCCTTTGCATGATTCTGACATGCTGCAGGGACTTTTAAAGATCCGGAAGGTACACATGAGAGCCTTAAAGGAGACGGGTTTTTCATGCGCCGACGAGATGCTTTATCCCGAAAATTACAGGTATTTATCCGATCTTTTGGCTTATGTGGCGGTGGGAGCGAGATCCGTGGAAAATCAGCAGCACCGCCTGACAGCCAGCGCCATAGACGTGCCGGTCGGCATGAAAAATCCCACAAGCGGCGATTTGACCGTCATGATGAACTCGATACAGGCGGCGCAGCAGCCGCAGACATTTATTTACCGGGGCTGGGAGGTGGAGAGCAAGGGCAATCCCTACGCGCACGCTATCCTTCGCGGCGGTATGCCCATGGGGACGGGCTTTGTCACGAATTATCATTACGAGGATCTGATGAGGGTTTTCGAGCTTTATCAGGAAAAGCAGCTCTCGAACATGGCGGTAATCATCGATACGAACCACGCGAATTCAAACAAGCATTATCTGGAGCAGATACGGATAAGTAAGGACGTCATGCACAGCCGTCGCGTGAATCCGGACATCAGGACGCTGGTAAAGGGTCTCATGATAGAAAGCTACATCGTGGACGGTTCGCAGCCCGCCGAATGCGGCACTTACGGTCAGTCCATAACCGACCCCTGCCTCGGATGGGAAAAGACGGAGAAACTTATATACGAACTCGCGGATGAACTGTAAGATGAATCACACGGATGAATTGTGAGATGAATAACGCGGATAAAATGTAAAATGAATCGTGCGGATGAAACGCAAGATGAATCATGCGGATGAACTGCAAGATAAATCACGCTGATGAAACGTATCATGAATTATCAGAAAGAACTCGACGAATTTCTTTCGCGTATAAAAGACGACGGCGCAACCTACAGGCTCCTTCTTCACAGCTGCTGCGCTCCGTGCTCGAGCCGTGTGCTGGAGTACCTGTCGGGGTATTTTGACATTACGGTGTTTTATTACAACCCTAATATTTTCCCGGAGGCCGAATACGAAAAGCGCGTCCTCGAGCAGAAAAGGCTTTTAAAGGAAATGCCGCTCGCGGGGAAGATATCTTTTCTTATGGGCAAATACGATCGTGAGAGATTTTACGAAACGGTAAAAGGCCTCGAGGATGAGAAAGAGGGCGGGGCAAGGTGCCTTAAATGCTATGAATTGCGCCTTAATGAAACCGCGAAGGCGGCGAAAGAGGGCGGATTTGATTTTTTTACGACCACTCTCAGCGTAAGCCCCTTAAAGGATGCGCGAAAGATAAATGACGCGGGAGATAAGGCGGCCGCGGTTTACGGCGTGCCGTTTCTGCGCGGCGATTTTAAGAAAAAAGACGGATACAAACGTTCCGTGGAGCTTTCAAACATCTACGGGCTTTACAGGCAGGATTACTGCGGCTGCGAATTTTCCCTTCGCGAGAGACGTATGAGGAGGGAAAACGCGACCGCACCCGACTGCTCAGTTTGGTAGCGGACTGCGAGGCCGCATTACTAGAGTGGAAACCCAAGACCGTGAGCACCAGACGTTTCGGAGGCGGACCGCGAGGGTCCCATTACACAGTGAAAACCAAAGACAGTGAGGACGGGCATTTCGGTGGCGGGTTGCAAGGGTCCGCGTGACGGAGGGATAAAGCCTGCGGTCGGATGGTCGAATCGGGTAGCGGACTCCGGGGGTCACATTACAGAGTGAAAACCAAGAACCGCGAACGCCGGATCAGTTCGGTCAGCAAATCGCAAGGTCTGCGTGACGGAGAGGAAAACAGGTCGTATACAGTCGGAGAGTAAGGACGAAAGGTACGCGCATGGAAAAACTGTGGGGAGGAAG
>CAYLRF010000012.1:9688-17022 GCA_964385995.1 uncultured Faecalimonas sp.
ACAGTCGGAGAGTAAGGACGAAAGGTACGCGCATGGAAAAACTGTGGGGAGGAAGATTTACAAAGAAAACGGATGAGGACGCGTACGGGTTTAACGCGTCGATCTCATTTGACAGACGCCTTTATAAGCAGGACATAAGGGGAAGCGCGGCGCACGTTAAGATGCTCGTAAAGCAGGGTATTTTGACCCGCGAAGACGGGGAGAAGATATTAGCGGGGCTTAGCGGCATAGAGGATGACATAGAGGCGGGACGTCTTCAGATCACGGATGATTATGAGGACATACACAGCTTCGTGGAGGCGAAACTTACGGAACGCGTAGGCGACGCCGGGAAGAAGCTTCACACCGCGAGGAGCCGTAACGACCAGATAGCTCTCGACATGAAGCTTTACGTGAGGGATGAGGCGGACGCGCTCGATGAGCTTCTTAAAGAATTCCTCTCGGTGTTGCTTAAGATCATGAAAGAAAACACGGATACCGTGATGCCGGGCTTTACTCACATGCAAAAGGCGCAGCCCGTGACGCTCGCTCATCACATGGGCGCCTACTTTGAGATGATAAAGCGCGACAGGTCGAGATTATCCGATCTTAAGCGAAGGATGAACGAGTGTCCGCTCGGAGCGGGGGCGCTCGCGGGTACCACGTATGATCTTGACAGGCGGTATACGGCTAAGCTTCTTATGTTTGACGCGCCCACGGCAAACAGCATGGATTCGGTATCGGACAGGGACTATCTCATGGAGCTTGCGTCCGTGCTTTCCATCATCATGGTTCACTTAAGCAGGCTCGCCGAGGAAATCATCATCTGGAACTCCGACGAGTACCGGTTCGCGGAGACGGACGACGCTTACAGCACGGGCAGCAGTATCATGCCGCAGAAGAAAAATCCAGACATAGCCGAGATCGTAAGAGGCAAGACGGGACGTGTCTTCGGAGCGCTGATGTCCCTTCTTACGACCTTTAAGGGGATACCTCTCGCGTACGATAAGGATATGCAGGAGGATAAGGAAGTCACTTTTGACGCCATCGACACAGTGAAAGCCTGCGTGAAGCTGTTTACCGGAATGCTCTCGACGATGAGATTTAATAAGGACAGGATGGAAATGAGCGCGAGATCGGGCTTTACGAACGCGACCGACGCCGCGGACTATCTGGTCCGTCACGGAGTCGCGTTTCGTGACGCGCACGCCATCGTGGGAAAACTCGTGCTTCGCTGCGCGGATAAAGGCATTTCCCTAAACGAGCTGCCACTTCCGGATTATAGGGCCGTATCGCCCGAGTTTGATGATGACATCTATGACGCGATCGACATAAAAAATTGCGTGAACAGGCGAAATACCGAGGGCGCCCCCGGAAATAAAGCCATGGAAAAAATGCTGTCTGACTGCGAGGCGTATCTTAGGGAGGATGATTAGGCGATGGGGAGCGAGCGGTTTAAGCGTGTGACTGCCTGATGAGTCAAGATCACAAAATAAAGTGTGACACAGTTATAAATCAAGTATCCGCGTACGATATAATTCAGACAGCAACGGCACCGGTGAAGATTGCGGATGACGTGGTGGCTTTGCGGCGTAAAGAGGGGAAGCGCAGGGAAGGAGAAAGGATATGGACAGAAAATTAAGGGTCGGCGTGCTGGGCGCCACGGGCATGGTGGGACAGCGTTTTATTTCGCTTCTTGAAAATCACCCCTGGTTTGAGGTGACGGCGGTGGCCGCGAGCCCCAAGTCCGCCGGGAAGACTTATGAGGAAGCGGCGGCGGGACGCTGGAAAATGACGGGTCCCGTCCCGGAGAAAGTAAAAGACATGACGGTTCTTGACGTAAACGATATCGGAACCGTTTCCGCGGGGGTTGATTTTCTCTTCAGCGCCGTCGACATGACGAAGGATGAGATAAGGGCGATCGAGGAGGCTTACGCGAAGACGGAGACTCCCGTCGTCTCAAATAACAGCGCGCACCGATGGACTCCCGATGTGCCGATGGTTATCCCGGAGATAAATCCCGATCATTTCGAAGTCATCAAATATCAAAAGGAGCGGCTGAAGACGAAGCGCGGGTTCATCGCGGTTAAGCCGAACTGCTCCATACAAAGCTACGCTCCCGCGCTCGCCGCGTGGATGGAGTTTGAGCCGACACAGGTTGTCGCGACCACTTATCAGGCCATATCGGGGGCGGGAAAGACCTTCGCCGACTGGCCGGAGATGTCGGGAAACGTGATCCCCTACATCGCGGGAGAGGAAGAAAAAAGTGAGCAGGAGCCGCTTCGGATCTTCGGAAAGGTAAAGGACGGGCAAATCGTAAAGGCGACGGCTCCCGTCATCACGACTCAGTGTGTGCGCGTCCCCGTGCAGGACGGCCATACGGCGGCTGTTTTCGTGAAATTCGCGAAGAAAGTATCGAAAGAGGAACTGATAGACAGGCTGGTGAACTTTAAGGCCCGCACGGAAGGGATGAATCTTCCGAGTTCTCCCAAACAGTTTATCAGATATATGAGCGAAGACGACAGGCCACAGGTGCGGCTTGACGTCGATTATGAGAACGGCATGGGCATATCGATCGGAAGACTGAGAGAAGATATCCTCTATGATTATAAATTCATCGGGCTCTCGCACAATACGATAAGAGGCGCGGCGGGCGGAGGCATACTCTGCGCGGAGGCGCTTACGGCCCTCGGGTATATAGAGGGAAAGTGACGGCGTTTTAGGGTTTATTTGTATGGGAAAATCTGTTTACATCGCGGAAAAACCGAGCGTCGCGAGGGAATTCGCGAAGGCCTTAAAATTACGCGGAGCGGGCGAGGGAGGCTTCATCGAGGACGGGGACGCGATAGTGACGTGGTGTCTGGGGCACCTTGTCACCATGAGCTACCCCGAAGCCTACGATCCGAAGCTTAAAAAATGGAGTCTTGACACGCTCCCCTTCATGCCGAAGGAATTTTTATACGAGGTCATACCGACGGCGAAGAAGCAGTTTGCCGTCGTGAAGAAAATCCTCACGAGGGGCGATGTCGATACCATCTACGTCTGCACGGACTCGGGAAGAGAGGGCGAGTACATTTACCGCCTCGTAAGCCGGATGGCGAAGGTGAGAGGAAAGACCGAGAAGCGCGTATGGATAGACTCTCAGACGGAAAACGAGATCCTTCGCGGCATAAGAGAGGCGAAGGATATTTCCGCTTATGACAATCTCGCCTCGTCCGCGTATTTGCGGGCCAAAGAAGATTATCTTATGGGGATAAATTTCTCAAGGCTCCTTACCTTAAGGTACGGCGACACCATATCAGGCTGCATGAATACGGGACGGACGGCGATTTCCGCGGGGCGCGTCATGACCTGCGTGCTGGGGATGGTGGTGCGACGCGAGCGGGAGATCAGGGATTTTGTGAAAACGCCGTACTACCGGGTGGTAAGCGTCGTTTGCGCTGACGAAGGGCGCGACGGCGGCGTCACGTTTGAGGGAGAGTGGCGGGCCGTGAAGGGCTCACGGTATTTTGAAAGTCCCGCGCTTTATAAGGAGAACGGCTTTAAGGAGAAAAAGGCGGCCGAGGATTTTGTCCGCGAGCTTAAGGGAGACGGGGAAATTACCTGCCGCGTGGTCTCTACGGAGAAAAAGCCCGAAAAGAAATACGCTCCGCTTCTTTTTAACCTCGCGGAGCTTCAAAATGAGTGCGCGAAAAGATTTAAGATCAGCCCGAACGAGACGCTTTCCATAGCGCAGGAGCTTTATGAGAAGAAACTTGTCACCTATCCCAGAACGGACGCGAGGGTATTATCGACGCCGATCGCTAAAGAGATAGGGAAAAACCTTTCAGGCCTTTTAAAATACCCGCCGGCCGCGCCGTATCTTGCAAAAATAAGAGAATCGGGAAGCGTAAGGAGGATAGCGGGGAGCCGTTATACCGACGATTCGAAGGTTACGGACCACTACGCGCTGATCCCCACGGGACAGGGACTTTCGGCTCTCGAAAGGGTAAATGAGACCGCGAAAAAAGTCTATGACCTCATAGTGAGAAGGTTTCTGTCCGTATTTTATCCGCCGGCCCTTTATCAGAAGCTTTCCGTCGTCACGGCCGTCGGCGACGAAAAGTTCTTTACGAACATACGTGTACTTAAAAGCCCGGGGTATCTTGAGGTTTCGGGTGACGCTGCCCGAAGCGACTCCGGCGCTCTCTTTGAGGCTCTGTCGCGGATAAAGGCTGGGGACGTCTTAAGGGTGAGTTCCATGGAAATAAAAGAGGCCGAGACCGTTTCGCCGAAGCGTTATAATTCGGGGTCCATTATACTCGCGATGGAAAACGCCGGACAGCTCATCGAGGATGAGGAGCTTCGGGCGCAGATAAAGGGAAGCGGTATCGGGACAAGCGCCACCAGAGCCGAGATCTTAAGCAAGCTCTTCAAGATAAAGTACCTGTCGCTAAATAAAAAGACTCAGGTCATCATTCCCACTCTCTTAGGCGAGATGGTATATGATACCGTGAATAACTCGATACCTTCGCTTTTAAACCCGGAGCTTACCGCGAGCTGGGAGAAGGGACTTTCCTATGTGGCCGACGGTAAGATTTCCTCGGACGAGTACATGCAAAAGCTGGGAAAATTCATTTCGTCGCGCACGGAGGGCGTGAAAAGACTGGAAAACCGCGAAGTCATAAGGAAGTGTTATAAAAGCACGGAGCCTTATTACAGGAAGACTTCGCCGCGAGTGAATTCGTCGCGGGATGAAAAAGCGGATAAGACAAACACAAAATACGACGCGCAATAATACGAGCCCTTTTCTCCATTGGCGTGCGGGCAGGCCGCGGTAAATATGGAGGGGGGGGGGCATTTTCGGGACGCGTCAGGCGGCGAGAGGAATGTAGCGGACAAGTTAAAGGGAGAAATTAAAAGATATGCAGGATCGGGATTTGAGGCGAGAGATAAAAGCGGCCCCGCATCTTAGCGCGGACAGTCTTTTAAATCTTAACGAAACAGTGGCGAGGGACATATTTGAGGGAATAACGTATCCTTGGGAGGCGCTGCCGCGGATAAAGGATTTTATAAGAGAGCTTGGGGAACGTCTTTCAAAAGACGAGTATTACGAAAAGGAAGATGGCATCTGGATAGCGAAATCCGCGAAAATAGCGCCCACGGCCTACATAGCCGGGCCCGCCATCATAGGAAGAGAAAGCGAAGTCAGACACTGCGCGTTCATAAGGGGCAGCGCGATAGTGGGCGAAAACGCGGTCGTAGGCAATTCCACGGAGCTTAAGAACGTCATCCTTTTTAACAACGTGCAGGTTCCGCATTACAACTATGTCGGGGACTCGATATTGGGATTTCACGCTCATCTGGGCGCGGGCGCCATTACTTCAAATGTCAAGGCCGACCGCTTAAACGTAAGCGTCAAAACGGGAGGCGCGGCGATTGAGACGGGACTTAGAAAATTCGGGGCCATAATCGGAGATTACGCGGAGATAGGCTGCGGCGCCGTACTGAATCCCGGTACCGTAGTCGGCAAAAACAGCGTCATCTATCCCCTTTCCATGGTGAGAGGATATGTGCCGGAGGAGAGCATATATAAGAAACAGGGCGAGATCGTAAGAAAAGAAATCCGATCGTAAGGAAAGAAAACCGATCATAAGGAAAGGAAACCGATCGTAAGGAAAGGAAAACGAGACGCGCGCCATGCCGCGTCGCTGTCATAAAGGGCGGAGGCCATTTTATTCTGCGGGTCAGTAAAACCGTGTGAATGATAGGCTCCGGGATTAAAAAAGAAGGAGAGGTAGAGGGTATGGCTGTCAAAATCATTTTACTCGTTCTTTTCTTTGCCGTGATGGTAGGAGTGGGTTTTCTGGCGAGAAAGCACGCGAAGAGCGTGGAGGGATTCGTCCTCGGAGGCAGAAATGTCGGGCCGTGGCTTACGGCGTTCGCGTACGGCACCAGTTATTTTTCGGCGGTGGTGTTCGTGGGATACGCGGGGCAGTTCGGATGGAAATACGGACTGGCGGCGACATGGATAGGCATAGGAAACGCCCTCATAGGAAGCCTTCTCGCGTGGGTGGTCTTAGGCAGAAGAACGAGGGTCATGAGTCAGCACCTTCAGTCAAAGACGATGCCCGATTTCTTCGGATCGAGATATGACAGCAAGGCGCTTAAGATCACGGCCTCCGCCATCGCCTTTATTTTTCTCATCCCTTATACAGCGTCCGTCTACAACGGTCTTTCGAGGCTGTTCGGCATGGCTTTTAATATACCCTATCAGGTATGCGTCATCATCATGGCGCTCTTTACCGCGGTCTATGTGATTCTCGGAGGATACATGGCGACCGCGATAAACGATTTCATACAGGGAATCATCATGATCGTCGGCATCGTGGCGGTCATTATCGCGGTGCTTAAAGGTCAGGGAGGCTTTTTGGAGGCCGTGAGAAATCTTTCGATGTTCGGAAGCGACGTTCCGGCTACCGCGGGACAGCCGGGAGCTTTCGCGTCATTTTTCGGACCCGACCCCTTAAATCTGCTCGGAGTCATCATATTGACGTCGCTCGGCACGTGGGGGCTGCCGCAGATGGTTCACAAATTCTACGCCATCAAGGATGAGAAGTCGGTTAAGACGGGCACGATAATTTCCACGATATTCGCTCTGGTGATATCGGGCGGCTGCTATTTTCTGGGAGGCTTCGGAAGGCTTTTCGATGACAACGCCATTTATTCGGAGACGGGAAGCGTGGTCTATGACAGCATTATCCCGCACATGCTCTCGAAACTTCCGGATATACTGATCGGTGTGGTCGTGGTTTTGGTGCTGTCCGCGTCCATGTCGACTCTCTCATCGCTTGTCATGACCTCCAGCTCGACGCTTACGCTTGATTTCATCAAGGGAACCATCATAAAGAAAATGAGCGAGAAAAAACAGGTCGTCATCATGAGGATCTTCGTGGTGTTCTTCATAGCGCTCTCCGTGGTAATGGCGCTGGATCCGCCGACATTTATCGCGCAGCTTATGGGAATATCATGGGGAGCCCTCGCGGGGGCCTTCCTCGCGCCGTTCTTATACGGGCTTTATTGGAAAGGCGTTACCAAGGCGGGAGTCTGGGCGGGCTTTGCCTGCGGCGTCGGCATTACCGTGTCAAATATGTGGTTCTCGTACATCGAGTCTCCCATAAACGCCGGCGCCATCGCCATGATAGCGGGCCTTATAGTGGTGCCGCTTGTGAGTCTTTTCACGCCTAAGATGAAAAAGAGCAGGGTGGATGAGATCTTTTCCTGCTACGATGAGACGGTGACGGTCACCAAAAAACAGGCGCTTGAAGAAGCTCAGTAGAACGGGTCACCTAAACGATTAAGTAAGGAATCGAAAA
>CAYLRF010000012.1:17122-33893 GCA_964385995.1 uncultured Faecalimonas sp.
CTTGAAGAAGCTCAGTAGAACGGGTCACCTAAACGATTAAGTAAGGAATCGAAAACTTAAAAATGCCGCGGTTCGGGGAGCAGAAGAAGAACCTGAGACAGCGGTAAGATTATGGGAGGCGGAAGAAAAGCGCCGCGGTGAGACTTTGGAAACGGAAGCGAAAAAACTTGCAGCCGCGGCGATGTCATGCTATTATTTCACTGCCATAGTATTCTTTCATTCGGTCTCATACCGAGTTCTTTCGCTTCCCCAGGATTGTGTTTTGCCACGCGGATTTAATGATGTCGGAGCAGAAGGCGATATTACCGGTCAAGGGTATTTGGCCTGACATTACATCATTTTTATTTTTAAGATCAAAAAGGAGAAAAGTTATGTTAAATGACGATAAGAAGAAGGCGCTTGACGCCGCCATCGCGAAACTCGAGAAGGATTTCGGAAAAGGAACCGTCATGCGGCTGGGAGAAGATGTCTCAGACTACTCCGTGGAGACGGTACCCACGGGGAGTTTAAGCCTTGACATCGCGCTCGGACTGGGCGGAGTCCCGAGAGGGAGGGTCATCGAGGTCTACGGCCCCGAGTCGAGCGGAAAGACGACCATCACCCTGCACATGATAGCGGAGGTTCAGAAAAGAGGGGGTATCGCTGGGTTTATCGACGCCGAGCACGCGCTGGATCCCGTTTACGCGAAAAATATAGGCGTAAATATCGACGAACTTTATATTTCTCAGCCGGACAGCGGAGACCAGGCGCTGGAGATAGCGGAGACGATGGCGAGATCCGGGGCCATGGACATCATCGTGATTGACTCGGTGGCCGCGCTCGTGCCGCGTCAGGAGATAGAGGGCGATATGGGCGACAGCCATGTCGGGCTGCAGGCGAGACTCATGTCACAGGCTTTAAGAAAACTCACGCCGGTCATCAGCCGCTCGAACTGCATTGTCGTCTTCATCAATCAGCTTCGTGAGAAAGTCGGAATCACCTACGGGAATCCCGAGGTCACGACGGGCGGCAGGGCGCTTAAGTTTTACGCGTCGGTGCGTCTCGATGTGAGAAAGGTCGAAGTACTGAAATTAAACGGGGAAATGGTGGGCAATCACACCCGGGTGAAGGTCGTGAAAAACAAAATCGCGCCTCCGTTTAAGGAAGCGGAGTTTGACATTATGTTCGGGAAAGGCATTTCGAGGGAGGGAGACATTCTGGACCTCGCCGCTTCCGCGGATATCGTGGTTAAAAGCGGTGCGTGGTATGCCTACAAGGATCAGAAGATAGGTCAGGGACGTGAGAACGCGAAGGCTTATCTGGCCGCGAATCCCGAAGTCGCCGACGAGATAGAGGCTAAGGTGAGGGAACATTTCGGCCTTACATCGCATTCCGCCGGGAAATCAGATGAAGCCGGGAAAGCCGGGGAAGCGACCGTCAAAGCGGACGCGGCCCGATCCGGCATCGATGTCACGACGCGGTAGTCACGTGAGGAAAAGGCCGCGTGAGCTGCGATTGAAGATGGCGGACGAAAAGGCGGGCCGGGTCCAGGTCCGGTCAGAAACGTGCGGCCGCGGAGGGTTCACGAATATGAGCAAATACGCGGGAGAAAACATAAATGCGGATTACCGCTCTTTTACCATTAGATAAGAAAAGATATAAGGTTTATCTGGACGGGCAGTTCGCTTTTGCCTTATACAAAAGCGAGCTGCTTCGCTGTAATATAAGCGAGGGTGAAGAGATATCGGATGAGACGGTAGAATTTATCAAAAAAGACATCCTTACGAAGCGGGCGAAACAAAGGGCGCTCTACCTTCTCGATCGCATGGACAGAACCCGGGCGCAGCTTAGGGAAAAGCTTAAGGAAGGTCTTTATCCCGACGACGTCACGGATACGGTCATGAGGTACCTGGAAGGCATAGGTCTTACGGATGATAAAGATTACGCGAGGCGCTTCGTGGAGGAGAAAAAGGCGTCGAAGAGCAGAAGCGATATCAGGCATCTGCTGATAAGCAAGGGCATTGACGGAAAAATCGCGGATGAGGCGCTTGAAGAGGAGTATGACGCACAAAGCGGGAGAGCCGCCATGGAAAAACTCTTAAGAAAGCGCGGGTACGATCCGGATACCGCCGCGCCCGAGCTTAGGGCAAAGACATACAGATATCTTTTCTCGAAAGGATTCGACTCCGATGAGATACGCCGCGCCATGCGCCTTACGGATGAGTAGATGACTGAAGGCGCCGCGCTGAAGTTATATCAATCCGCGCCCGAAGATAAGTCGCTAAGTCAAATGAAGTCACATCATCGCCTTGTCCGCGGCGAAGTCACTCTGCCCCGACCGAGGCATACCTCCCTCCGGTAATGTCACTTAATACACGGCTTGACAGTGACGTGAAAACGGTTTATCATAACTCAAGTTGTGTTCGCACAATGAAAATAAAACAAGGAGGTGTTCTTGTGCCGATAGGACAGATTATTTTACTTGCTGTAGCTGTGATCATCACCATTGTCGCGACGTCGGTCATTACCCGCGTTCTCACTGTTTCATCGCTGAAAAAAGACGCGGATTCCAAGATAGGAAGCGCCGAGGCGCGGGCGAAAGATATTGTGGATGAAGCGATAAAGGCAGCCGAGGCATCGAAAAAAGAAGCGTACATCGAGATCAAGGAAGAGTCGATCAAAAACAAGAATGAATTTGAGAAGGAGACAAGAGAGAGAAGAGCGGAGCTGCAGCGATTTGAAAGAAGAGTGATTGCGAAAGAGGAGTCGCTGGACAAGAGGTCCGAGGCGATGTCCAAAAAGGAGGCCGCTTTTTCCGAGAGAGAGGAGCAGATAAAAAAGCGCGAGGCCGCCGCGGAGGAGATGGAAGACAGGCGCCGGGAGGAGCTTGAGAGGATATCGGGGCTTACCTCGGAACAGGCGAAGACGTACCTGCTTAAGACGGTGGAAGATGACGTAAAGCAGGATACGGCCAGGATGATAAAAGAACTCGAGGCCGAGGCGAAGGAAGAGGCTTCGAAAAAAGCTAAGGAATACGTAGTAAACGCCATTCAAAAATGCGCCGCGGATCATGTGTCGGAGACTACGATTTCGGTGGTCCAGCTTCCGAACGATGACATGAAAGGACGGATCATCGGCAGGGAAGGGAGAAATATCCGTACGCTCGAGACACTTACCGGTGTGGAGCTTATCATAGACGACACTCCGGACGCGGTCGTTCTCTCGGGCTTTGACCCCGTGCGCCGTGAGGTGGCGAGGATCGCCTTGGAGAAGCTTATCGTGGACGGACGTATTCATCCCGCCAGGATCGAGGAAACCGTGGAGAAGGCTCAAAAAGAAGTCGAATCCATGATTCGCGAGGAAGGAGAGGCGGCCGCGCTCGAGGTCGGCGTGCACGGACTTCATCCGGAGCTTATAAAGCTTCTCGGAAGGATGAAATTCAGGTCAAGTTACGGACAGAACGCGCTGAAACATTCGATCGAGGTAGCTCATCTTTCGGGACTTTTGGCCGGAGAAATCGGACTTGACATAAAGATGGCCAAAAGGGCGGGACTGCTTCATGACATCGGCAAATCCATAGACCATGAAGTCGAGGGTTCGCACATTCAGATCGGAGCGGACCTTTGCCGCAAATACAAAGAGTCGCCCATCGTCATAAACGCCGTGGAGTCTCATCACGGAGACGTGGAGCCTACGTCGCTCATCGCCTGCGTGGTTCAGGCTGCGGACGCCATATCGGCGGCGCGTCCGGGTGCGAGAAAAGAGACGCTCGAGGCGTATACGACCAGACTTAAGAAACTCGAGGAGATAGCGAACGGATACAAGGGAGTCGAGAAGTCGTTTGCCATCCAGGCGGGCAGGGAGATCCGCATAATGGTGATACCGGAGCAGGTATCCGATGCCGATATGGTCATCATGGCGAGGAACATATCAAAGCAGATCGAAAACGAGATGGAGTATCCGGGGCAGGTGAAGGTCAACGTAATACGCGAGTCACGTGTCACGGACTACGCGAGATAACACGGGGAAGCAATGTTACGCGGACTACGCGAGATAACACGGGGAAGCGACGTTACGCAAACTACGTAAGGCAACACGTGGAAGCAATGTTACGCAAACTACGCGGGGTAACCGACGAAATGGACGTTACGCGGACTACATAAGGAGACGGAGTTTAAAGGGAGTCTGCCGTAGATGTCGGGGCGGACGATGATGTCGCGCGGTAACGCGGTAGCATACAGTATATGGCTTGCGTTTAGATTTTTAAGAAACTTAAGAAGGAGAATATTGCGAAAGATGTATAAGAAATTTGAGATGGAATTGGCGGGAAGGACGCTGCGGGCGGACATCGGACGAGTGGCGGCGCAGGCCGGCGGGGCTGTGCTGCTTCACTACGGGGATACGGTGGTGCTTTCCACGGCCACGGCCTCCGAGAAACCGAGGGAGGGGATAGATTTCTTTCCTTTAAGCGTGGAATACGAGGAAAAGATGTACGCGGCGGGAAAGATCCCGGGCGGCTTTAACAAAAGAGAGGGCAAGGCGTCGGAGAACGCCGTCCTCACGTCTCGCGTTATCGACAGACCCATGAGACCGCTCTTTCCCAAGGATTACCGGAACGATGTCACACTGGACAACGTGGTCTTAAGCGTCGATCCGGACTGCGCTCCGGAGCTTACGGCCATGCTTGGCTCGTCAATCGCGACGTCGATATCCGACATACCGTTTGACGGTCCCGTCTCTTCCACTCAGGTAGGTCTTGTGGACGGCAAATTCGTGATAAATCCCGACTCCGCCGCGAGAGAGGCAAGCGACATGCAGCTTACGGTCGCTTCCACCCGTGAGAAGGTCATCATGATCGAGGCGGGGGCGAAGGAAGTGCCTGAGGACACCATGATCGAGGCCATTTACGCGGCCCACGAGGTGAATCAGAAGGTCATCGCCTTTATTGACGGGATCGTGGCCGAGTGCGGCAAGGAAAAGCACTCCTACATAAGCTACGCGGTGCCGGAAGAAATCATGACGGCGGTATGCGAGGCTGTCAGTGCCGAGCGCATGGAGGAAGCCGTTTTCACCGACAAAAAGCAGGTGCGTGAGGAAAATATCCGCGTCATAAAGGACGAACTCGCGCTTAAATTCGCCGATAAAGAGGAGTGGCTGCCCTATCTTGACGACGCGCTGTATCAATATCAGAAAAAGACGGTGCGCAAGATGATTTTAAAGGATCATAAGCGTCCGGACGGGAGAGCTATAGACGAGATAAGACCGCTTGCCGCTGAGGTCGATATCATACCGAGGGTTCACGGCTCTGCCATGTTTACCAGAGGACAGACGCAGATATGCACCATAACGACGCTCGGGCCGCTCTCGGACGCTCAGAGACTTGACGGGCTGGATGAGAAGGAGACCACAAAGCGCTACATGCACCATTACAATTTTCCCTCATACTCGGTGGGAGAGACCAAGCCGTCCAGAGGACCGGGACGTCGGGAGATAGGACACGGCGCGCTGGCGGAGAGGGCTTTAAGGCCGGTACTTCCGAGCGAGGAGGAATTTCCCTACGCCATCAGGACCGTCTCGGAGACATTTGAGTCCAACGGCTCCACATCTCAGGCGAGCGTGTGCGCGTCCAGTATGTCACTCATGGCGGCAGGCGTGCCGATTAAGGCTCCGGTGGCCGGTATTTCCGCGGGTCTTGTGACGGGCGAGACCGATGACGATTATATCGTGCTCACGGACATACAGGGCCTCGAGGATTTCTTCGGTGACATGGACTTCAAGGTGGCGGGCACGCATAAAGGTATTACGGCCATACAGATGGATATCAAGATTCACGGCCTTACGAGACCCATTATAGAAGAAGCGATCGCCCGCACGAAGAAGGCGAGGACTTATATTTTGGATGAGGTCATGGCAAAGGCCATATCTAAGCCTCGTCCGGAAGTGGGGCCTTACGCTCCGAAGATTCGTCAGATCCGGATCGATCCCGCGAAGATAGGCGACGTGGTAGGTCAGCGCGGCAAGACGATAAATACGATCATAGAGCAGACCGGAGTGAAGATAGACATCACGGAAGAAGGTGCCGTATCCGTCTGCGGCCTTGACACAGCCATGATAGACGAGGCAGTGAGACTGGTAAATATCATAGCCACAGACTTTGAGGCGGGGCAGATACTTGACGGCAAAGTCGTGAGCATTAAGGAATTCGGGGCATTTATCGAGTTCGCGCCGGGTAAAGAAGGACTCGTGCATATCTCAAAGATAGCGAGGCGCAGGATAGACCGCGTCGAGGATGTGTTAAGTCTCGGCGACAAGGTGAGGGTGGTGTGTCTCGGCAAGGATAAGCTCGGCCGTGACAGCTTCTCCATCAAGGATGTCGCGCAGGATTGACGATACGCTTTGGCGGGCGGGCGCCACGCGTCAGAGGGGGCGTGTCACGACGCAGTGAATAAAAGCCGCGGATGGCTTCGTAACGATCGTTCGGGTTTCGTCCGAAGATGACGAGCCCGGACTTTTTTTACGACCGGAGGGGGCAGTCTGAGAATAAACTGTGCCGCGGAAAATCGGCATGGATATCTATTAGGATCGGCAACATAGCCCCGACTTGCGGACAGCGGCGACCGGGGCGCTTGTCACGGACAGGGGTTGTTTGCGGTTTTTCCTCGAGCACTTCATTTTTCGGTTTGCGCCGAGGGTCAGGACAAAGACTTCGCCGCGAGACTGCGGTTTGCGGAGAAAAAAGCGAAGGATACGGACGGTTTTAAGTCCACACTGAGGTTTAGAGCAAAGATTTTGCCACGGTGATATGATTTACGGATAAAAGGGCGAAGGACACGGACAGGTTTTAAGTCCGCACCGAGGTTTGAAGCAGTGACTTCGCCGTGGTGACACGGTTTGCGGAGAAAAAGGCGAAGGACACGGACAGGTTTTAAGTCCGCACCGAGGTTTGAAGCAGTGACTTCGCCGTGGTGACACGGTTTGCGGAGAAAAAAGCGAAGGATATACTGACGGTTTTAAGTCAGCGCCGAGGGTTTCACGGGAGAGAAGATGTCGCGGATCACAGATGAGATTAAGAGACGGCGGACATTTGCCATCATATCGCACCCCGACGCCGGCAAGACGACTCTCACCGAAAAGTTCCTCCTGTACGGGGGAGCCATAAACAAGGCGGGTTCCGTGAAGGGAAAGGCGACGGCGAAACACGCCGTGTCCGACTGGATGCAGATCGAAAAGGAACGCGGGATTTCGGTGACGTCTTCGGTGCTTCAGTTTCAATATGACGGTTATTGCGTGAATTTGCTTGATACGCCGGGACACCGTGATTTTTCCGAGGATACTTACCGCACACTCATGGCGGCGGATTCCGCGGTGATGGTCATAGACGCCGCGAAAGGCGTGGAGGCGCAGACCAGGAAGCTCTTTAAAGTCTGTGTCATGCGGCATATCCCGATATTTACGTTTATAAATAAGATGGATCGGGAGGCGATGGACACTTTCGCGCTTCTGGATGACATAGAAAAAGTCCTGGGTATCGCCACTTATCCCGTAAACTGGCCCATAGGCTGCGGCAAGGCCTTTAAGGGGGTATATGACAGAAAGCGTCGCGAAATAGAGCTGTTTTCCGATACCTTAAAGGGTACGAGCGTCGGCGAAGTGCGAAGGGTGAGCATAGACGATCCCGAGGCGGAGAAACTTATAGGCGCCGCGCAGAAGGAGAATCTTCTGGAAGAGACGGAACTTTTGGACGGGGCAAGCGCCGATTTTGACATGGATCTTGTCGAGCACGGCGGACTTTCACCCGTGTTTTTCGGATCGGCTCTCACGAATTTCGGCGTGGAGACATTTCTCAGGCATTTTTTGAAGCTTACTTCCCCGCCGCTTCCGAGGATGACCGATAAGGGCAGCGTGGATCCCATGCGGGAGACAGATTTTTCCGCGTTTGTGTTTAAGATTCAGGCCAATATGAATAAGGCTCACAGGGACCGCGTGGCTTTCATGCGCGTCTGCACGGGCAGGTTCGAGGCCGGAATGGACGCGTATCACGTGCAGGGAGGTAAGAAAGTCAGGCTTTCCGGGCCGCAGCAGATCATGGCGGATGAGAGAAAAATCATCGACGAAGCCTACGGCGGCGATATCATAGGCATTTTCGATCCGGGCATATTTTCCATAGGAGATACGCTCACCTCATCGCCCGAAAAATTCGCGTATGAGGGCATACCCACGTTCGCTCCGGAGCATTTCGCCCGTGTGCGGCAGGTCGACACGATGAAACGAAAGCAGTTCGTGAAAGGCGTAAGTCAGATAGCCGAGGAGGGAGCTGTCAGGATATTCAGGGAAAGTGACTCGGGAATGGAGGAAATCATCGTCGGAGCGGTCGGAATCCTCCAGTTCGACGTGCTTCGTTACAGACTCGAAAACGAGTACAATGTAAAGATACTGCTTGACATGCTCCCTTATGAGCATATAAGACGGATAGAAAACGAGGATATCGATCCCGACGGGATTGTCGGCACGTCGGACATGAAAAAAATCCGTGATCTTAAGGGAGCGGCGTTCCTTCTTTTTGTAAATGAATGGAGCGTGCAAATGACAGTCGATCGAAACCCCGGGCTGATTCTTTCGGAATATTAAGCCGCCCGGGGGATTCGGGATCTCACGAAGGGCACATGGGCATTCACACGTACGAGAACGAAGCGGCGAAGGCTTAGAAATCATCGGCGGGGGCTTCGGACATCATCGGCGAAGGCTTAGAAATCATCGGCGAAGGATTCGGAACCATCGGCGAAGGCTTCGGACATATCGGTTACACATACGCGGATGAAGTGGAGG
The DNA here is from genome assembly GCA_964385995.1 of uncultured Faecalimonas sp. Taxonomy (GTDB): domain Bacteria; phylum Bacillota; class Clostridia; order Lachnospirales; family Lachnospiraceae; genus CAYLRF01. Next base: position 25,928 of record CAYLRF010000012.1, read on the forward strand.
CGACGGAAGGCAGAGGGATAAATGATGTTCCGGGCGGGTTTATGACATGGAAACATTAAAGAAGTATCTGAATCGTATATTTATAGACGGTCTTACCGGTATGGCTCAGGGACTTTTCGCGACGCTTATCGTGGGGACTATCGTACAGCAGCTGGGAGCTCTCGCGGGCGGACGGATAGGAGACATAACAGTGATCGCGGGCAAGGTCGCGGCCTCTCTTACCGGCGCGGGTATCGGCGTGGGAGTGGCCCGAAGATTTAACGAGGCGCCTCTTGTGGTAGTCTCAGCCGCCGTCGCGGGCATGATCGGGGCTTTCGCCTCGTCCATAATCTCTGGGAGTATTATCGGGAAGGGAAGCGTCGTCCTTACGGGACCCGGAGAACCGCTCGGAGCTTTCATAGCCGCGTATGTGGGAATCGAGATCGGACGTCTGGTGGCGGGTAAGACCAAACTTGACATCATCCTGACGCCGGCGGTGTCCATCGCTTCCGGGGCCGCGGTCGGGCTTCTTCTCGGTCCGCCCATATCGAAGATGATGAAAGCCCTTGGCGGACTTATAAACTGGGGCACGAAGCAGCAGCCGTTTATCATGGGGATCGTGGTATCTGTCCTCATGGGGATGATACTTACGCTTCCCATCAGTTCGGCGGCGCTCGGAGTGGTGCTGAATCTTTCGGGACTCGCGGCGGGAGCCGCGACGGTGGGGTGCTGCTGCAATATGGTCGGCTTCGCGGTGGCGAGCTTTCGCGAGAATAAATTCGGCGGGCTTTTATCGCAGGGTATCGGTACTTCCATGCTTCAGATGCCGAACATAGTGCGAAAACCCGTTATCTGGCTTCCGGCTATCTTATCCAGTGCGATATTGGGTCCCGTGAGCACGATGCTTTTTCACATGGAAAATAACGCCACGGGCTCGGGCATGGGAAGCGCGGGACTTGTGGGGCAGATCATGACGTGGCAGACCATGACGGCGACCGAGCCCGGAAGCGTTGTACTTATAAAGATAATCGTGATACAATTTATCCTGCCGGCGTTGCTGTCGCTTGCCATATCGGAGCTTATGCGAAAGATGAAGCTGATAAAATTCGGCGACATGAAGCTTGAGATGTAGAGCGGGATGATCCGTGATATCTCGTTTATCCCGGGCAATATTTAAAGATATCGGTGCGGGATCCGGGGGAACGCGTGGCGCGGTTCAAATTTGTGATGTCACGTTTATCCCCGACATTATTTAAAGGAGACATAAAAATATGCAGGAGACTTCAAAGGTAAATGAGCCTCCCGAAGCGGTTCGGCCGGAAAAAAATTACGAGGACGTGGACAGCTGGACGTCCGTCATGTTTTTGTATAATTCCGCGCTCAAGGAGGTGAGCACGAAGCTTGAGATATTAAACGACGAATTTCAGCATGTCCATCAGTATAATCCCATAGAGCACATCAAGACCAGAATCAAGACTCCGGAGAGCATAGTCAAGAAACTGAAGCGTTACGGGTATGAGACGTCCATCGAGAACATGATAAAATATGTCAATGACATCGCGGGAGTGAGGCTTATCTGCTCGTTTACGTCGGACATCTACCGGCTGGCGGAAATGATAGGAAATCAAAGCGATCTTAAAGTGCTGTCAATCAAGGATTACATAAAAAATCCGAAAGAGAGCGGGTATAAAAGCTATCATATGCTGATATCGGTGCCTATTTTCCTGTCGGACAGCGTGGTGGATACTAAGGTTGAAATCCAGATTCGCACGATAGCCATGGATTTTTGGGCGAGCCTCGAGCATAAGATCTACTATAAGTTCGAGGGCAACGCTCCCGATTACATAAGCCGCGACTTAAAGGAGTGCGCCAGAATGGTGTCGGAACTGGATGAGAGAATGCTTTTACTCAATAACGCCGTGCAGGAATTTTCCGAGAAAGAAGAAAAGTCATAAGTCATCCGATATCGGAAAGGACGGGACAAATGAAAAAAAAGACAAGGATAATCATCATCGCCGTATGCATTCTTGTGTTCCTCGTGTCGGGAAGTTTTCTTATATATCATTTCGCGACAAGAGACAAAAACGGGAAGATCTACAAGGATACTTTAAAGTACAGGCAGGAGCCGAAAGACGAGAAAGAGCAGCCGGTGCAGATACCGATAGATTTCGCGGGGCTTAAGCAGATAAACGACGAGATCTACGCCTGGATAGACATACCCGACACGAACATACATTATCCGATAGTGCAGAGCGCCACGGACGATTCATATTACCTTATGAGGACGATAGAGCGCAGATCGGGATACCCCGGCTCCATATATACGGAGAGGATAAACGCGAAGGATTTCTCGGATTTTAACACGGTGATCTACGGCCACAACATGGCAAACGGCACCATGTTTAAGCACATCCATAAATTCGAGGATCAGCAGTTTTTCAACGATCACGACACCATCACGGTCTATACCGAGACGAAGATTCTCACCTATAAGGTATACGCCGCGGTGCTATATGACGACAGACACATACTTTATACGTACAATAATACCGATATCGACGATCGAAGGGCGTTTCTCGCGTCGCTTCGGGAGTCGAGGAGCTTTAACAATCATTTCCGGGAGGAAGTGAAGCCGGACGAGTACAGTCACCTTATCACGCTCAGCACCTGCACGAACAAGGAAGGACAAAGATACATCGTGGTCGGGGTACTTACGAAGTAGGACGTGCTTACGAAGTGGGGATCAGGGACGCGATTAGGGCCTGATATTACCGGCATTTATGTTTTTGTCGATGATCTCTTTCATTTTCATCCATATAAAATCCGATGTCTCGGGTAATTTTTCGTTGCGCTTATAAATCTGCGCTTTCGAGACCTCATGTTCTTTCCAACTGATGCCGTGTGAGGCGTCATTTAACAAAAGGGGCTGGAAATTATCCAGCATGTGGGCGTATTTCGCGTCGGGCGTCTTATACTCATCGAATTCTTCCCACAGAGAGCGAAAATAATCCCGTTGATCATCGGGCAGCATACTAAAGACGCGATTCGCGGCCTTTGTTTCCCGTTCTTTTTGGGTGGCTGCCGCCGCCTCGTCATAGGCATAAGTATCGCCCGCGTCTATTTCCACCAGATCGTGAACCAGAAGCATGGCTGACGCTCTCGCGGCGTCGGCTCCATCCGGCGCGTATTCTTTCAGCAATAAGGCCATCAGCGCCGTATGCCATGAGTGCTCCGCGTCATTTTCTTTTCGGCTGCCGTCCGCGAGCGGCGTCTGCCTCATTATGCGTTTCATCCGGTCAATCTCTGTGATAAAAGAGATTTGCTTATTAAGTCTTTCCTCGGACAGGGACATGTCACATCACCTCGAAGGTCACGGATTCACATGGCGGGACACATGAATCTTAATGAAGGGTAGTGTTTACCTTCCGCCGTCTTAAATGCACCCCGGAAATTACCGTTTTTAGCGACTTTAAGTACATCGCCGACGGATTGATTGGCCAGGCGGTAAAGACCGGATGTGCTTTGCGCCGAAGCACCTGAACGAGCGTCACGCAGCAGTTCATCGGATTTATTGTTATCATCCATAGGAATTTACCTCCATGAGTCAAGCTTACGATCCTCAAACAATATAATTATAGGATAAAACGGGGCCGACTTCAATTACCGGAGCGTAAATTGGGTGGGTGGGGGTACGGAACGGTCGTTGATAATCGCTTCCGTTTCGGCTATAATAATATCGAATATTAAATTAGCCTGAAGGAGGGATGCTTTGTGTATATAAAAAGACACGCTGAAAAGACCGTGCAGGAGCTTGCACGAATGTTCGGGGCTGTGCTTGTCGCCGGACCGAGACAGGTGGGCAAGACGACCATGCTGAAAAAGCTGACCGGTGAGATGAATTACGTCACGCTGGACGACCCCATGCTCCGGGCAAGCGCCGAGGAGGAAAGAGGAACATTCTTCAAGGACAATCCGCCGCCTGTGTTTGTGGATGAAATTCAAAAGGCTCCGGCTTTATTTGAACAAATCAAAATATACCTCGATCGGGAGCGGGTAAAAGGCAGGTTCTTTATGTGTGGCTCTCAGCAGTTCAAAATGATGAAAGGCGTAAGCGAATCCCTTGCGGGACGAATAGGACTTGTCACGTTGCTTGGACTTTCTCTGCGTGAATCCCACAATATCGCATTCGATTTGCCGTTTTTGCCCACAGAGAAATATTTTTCACAGCGAAAGAGGTATATTTCGAATATTCCATACGATGAAGTATGGCATACGATTCACCGAGGTTCCATGCCGGAGTTGCAGGACAATCCCGATTTCAGTTGGCAGATGTTTTACGGTGCGTATGTGCGTACCTACATTGAACGTGATGTACGAGAACTGTCGGAAATCGGGGATACCGTAAAGTTCACAAAATTCATGGTGGCGACAGCAGCCTCTACGGGACAGCTTTTGAATTTGTCGTCTTTGGCAAGAGACATCGGTATCAGTGGGCCTACCGCAGAACGCTGGCTTTCGATCCTTGTGGCGTCTAACCTTGTGTACCTGCTTTGGCCCTATTCCAATAACATTACAAAAAGAGCGATCAAAACGCCGAAGCTCTACTTCCTTGACACCGGACTTGCCGCATATCTGACCCGCTGGAATACGCCGGATGTTTTGAAAAACGGTGCGATGGCGGGAGCTTTTTTTGAAAGCTTTGTGATATCCGAGATCGTGAAGAGTTACTACAATCGGGGAATTTTGGAACTTCCTCTGTACTTCTATCGCGATAAGGACATGAACGAGATAGATCTTCTGATTGAAGAAAACGGCGTTCTGTATCCGATTGAGATAAAGAAGCACGCCGATCCGCAAAAAAAAGACTTGGAAGCTTTTGATCTTCTGGAAAAGATTCCGGGCGTCAATCGCGGCTTTGGCGGTGTGGTTTGCACGTATGACAGACTCGTCACTCTTCGGGGAGAGGACAAAGTTATCCCTGTGAATTATCTTTAACCCCACTGCCTTGAAATCTCAAGGCTTTCGCCGCCGCGTTTTTGTCGCCCCTTTCCGGAAGGGTAGTGCAAAAAATGCAATCCAAGCGCGATCAACAAAATACAGACATAAAGAAAAACCCCGCACGCGAATTGCGTGTCGGGGTTTTCGACTGACGGAGAGTGTGGGATTCGAACCCACGTGCCCGTAAACGGACAACCGCATTTCGAGTGCGGCTCGTTGCGACCTCTTCGATAACTCTCCCTGACTGAAGCCCTCACATGATACCACATGCGGCTTCCCGTTACAAGCCGCGCATGTCACGCGGACATAAGGCGGCTTATGCCTATATCATCATTTGCCGCTAAATCTTAAAATGCCGACTTTATACAGATTTCCCACAGTTTTCCTCATACGACGTAGAGCATGATACAAAGCGCGTGCAGTATGCTTCCTATCACGCAGAAAACATGAAACACGGAGTGGATGTATTTATGTTTTTTCCCGAACGCGTAGAAGATCGCGCCTACCGTATAAGCGATCCCGCCGGCGAGGAGCAGTACCGTGCCGCCGGTTCCGAGCGAGCGCGTCACGATTTTCCATGTAAATACGATGCACCAGCCCATGCCGAGATAGCAGACCATGGAAAACAGTTTGAATTTTTGAAGGTTAATCGCGTTTAACACGACGCCGAGAGAGGCCATCCCCCATATCACGCCGAAGACGGTCCAGCCGAGCGCCGTGTCGGCCTCTCTTAAAGAACACAGAGCCAGCGGCGTATACGTGCCGGCGATCAACACGAAGATCGTGCAGTGATCCATGACGCGAAATACCCATTTGGCCGCGAGCCTTTTACTCAGGCCGTGATAAATGCTGGACATGGTGTAAAGAAAAATCATTGACGCGCCGAAGATGGCGGAGCTGACCACGGCATACGGGTCGCGGTGCATGGCGGCGAAGATGACGCACAGGACAGTGGCGACTATGCCGACCGCGGCTCCCACTATGTGCGAGACCATGTTAAATATTTCTTCGCCCTTCGTATATTCGGGAATTTCCCGCGCCCTCGCCGCTTTCGCGGTATCTTTATTATCCGCTTCGTCCTCTTTCAAAACGCCGCATTCGCCGTCCGTGGCGGGACCCTCATGAACGGCGCCGCTTTTTATATTGTTTTCATCGAATGAATCGCTGACTGACGCGGTGTGTCTCATTTTCAAAAAACTCCTGCCGTAATCTCACAACGTGCCGTGCCACGCGTGATTGTATCACTTTTCACGATTTACCACAAGGAAGAAAACGACGCCTCATGTCCGGCCCCGTCACGGTCGTTTCTTTTCCTGTCCGGCGCTTCTTACGGTTTATTAAATATCAACCGATCCGGATAATATCGGTAATCCGCGAAGATCTCGATATCCGCAATCTCATCAAACGGCAAATCCGATGGCGCGTTTTTCCTGATGATTTCGGAGCGGCTGCTCGATATCTTCCGGAAGGATCGTGGCGACATCTGTTTTGCTTACGGTTTCGGGATCAAGCCGCAACAGGCGCGACGCCTGCGCCATCTTCGCTTTTTCGATGACGGTTCTGACAAATCTTCCGTTTCCAAAATCGGGGTTTGCTCTTGCGCTATCAAAAATCGAGCTCATTTTCTCTAAGGCTTCAGGAGAGAGGATCATTCCCTTTTTCTTCGCGATCAGTTCCGCGATCTCACAGAGCTCCCCGGCGCTGTAATCCGCGAACGGGACACGATAGGCGATTCGGGAGCGCAGCCCGGGATTTTTTCCCAAAAAGGTTTCCATTTCCTTCGGGTACCCGGCAAAAATCACGACCATATCGTCCCTGTGGTTTTCCATTTCCTGCACAATCGTGTTAATCGCCTCATCTCCGTAAGAGCCGTTTCTGTCATCCACCAGAGAATACGCCTCGTCGATAAACAGCACACCGCCCTCGGCCTCGTGAAATTTTCTCTGAATGGTGGGTGCGGTCCAGCCCACGTATTTGCCCACCAGATCTCCTCTGCCGACCTCGACCAGATGCCCGCGGGAGAGCAGTTCGTTGTCTTTCATAATTCTCGCGAACAGACGCGCGACTGTGGTTTTCGCGGTGCCGGGGTTCCCCGTAAACACCATATGCATGGTCATACTCTCCGTCTGCATTCCCCTATCGGCAAACAGCTTTTGCGCCTTGCGGTAATCGAGCGCTTCCGTTATAACTTTTTTGGCCGCGCCAAGGCCCGTCATTTCCATAAGTTCCTCATAGGCGGAGCCCTTCGGTTTCGCCTCGCGCACCTCCTTTTTCACGGAGGCAATCCCGCTGTACTGCGGATAAATTTTCGTCTTAAGTTTTTTGTCATACCAGGCGTCGAAAAGCTCGTGAAGGTCGGGCGCTAAATATCCTGTATCGGGTTCTACGCTTTCCGTCAGCGCCTTATCCGTTCTGACATGATGCTCCGCGGCAAGGCTTTTTAAGAAGCTCTTCGCTCTGTCGCCGAACGCCGGTTCCTCCTTTAACTCCACAAAGCTCGTATTGCCGAGATTTTCACGGAACTTTCGCTTTACTTCCCTGCACTCTCTCGGAAAGCAGAATACCGTGAGCACCCGGTCGGCGTATTTTTTCATGATTTTGCAAAGCGTTTCCACGGTATCGTCTTCGCCGGAGACATATTCGTCGTCCGACGCGTCTCCCGCGAGATATTCCACCGTTACGGCCCCGCCGATACAGCTTTTATAAAGACAGTCGTACATAGCTTTACAGGAATCCGAAAAGTCATCATCCGGCTTAAACGTCACTGTACAGTATCTGCCGCTGCGCAGTCTCCCGATGTCATAAAGGGAAGCGAGCAGAAGTTCGCGCGTTCCCTTGCGAATATCGTTATCGTCGGTTTCAATGACGTAATGCACAGGGTGACCTACGGCGCGCGATCCGCCGCTCCCCGCGTAAATACGGTCGAGCTCCGGGAGAAGCGTCTCGCGCGACAACAGACGTTGCGCCGCCTCGTAAACGCTCTCTTTTT
>CAYLRF010000013.1:0-6509 GCA_964385995.1 uncultured Faecalimonas sp.
TGTTGACAGTATAGGGGGGGGGGGTTGTTATAATGTCATAAAATAAAACGGCGCGGGAAGCGCCGCGTATCGGGAGATACTGACATGAGTGAAAATCGGGGAGATATAATCAGACGGGACGCGGGGAAGACTTTTCACGGTCGCGTGACGATGAAGACTTTCGTCAGGCGTTTCGCAGCCGCCGCGCTCGCCGCGCTGCTTGGCGTCAGCATGGTCGCGTGCGGAGGGGACACGGGTAAGTCAGGTGGCAAGTCCTCGGGCGGCAGGTATCCCTACGGGAATCATAAAGGCACGAGCCTAAAAATCGCCGTCGATTATTCGTATTACACCCTCGATCTTTTCGTCGGGATGGTAAACGAATTCGCCAAATCCACCGGGGCGGCCGTTCAGGTGGCAAACTACGCCGGGACCTACGGTCAAAGCACAGACTCCGATATTGAGTCGGGGGAATTGGCCGACGTCTTCATGACGAAGGGATATGTGAGCCGCAAATTTAAGGACTACGCGCTGGATCTTTCGGACGAGGATTTCAGCGCCGATTACACAGACGTCGCGAAAAAGCTCGTGACAGCGGGTGACGGGAAGATTTATGAGTTCGCGCTTTCTCATGACATGAGCGGAATCCTCATGAATACCGAGGTCTTAGATGCGGCCGGAGTCGATCCCGCGTCCATCGCCACATGGGACGACTTTCTCGCGGCCTGTGATACGCTTAAAAGTAAGGACATCATCCCCATAGGATCCGTGCCGGGCCCCGCCATCCTCTCAGACATCTCGGGAAGTTTCCTCACATATGAGGGCGAGGCATTCGACGTCGGGGATAAGATTTCTGACGGCAGCTGGGACTGGGGCGAATACAGGCAGGTATTATCGTTCTGGCAGCGGTGCCTGCGCGACGGGTACCTTTTCACGGACGCGTCGACGATGGAGGATATAGAGAAATACAGGAGATTCGCGGGCGGGGAGTGCGCCTTCCTGATAGGGGAAAGTAACGCGGGCGCGAGCATGGCAAGATCCTACGCGGGAGGGGACGACAAATTCCTTCTGGCTCCGTATCCCGCCTCAAAGGAGGGCGGCGAGAGGGCGCTTTGTATCTCAGACGGCGACGCCTTCGCCATAAATAAAGACTCAAAGAGCATAGACTGCGCGAAGGCATTTCTTCGCTTTTTGCATGACAGCGACGATAGTGCGCGTCTGGTTAGAAATACGGAGACGGTCCCCGCGTTGCGGACGATGAAAGGCGCGCGAGACCTAGACGGGGCGAAGGTTCTTACAAAGACGGTAAGCTGCTTCGGAAAGAGCGGGATGACCTACCGCAACCGCTGGCATAAAGAGTACCTTCCGGGCGGGATGTATCAGGCCATGTCAAGCGCGGCGAGGACTCTTTTTTCCTCATATGACGATGACGCGGCAGTCGACTCGCTGACGGTGGATCTCGCGGCGCAGTTTAAGAGTTCGTATTCGAAAAAGGTCGTGATGGAGGAAAATGATACGCCCGCCTTTACCGGCGCGAATAATGTCTTTACGGGTGAGAATCTTTCCTATCTGTGGCAGATAGCGGACGGCCTTATCATCGAGGGACCCGAGGGAGACAGAAAAGTGGCGGACACGGTCGCATTATCCGGGGAGACGACACTTTTTATCGGGGATGATTTTCTGGATGCGAGGGAATATTGGACGAATTTTTACGATGAAAGCTTCGCGGGCAAGGATGTCATCGCCGCGGGCATAAAAGGCGCGGAGGCGGACGACTGGAGATTTTATCTCGGCCGCGTGCTGGCGGCGTTCGGCGATGTCGGGCCGAAAAATATCGTGTTCAATGTCGGAACGAACGATTACTCCCACAACGAGGGTGAAGTCACGGGCGCGAGCAAGGTCGATATCTCCGTGACGCGCCGCCACGTCATCGATCTTATCGAGACGGCGCATAAGCTCGCCCCGAACGCGAAGATATACTGGTATGACATCACATACAGGCGGGCGATGTCGAAGGATTCCGACGTCGACATTGACGAGATAAATAATGTCGTCAGGGAGTGGATAGACCGTCCGGAGCAGGATTACGTGACCTGTGTGGAGATATCAAGGCGTGTGCCGCTCTCACTGCTTCGCGATGACGGATTGATACCGTCGCTTACGGCATATAAGACTTTTGTCACGGCTCTTAAGGACGCGGGGTGCGAGATATCGGACAGGACCGCGAAGTAAGAATAAGACGCAGCCGTGTTTTCGGCAAACGGGAGGTAATTTATCGTGAACGTGAAAAAAAGAAATGTGATCGTCTGCGTATCCATAGCCGCAGTCGCGATCGCGCTGTCTCTTCTTATTATTCTGCCGAGGGCGCTAAGGCGAGACGGCACAGAGTCCTCGCAAAGCGGCAAAACCCAGACGGGCGGATCGGGCGAAGATGAGACGGCACGGGAGCTCTTTAATCCCACTTCCGACACTCCGTATCAGGCATGGGAAGGCGGGGAGAAAAAAACCTTAAGCGAGATGTTAAGTTCCGCGCCCACATTGTCCGCGAGGACGTCCCTTTTGCTGGAGGGCACCATGCCGTCTGGGGCTCAGGCGGCGCAGGGCGGCACGTTCGACGATGAGGGAAAGTATTTCTATCAGGCGTATCATACCGGTGCCGTCGACTGTATCGTGCAAAAATACGAGGTAAAGACGGGAAAGCTCGTGAAGGAGGTGAGCGGTCTGCCGCTTCGTCACGCGAACAGCTTAACCTATAACGGCAGGGAAAATACCGTGGTGGTCTGCTATTGTTTCCCCGATACCAACATGGCGGTGGCGCTTGACGCCGACGACCTGTCGGTGGTTCGCACATACAAAAACACGCTCGGCATGGCGGACATTACTTACAATAAGAAGCGCGATCAGTATGTCACGAGGCTCCTCGGAAGGGGCGATATCGTCATCCTTGACAACAACATGCAGCCGGTGACCGAGATATGCGATTCCACGACGCGAACCTTCGGGTATACCACTCAGGCCTGCGCGTGCTCCGACGATTACCTCTTCTTCTCGTGGTACAAGCCGAGCGTGATCACGGTCTATGACTGGGACATGAATTTCGTCACGTTGATTCAGGTTGACATCCCGGAGGGAGCGGAGCTTGAGGATCTTTGTTATCTGAACGGCGAGCTTTACGCCGTAACCGGCGGCGGGAAGGGCTGCCGCGTCTGGCGGGTCGTGGATCTTAAGTAACTGAAATTTAGCGGCGGAGGACATTTTCATGGATGACCAATTGACTTACGTGGGTGAAAAGCACAGGCCGATCGTGCCGTATCTGCTTTTGCTGCCGTCGTTTGTCCTGCTTTTTATGTTCACGTTTTATCCCTTCGTGAAGACGGTAGTCAGTTCATTTGCCGTCACGACCACGACGGGGAAATTCATCCGATGGGCGGGGCTTACGAACTGGAAGTCGATGTTTCGGGATCCCTTCTTCTGGGAGGTTTTCGCCAACACCTTCAAGGTCGCGTTTTTGGTGCTGGTATTCAGCTTCGTTACCGCGATGGGTCTCGCGCTTTTAAGCTCGAGGGTGAGACGCGGCTCGAAACTTTATCAGACGCTTTACGCGCTTCCGATGGTTATTCCCGCGCTCGCGACAAGCTGTATGTGGTTTTATATCTACAGAGGGACGGGTGGACTTCTAAACAGCGTGCTGGGTACAGAGACCGCCTGGCTTTACGATCAAAGGACGGCCATGGTCTGCGTGTGCATAGTCATAGGGTGGGGGCATATGGCCTCGTCATATATCTTTCTCATGGCGGGATTTCGCAACGTATCTCAGGATGTGACGGAGGCTGCCACGATAGACGGCGCGAACGGACTGCAGAAGACGTTCAGGATCATGCTGCCGCTTGCCTCGCCGCAGATATTTTACGTGCTTTTTACGACCACGATAGGCGCCTTTAAGACATTCACGCAGCTTAAGGTCCTCACGGGAGGAGGCCCCGGTATGTCCACCACTACCCTGATGCTGAATCTCGTGACAAAGGCGAACACGAATCTTCAGATGGAAGCGGCGTGCTGCCTGTCACTTGTTCTGTTTGTCATCATATTCGCGGTTACCCGCCTGCAGTTCTTTTTCGAGAAAAAGATGGTGTTTTACAATTAGGGGATTTCGGCATGAGGGTTAAAAAGTATATCGGGCTTGCGATAAGGATCCTGATCGGGGTGGCGGTGAGCTTCCCGGTCTTTATGACATTTCTCTTAAGCCTTCAGGACAACGCGACTTTGGAAGACGTGAAGGTGCATTTGTTTACGGCAAATCCCACGCTTGTGAATTACGTAAACGTTTTTAAGACCTATCCGTTTCTTACATATTTAAAGAACAGCCTTATCCATGTGGCGATAGTAGTTCCGGTAAACGTGCTGCTTTCAACCGTCAGCGCTTTCGTGTTCTCGTTTTATAAGTTTAAGGGAAGGGATTTTCTTTTCACGCTGTATCTTACCACGATGATGGTGCCGGGTGAGGTCATCATCGTATCGAATTTCATGATCATACAGGAAATGGGGCTTATCAACACCTACCTGGGGATGACGATCACGAGCCTCGCGAGCGCGGGAAACATCTTCATGCTTCGACAGTCCATGAAATCTCTTCCAAGAGAGCTCTGGGAAGCCTCCGTCATGGATGGATGCGGGAAAATGCGCTACCTTTTCAGGATAGTCGTGCCGCTTTGCAAATCCATCATCGCGGCGCTTGCGATCACGTCTTTCATAGGGATTTTTAATTCCTATCTGTGGCCCATGCTCGTCACGACGGATCCGAAGATGTTTACGCTGCAGACCGGCATGGCGGCCCTGTGGGGCGATGAGAACGGTCACAGAGGAGAAATGCTAGCGGCGGCGATGCTGATATCGGTGGCGCCGATGCTGTTTTTCATATTCGGTGAGGATTATATAGTCGAGGGGCTCACAAACGGGGCGGTTAAAAGTTAAAGGAGGGTCATATCGTCATGAAAAAGGAGGCAGTAAGGTTGGTCGCGGCGGTTTTGTGCTTAGCGTTTCTGCTCGGTGGCTGCGGCGGGAAGGGATCGGATAAGGAGAGCGGAACCGTAAGCGTCGGAGGCTCGGAAGGAACAGGTTCGGGAGGCAGGAAGGAGATAGTCGTCTGGAGTCTGTGGCCGAACTCGCATAACGCCATCCTCCAGCAGATGCTGGATAAGTTTAACGCCGGTCAGGATAAATATTCCGCGAAGTACGTCACGATGGGCGGAGCGGGGGAAATGCGAAACAAGATCACCCAGCTTAAATCCGAGGAATGGCCTTCGATCATATGCGGCCAGCCGCAGGCCGTGGGATTTTACGATCAGGTCTATGACGCGAGCGGAAAGAAGAAGATAATTAAGCCGATCCAGGACTTCATAGACGCCGATTCCGACAAGTGGACGGATAAGATATACGATTCGGTGAAGAACGCTTATAAGAACCGCGAGGGCCGGATGGTGGGGTCTCCCATAGGCTTAAGCTCCTACGGATATTTCGTAAATACCGACCTTCTCGCGAAGGCGGGATATTCGTTAAGCGATCTCACAAGCTTTGAGAAGATAGCGAAGATCGCGACGGAGATGGTTCAAAAGAACATCTGCAAGTACGGGATCTCATTTTACGGATCGGGCGATGAGTTCTACGATCCGCTGGTGGCGCAGGGCGTTCAGGTGATGGATCAAAACGACGGCTGGGACGGCGTTCCCACCAAATCGCTGATGTGCGAGGGAGCCACCTACGCCGCCATCGAGAAGCAGATGAAGATAGTGGCGCAGCTTTACAAAGATAAGATCGCCTATTCCTACGGAGCGCCGGCTTCCACGGAAATCATCCCGGTGTTCATGAAGGGTGACGTCGGTTTCTGCATGGGGACAAACTCAAACGGAGCTTATTATTTCGGCGCGGCGGAAAGATCCTCGGTGAAAATGGCTTATATCACGATGCCGGGAGTCGACGATAACGCCAAATACAGGGATGACCCTTACGTGATGGGTACGGGATTTTATATCTGCAATACAGGCGATGAGGATGAGATGCAGGGCGCGTACGAGCTTTCGAAATTTGTCGCTACGACTGACCTTCAGGCGACATGGTGCGCGAAGCTGGGGTACATCCCGTTCAGCGACGACATCCTAAACAGCGCCGCTTACAGGGATGAGATCAGCAAATACTGTCCGTCGATGATCGATCTTTCGACCAAGCTTAAGAACAGCACGGGCAGATCGCGCTGCGCTTACTCGACCGACTTCGACGGTATCGTGGAGGCGGGAAAGACGCTGTATAAGCAGGTGACAAGTAACCCCTCTATCGACATAAAGGATGCCGTGACTAAAGCGAATTACACGCTGCAGACGAGCATAGAGACTACCGCGCGAAGACAGAAATAATTCCCGCGGCAAGCGGCATACGGTGTCTGAGCGGGTACACGTACGGACATAAGACGCCGGGAGCCGGGAAAAGCAGGTTTTCCCGCAATTTTACGGGAAAACGAAAATCGGCACATACGTTAAAAG
>CAYLRF010000013.1:6609-18177 GCA_964385995.1 uncultured Faecalimonas sp.
AAAAATCTTTCAGATAAAGAAAGGTATGAAGATGAGAAACAGACTTAAGGTATTCGCGGCGCTTACGCTTATCTGCGCACTTTTGTGTACCGCCTGCGGCGGCACGTCCGCGGAGAAGAAAGGCTCATCCGGGGAATCCGGTAAAGGCTCTGCGTCCGGTACGCAGGAGGGCAAAAAGCCTGACGTCTCCGCGTCCGAAAGCGATACGGAAGACTCGGGCAGGGATGAGACGCTTCCCGTGTCGGAGCCGTACGCGGACGCTTTGTATGACAGGGCGGCACTAAACGGGAAGATGGCCGTATATTTCTTCGGCAGTGACGGCTCCGTAACCGACAGCAAGGGCACACAGCGCCGGGGCGGGGACGCGGTCCTTGTCATCGCTCCCGACGGCTCCACCATGCTGATCGATTTCAGCACGGGCGCGAACAGCCAGTATCTGCTAAGCTCCTTAAAAAAGCTCGGCGTGGAGAAGATCGACATCGCGGCGGTCACCATGGCCGACATGACGCATGTGGAAGGTTACAGCCTCATCATGCAGTCATTTCCCATAGGAAAGCTCGTGACGGGAGGATATAACCTGCCGGCAGAGGAGATGAACGAGCTCGCGAAAACCTATGACAGGGCGAAGGTCGGAGACAGGATATACGACAGGCTGCTGGCCGATGCGAAGTCGAAGGGGATACAAAGGCAAATCGTGGCCGAGGGAGATTCGTTCGCCCTGGGAGAAGTAAAAGTCGAGGTCTTAAATCCTCCGAGAGGATATGCGGATTACAGCCAGAGCACCGACGCGTGGGCGGGAGGCTCGCTTCTTTTAAAGCTTACGTGGAAGAGCGCCTCATTTCTGATCGGCGGGGATCTTCTGATAAAAAATGAGGAGGAGATTGCGGCCCGGCTCGGCTCGAGGCTCGACGCGGATGTGATAAAGATAAATAACCACGGATACAAGACTTCCAACAGCCTCACATGGCAGGACGCCGTCTCAGCGAAGGTGGCTGTGGCCGAGTACGGGGCCGAGGCCGCGGACAATCCCGCCGACAGTGTCATCATCTCCTACGGCTCCACGGGGTGCGTCACGCTCCTTACGGCGCAGGACGGCACGGTGCTTGTCTCTACGTCGGGCGACGGATCGTATGACGTGCAGGTGGGCCGCGATAGGAGCAGTATGCTTTACGGGACATTGGACGCCGCCAGCGGGCACATTAAGGTAAATTAGGGGAAATCAGAGCCGCGGCTCCTCTTAAGGATAAAGTCGATAAAGAAACCTTCCTCTTTTAAGGAGAGGAAAGTTTGAAATAAACTTCCGAAACTACCCGGACGACGCGCGGGACGCGTCAGGAGAGAGGAAAATTATGAAGAAGAAATCACGCAATATTCCCATCATAGTGACGGCTGTCATATCGGCTGCGGTGGTTATCGCGTCCGTCGTGGTAAGCGCGACAGTCTTTAAGCCAGATAAGGGAGCCGAAAAGACGCCGGCGGGCGGTAAGGTGACGGAAGGTAAGATGCCGGGCGCGTCGGATGAGTCTAAGGAGCCGACGCCCGACGAGTACAGAGCCATGGCCGCGTCCGTGACCGACGAGGCGACGCTTCGGGCGCTTCTGGCGGCAAAGTGCGATCTTGAGATCAATGTCACGGCTGAGATCCCCGTTACATCCACGATGGACGTATGGGAGGATAAGACCGTAAAAGGCGCGGGTAAAATCACGGCTGACGCGGGTATGCAATACGGCTCTCCCGTCATGTGGGTAAACGGCGGCGCGTCTCTTTACGTGAGCGGATTTACGCTTGACGGCGGTAACATAGCGAGCGGGATAAACGTGGCAAAGCGGGGAAGTCTTACGTACGACGCAGGCGTGATAGAAAACGTCTCGATGTACGGCGTTCGCGCGGACGGTGAGGCGCAGCTTAAATCCGTCGCTGTCACGAACGTGAACTCATCCGCCGTAAGCGTCGATACCTTCGGGAAGGTAAGCATAGACGGCGGTGATTATCAGGGAAGCGCTGATAATCTCTTCTTCGTAAGCCCCGGCGGCGAAATAAAGATAGGAGGCGACATCAGGGCGCACGACGCTCCGTACATACTTTACAATCGGGGAGAGGCGGAGGTCACCGACGGCAAATACTATGACTGCACCCTCTGGGCGTTTTCAAACTACGGCATAATGGATGTCGTTTACCGGGGCGGCGCGAGAGGCGGATACATAGAATTTTACGATTGCAACAGCGCGATAAGGACCACCGCGGGCAACAGTCACCTGATGGAGATTAAAAGGGTTCACGCGCACGACCTGTACAATAACGCGGTCGATATCAGTAGCGGCGTGGCGCGTGCCGTGATAGAAAACTGTATCTTCGAGAACATCGTCGGAGGGCGCGGTATTTACGCCGCGGGCAAGAGTTTGGACGTTAGAAATGTCGTCTTTCGCGACATCGACTCCACGAACACCGCAGGGCTCGTAAAGCAGGGCGGCGCCATCGACGTGAACTGTCCAAACGGACAGGGCGAGTCTGTAGGTCTTTTCACGGCAGAGGACTGCGTTTTCGAAAACTGCGCGACGGGCATATCGGGAGCGGCGATCGTCTTTAAACCGAACGCCACCGGGACGATAAAGGACTGCGCTTTTAGAAACGGAAGGGCTTATGGCTCTACCGGCGCGATAAAGATAGAGACGGACGCGGCAGTGACCGTCGCCGACAGCGATTTTATCGGAAATTACGGAAAGGGACTGGGGGGCGCGATAAACTGCGATCAGGGGATACTTACGCTGCGCCGCTGTCTCTTCGAGAAAAATACCACGGACGGACCCGCCGCGGCTATTTATTTCGCGCCCAATGTCAAAAATCCCGCGTCAAAGCTCACCTGTATCGACTGTGACTTTAAGGAAAATACGGCAAAGACTTCGACCGGAGTCATGATGCTCGCGGCGAATACGAAAGCCACGTTTACCGACTGTCTTTTTGAGAAAAATGAGGATCTGACAGGCTCCGGCGCGGTCTCAAACTGCGACAAAGGCTCTGTCCTTACGTTCACGGACTGCGATTTCAGATACAATAAGGCCAAGACATACGCGGGCGCTCTTAACTGCAACTCGGGCATCATTCGCATAAACGACTGCGACTTTACGGGAAACGAAGCGAACATAGGCGGTGCGTTTTTCGTACACGGCTCCGCGGAGGGTCATGTGTACTGCGAGGGTTCGGGCGTGTTTAGGGCAAACAAGGCGGCAGCCTACGGCGGGGCTGTGGCCGTGCAGGACGGCGCTTCTTTCTCTTCCGACGGATACGATTTCACGGAAAATGAAGGACGCGTCACGGACGACACAACAGGCGGCTGCGGCGCTTTATATGTCATAGGAAATAAGTCGTACGCCGAGTGCGAAAACGCCGATTTTACGGGAAACAGGGGCGGTCGCTCAGGCGGCGCGATCCTCTTTGCCAAGGGAACCTCGGGCAAATTCGTAAACTGTAATTTCAAGAAAAATGAGAGCACGAAAGCCTCGGGAGGCGTACTGAAAGCGGAGGCGGCCACGGTCGATTTCTCCGACTGCGAATTTAGGGAGAATCTGGCGCTTACATGGGCCGGGGTCGCGAACATATCGCAAAGTGAGGCGACGTTTACCGACTGCGACTTTTTGAACAATACCGCCTCGAAGAACGGAGGAGGTGTCTTTAACGTCTGCGGCGCGAATCCTACGTCGAAAGTCACTGTCTCGGGACGGGGGCGCATTTCGGGGAATTCCTCCGGCACGGCGGGCGGAGCCTTCTCGATACTTGACGGCAGCGCGCTTACGGTCACGGGATATGAGATAGAGGAAAACACGGTCGGAAAAGGCGGCGGAGGCGCGGCGTGGATATCGACCGGCTCCTTAACGCTTGATGACTGTGAGGTAAAAAATCACAGCGTAACCGGTGACGGAGGAGCCGTACTTATCGAGAGCGGAGGGACGCTTAAGGCGGACAGCAGCGCGTTTAAGGGTCATGAAGCCACGGGAAACGGCGGCTCGATCGCGGTGAAGAACAACAATTCAAAAGCCGTCCTCACCGACTGCCGGTTCACGGAAGGAAACGAGGCCGCGGGTAACGGCGGAGCCATAGCGGTGACGGACGGCGGCGCGGCCGAGGTAGGAGGGGCGAGCACGTTTGACGGATGTTCGGCCGCGGGTAAGGGCGGAGCGATATGGTGCGACGTCGAGAGAGTCGATCAGCCGATGAAGATAACGGGTGGGTGTACGTTTACGGGCAATCACGCCGACGGCGACGGAGGCGCCGTATTCTGCGACAGGCTTAGCATAGACGGCGCGGTTTTCACTGAAAATTCGTCGGGCGCGAGAGGCGGAGCCGTTTACAATCACAATAACGGCAACGGCAAGCTTGACATGACAAACGCGAGGTTTACGGAAAATAAGGCAAAGAGCGACGCGGGCGCGGCTTACATACTGTCAAACGCCACGGTCACCGGCTGTGAGTTCACTGAGAATAAGTGCGCCGTCGACGCTACTTCCACGGCGAACGGCGGCGCCATAGCCATGACAAAGAATACAACACTGCCCACGGTAAACATATCGGACTCGAAATTTACGGGCAATCAGACATTAAATAACTGCGGCGGGGCCATGTCAAATTCCTCGGCTACGCTTACGGTCACGGGGTGCCTTTTTGAGAATAATACATCACAGGCTCAGGGCGGCGCGTTTTACCAGAACAATCCGAACGCGAATACGACCTTTGCGGAGTGCATATTTAAGACAAACACGGGGAGCGTGGCGGGAGGCTCAGGCGGCGGCGCCGTGATGGCAAATAACGGAAGCCTTACCGTGAAGGACACCGCCTTTAACGGGAACATAAATGAGAACGGGAGCGCGGAAGGAATCGGCGGCGGGGCTGTCGCGCTTCTGGGAGTGACGGCGACCGTCACGCGCACAGAGGGTAAGGAGGATGTCACCGCGTGCGGTCAAAAAGAGCCGATATCATTTAAGGATAATCAGACAAAGAAAAACGGCGGCGGAGCGATATCGCTTATAAAGGGCGCGTCGGTGACCGTCACGGGATATAAGTTTGAGGAAAATTCGTCGGCGGCCGGCGGAGGCGCGATAGCCGCGAGAGACAACTCGCAGGCCACGGCCACGGGATGTGAGTTCGGTAAAAATACGTGTCAGGGCGGCGGAGGCGCGGCGTGGATCTCGACCGGCTCCTTAACGCTTGATAACTGCGAGGTAAAAAATCACAGCGTAACCGGTGACGGAGGAGCCGTATTTGTCGAGGCCGGAGGGACGCTTAAGGCAAATAAAAGCACGTTTACGGGTCATGAAGCCACCGGAAGCGGCGGAGCGATAGCGCTGACGGGAGGTTCGCAGGCTACGGCCACGGACTGCGACTTTAAGCAAAATACGAGCGCGGGAAGCGGTACCTATGACGGGGGCGGCTCGATCGCGGTGAAGAACAACAATTCAAAAGCCGTCCTCACCGACTGCCGGTTCACGGAAGGAAACGAGGCCGCGGGTAACGGCGGAGCCATAGCGGTGACGGACGGCGGCGCGGCCGAGGTAGGAGGGGCGAGCACGTTTGACGGATGTTCGGCCGCGGGTAAGGGCGGAGCGATATGGTGCGACGTCGAGAGAGTCGATCAGCCGATGAAGATAACGGGTGGGTGTACGTTTACGGGCAATCACGCCGACGGCGACGGAGGCGCCGTATTCTGCGACAGGCTTAGCATAGACGGCGCGGTTTTCACTGAAAATTCGTCGGGCGCGAGAGGCGGAGCCGTTTACAATCACAATAACGGCAACGGCAAGCTTGACATGACAAACGCGAGGTTTACGGAAAATAAGGCAAAGAGCGACGCGGGCGCGGCTTACATACTGTCAAACGCCACGGTCACCGGCTGTGAGTTCACGGAAAATAAGTGCGCCGTCGAGGCGAATGATGTCAGGGCAAACGGTGGGGCCATAGCCATGACGAAGGCCGCGAATCCGCCCGCGCCGCCCGTGATAAACATATCAAACTCGAAATTTACGGGCAATAATACGGCAAATAACTGCGGCGGGGCCATGTCAAATTCCTCGGCTGCGCTTACGGTCACGGGCTGCCTCTTTGAGAACAACACCTCATCGGCTCAGGGCGGCGCGTTTTACCAGAACAATCAGAACGCGAATACGGCCTTCGCGGAGTGCGTATTTAAGAATAATACCGCAAGTCAGGGAGGAGGCTACGGCGGCGGCGCCATGATGGCAAATAAGGGAAGCCTTACCGTGACGGACACAGCCTTTGACGGAAACATAAATGAAAAGGGCGACCTGGAAGGAATCGGCGGCGGGGCTGTCGCCCTTTTGGGAGTGACAGTGACCGTCACGCGCACCGAGGGTAAGGAGGTTGTCACCGCGTGCGGTCAAAAAGAGCCGATATCATTTAAGGATAATCAGACAAAGAAAAACGGCGGCGGAGCGATATCACTCATAAATGGCGCGTCGGTGACCGTCACGGGATATACGTTTGAGGGAAATTCGGCGGCGGTCGGCGGAGGCGCGATAGCGGAAAGAGACAAATCACAGGTCACGGCCACGGGATGTGAGTTCAGTAAAAATAAAAGCCTCGGTTCCGCAACCGCGGATAATATCGACGGCGGAGGAGCGATAGCGGTGACAGGCGGCTCGCAGACCACGGCTACGGACTGCGATTTTAAGGGAAATACAAGCGAGACGATAGGCGGCGCCATAGCGGTGCGAAATGACAAAGAGCAGACTTCAAAGGCCACGCTCACTGACTGCCGGTTCACGGATAAAAACGAGGCGAAAGCCAACGGCGGCGCCATAGCCGCTAACGACGGAGGAGTGACCGAGGCTAAGGGTTGTACGTTTGACGGATGCGTCGCGACTGGTAACGGCGGCGCCGTATGGAGCGACGTGCAAAGAAAGGGCGCTCAGGCCGTGCGGCTCGCGGCGTGCGTATTTACGAACAATAAGGCGACGGGTAACGGCGGCGCGATATTCTCACATTATCTGGTTTTGCTTACGGGCGATAACGGCGAGAAGGGAAGCTTTAAGGGAAACACGGCCGCAGGAGGAAACGCGATCGCGTTAAATACCACAGACGCAAATTACAACAGATCATGGTTTACGGGTGAGGAAAACTATGAACTTGATCAAAATGAACCGAAACAGGACATCGCCTACCTTAAGCCCCTGCCGTCCGCGAGCGCAAGGATGAAATCGGCGAAGGCAAAGTGAATTTGATGTGAATATAACTGAATTTTATCTTTGCAGGAGGCTTCCCGGGGTGCGCCCCGTGATGATCTTGAACCTTCTGCTAAAGTATGCTTCCGACTGGAAGCCGCACCTCTCCGCCGTCTCCTTCACGGAAAGGTGCTCATAGGACAGGAGGTTTTTCGCGAGGGTAATCCGAAGGTTTAAGATATACCTGATGGGACTTAAGCCAAACTCCCTCGCGAAGATCCGCCTAAGCTGCGACTCGCTGACATTAAATCTCTCGGCCACGCCGGATACGCAAAGATCCTGATCCGTATAATGCCTGTGCAGATAGCTTACTATCTCCTGAAGAAGCTTGGCGTCATATGAGCTTCTCCTGTGACGAAGCGCGTTCGCGAGGAGTCCGTAAATCCGCTCTTTAAGCAGGAGAGGCGCGTCAAGCGAACCTGTTCTCCAAATCTTCTCGCATTCGATAAACGAGTGTTTTTCCCATTCCCCTATATCGCGGATGACAAGCGGTAGCCCAAGTTCGCCTAGCTCATCGGGACTTGCCGTCTTAAAATCGATCACAAAGTAGCTCTGCGTCTCCGACTGCGCGTCGCCGTTATAGTGCAGTCCCTGCGGGAAGATAAGCATACACCCCGCTGTCGCCGTCTCATCGCCGTGATCGAAGTGATAAGTGATCGCCCCGTCCGTGAAATATATAAGAGCGCTGGCCGGCCTGTAAATCTTCGCCGGCATGCGCCATTTGACCATGCTCGCCTTATAGACATTGATGACATTTGTCACCGCCAAATCATTCGTCATATCCCGTCTCCTTTCGGGTATTGTCAAACACTACCGCTGAAAATTCCCTCCAAATCCTGTAAGAAACCTTATTCTACGGGCATCCGACGCCCTGTCGGTTCCCCGCCTTCTTTTTAGCGGGGAGGCAGGCAGGTCAGGCGCTCACTTGCCGCCCGGTGGAATATCTCTCCTGTCCTCCCGCGGAGCGTGACATATGTTTTGCCTTTTCGCTGCCGTGTGGAACATCTCTCCTGCGTCCCCCACGCCACAGATTATCACATATGCGCGAAAAGTGCAATTTATTTGCACGTATAGTGCATTGTCATTTCTCTTTTTTCCGATAAAATTCACAGCATAAAGAGTAATGTCGTCTGATTCGGACGGCTTTGGCCGTATGCCTATTCTCATTGGGGGGGGGGGCAAAAATTTGGATGTATGACAAATTTTTCAATGAACGGCCGCATTTATGTCAAATATAGTGACAAAGGAGCGCGACATGGTAAGTATCACCGAGAAAAAAGAGATTTTAAAGCAATACTCACTTCCTTTCGATCCGAAAAGCGGGATGCCACTTGATGAGGTCCGTTCGGAATGTGAAAAGATTCTCGCAAACGGCGGGAAAAAGAGCAGGCGCGTCATAAAGACGGAGCTTATCTGTTTCGTGCTGAGACATTCAAGACTGCAGGTTTCCCCCGCGTGCCGCTTCGCGGACGCGATCGAGCACGCGAATATCATACGGGGCGACGTGCGCAGGGCGTGGATGCGCGGGTGTGAGGAAGGCGAGCTTAGGGAAGTCTTCGCGAAGAACGCGAACGCCGAGGATACGCTGTGCTATATAGCCGAGGCCGACTTCGGACATGTCGCCCCTGACTGGGAGAGAGTGCTTAGCCTCGGTATCCCCGGTATGCGACGTGAGCTTGTAAAGAGCCGCAGGGAGGATCGCGCCGAGTTTTACGACTGCTCGATCGCCGTCCTTGACGCCTTCTCGGATTACGCGCTTCGTCTTTCCGATACCGCTATCCGCGCCGGAGGGCCTTACGCGAAGGAGACTGCTGCCACGCTGCGCGCGCTTACCGAAAGAGCGCCCGCGACGCTCGCGGAGGCTATGCAGCTCATCTTTCTTGTCTACCGCGTGCAGGAGTATGTGGAGGGCGAATTTTGCCGCTCCGTGAGCCGGCTTGATCAGACGCTTTATCCGTTCCTGGGCAAAGGCGGCTGTAACGAGGAGCTTACGCGGCAGCTCATCGATCATTTTCTTTTGAAGTTCTGCGCCGTCGGAAACATAAACAACACTCCATTTACCCTCGCGGGGCTCGGCAGGGACGGGAAGGATAAGACAAATGAGATGACTTATCTCATCCTCGACGAATACATCGCGCTTGACATACAGGATCCGAAGATACACATACGCTGTAATTCACAGACGCCGAAGGAGCTTTTGCAAAAAGTACTCTCCTCCATACGGGACGGCAAGAACAGCTTCGTCTTCTTAAACGATGACCTGGTCATCCCGGCGCTTTGCGGTATCGGAGAGGATATAAAGGACGCCAGAGACTACCTGCTTATAGGCTGTTATGAGCCCGCCGCCGCGGGAAAGGAGATCCCCTGCACATGCAACGGACGCCTGAGCGTGGAAAAGACCGTCGAGGCCGCCATGACAAACGGTCGGGATCTTATGACGGGCAAAAAAGTCGGACCCGAGACAGGCGAGGATTTTGACTCTTTCGATGATTTCTACGCCGCCGTGAAGGAGCAGCTACGGTATTTCGCCGAGTGTTCCATGGAGAAGATCTCGCTTACCGAGCGCGAATATATGAAGATGAACCCGTCGCCGTTTCTCTCCGCCACCTTTGAGGAGTGCGTAAGGGACGGCAGGGATGTATATGAGGGAGGAGCGAAGTACAATAATTCCTCCATCGTCATCTTCGCGATGGCCGACGCGGTCGACTCCCTGACGGTCATTAAAAAACTCGTCTACGAAGAAAAGCGCGTGACGCTTCACGAGCTTCGCGAGATCCTCAAGAACAACTGGGAGGGCAACGAATCGCTCCGTCTGCAATGTATCAGGGATTATCCGAAATACGGCAACGGCGATCCGACGCCGGACGCTTTCGCGAAGGATCTGGCGAAGTTCGCCTCGGACATCATCTCCGGCAGACCGAACGGACGCGGCGGGGTCTTTCGCTTCGGCATGTTCTCGGTCGACTGGAGGATGGCATACGGCGAACGGGCGGCGGCGGGAGCGAACGGCCGCAAAGCCGGCACGCCTCTTTCAAAAAATATGTGCGCCTCCGTGGGACTTGATAAAAACGGCGTGAGCGCCATGATGAAGTCGGCGGCGGGCGTGGGCTACGACGCGGTCTCCGACGGCACCGTGCTGGATGTAATGCTTCATCCGACGATGGTGAGCGGCGAGGACGGTCTTAATGCCTTCGTCGCCATGCTTGAGACATACTTCGCCATGGGCGGTATGGGAGTGCAGTTTAATGTCCTTGACGTCGACTGCTTAAGGCGGGCGCAGGAACATCCGGAGGAATATCAAAATCTTCAGGTGCGCCTGTGCGGATGGAACGTGTATTTCGTGAATCTCTCGCGCGAGGAGCAGGACGAATTTATCCTGCAGTGCAGTAAGCTTACGGCATGACGCGTGGCCGGTCGATAGGTCGGCGGATTTTATAAAAGAAGGAAGTAATAAATGCGGGGACGGATTTTCTCGGTAAAAAGGATGGCGGTGCATGACGGCGACGGGATACGCACCACACTTTTCCTTAAAGGCTGCCCGCTGAGATGCCGCTGGTGCCACAATCCGGAGGGGATATCAAAAAAGCCCGGGATCGCTTATTACGCGCAAAAATGCATAAACTGCGGCGCGTGCACGCATCTTTGCGACGCGAACGTGACTCGGGACGGGCGCCATATATATGACAGAAGCCGCTGCGTCGCCTGCGGAAGATGCGAGACTGTCTGCCCCGGGGAGGCCTTCACCTGCTACGGCAGGGATGTCGAGGTAGAGGAGATACTGCCGAGGCTTATTGAGGACAGGCTCTTTTTTGAGCATTCGGGCGGGGGAGTCACGCTCTCGGGCGGCGAGCCTCTAGCGCAGAGCGCGTTTACGACGGAGCTTTTAAAAAGACTGAAGGAAGAAGGGATAAATACCGCCGTCGATACCTGCGGATACGTGCCGGGGAAGGCCCTGAGGGCGGCAATGCCGTATACGGATACATTTTTGTATGACGTGAAGGCGATTGATCCGAAAGTCCATGAAAAGCTGACCGGGCGCGACAACGCCGTCATCCTCGAAAATCTTGCCATGCTCTGCGAATCGGGGGCGGACGTGGAGGTGCGGGTGCCTGTCATACCGGGCATGAATGACGGACAGATGGAGGATATAGCCGAATTTTTGGCCCCGCTTCACGTGAGGAAGGTAAGGCTTCTCGCGTATCATCATTTCGCCGAGTCAAAGTACGAGGCGCTCGGGATGACCTATGGTATGCCGGAGGAGACGATCCCTCCGGATAAGGAGAAGATGGAGTCGCTGGCGCGGATGTTTCGCGAAACCGGGGTTTGCGCGATTTACGAG
>CAYLRF010000013.1:18277-31058 GCA_964385995.1 uncultured Faecalimonas sp.
GCGAGGAAACATATTACCGCAATCCCGTGGTATACGGCGCGGATCCGTATGTCTTTTATGAAAACGGCACGTATTATCTTTATTTCACCGATACGCAGGATATGTCGCTCTTTCAGTGCTATACGTCGAAGGACATGATACATTGGTCAGAGCCGAAGGTGATATTTAACGGCGAGGACGGCTGGGGAGACAATGAGTTTATGAGTCCGTACGTATTTTCGTGGCACGGACTTTATTATCTCATCTACTCGTCTCACTCGGCGCCCGATGAGCGCGGGATGCGCCGTACTCAGATAGCCTACGCTTCCGGGCCGTCGCCTCTGGGGCCTTTTAAATCGAAGACCTTCCGTCCGCTTCATGAGGACGCGGATGAGATCGGCGGCCATCCGTTCATCGACGATGACGGGCAGCTCTATCTCACCGTCGTGCGCTTTAATAACGCCAACGAGGTCTGGGGCCTTCGGGTAAACGCCGATGACGGGATCATCACGCCGGTGCCCGGGACGCTTAGGCGGCTTGTGGTGCCGGAGGAGGACTGGGAATGTGATTTCGCACGTGTGGTCGAGGGCGGAGTCATCGTGAAGCATAAGAATCTTTATTACATGGTGTACGCGGGATCCCATTACAAGGGTAATTATGCCGAGGGATACGCCGTGGCCGAAAATCCCCTGGGGCCCTACCGCAAGTACAGGTACAATCCCATCCTTCGCTCCACTGGGCTTACCCGCGGGACGGGAGCGGCGGATCTTCTTAAAACCCCGGACGGGAAGCTTTTCATATATTATCATCAGCATTTCAGTCCCACGGAGATTTCACCGCGATATCTTTGTTACGATGAGATGAAGTTCGTCGAGACCGAGGGCGGCGAGGATGTACTGGTGGTGCACGGGCCGACCACCACGCCGCAAAAAGGGCCGTGTAACGAGTAGCCCGGCGGTGATCCTGTTGGGGCGCACAAGGCTGTCCGGTAAATCATAGTCGCAAATACTAAAGACTACGCAGATTGCGACGGACAACGGCAATGTATGAGGCGGTTTCGGACATTTTCAACGACATCAGGCGAACATCATGTGAATAGTCAGTTTAGTCGGCGGCAAAGGAGGTGTGGTCATGAAGAGTAAGAAGAAGGTCATCGGGATTTCGGTGGGATGCGTATGCGTACTCGCTGTCGTAGCTCTGGCCGTTATCCTTTTGGTATCCCGCTGCGGGAAAGAGGAGGATAAGGGTGTGGTGAAAGCCTCGCCTGTGACCTATGTCGTGAAGTACAACAGCCACGGCGGGGCCCCGGTTAAGGACGGGAAGTATACTCCGGGAGAGAAGTTCGTGCTTCCGACTCCGGCCTCGGGGTCCGACCCGAAGATGTACGGCTACAGCTTCACGTCGTGGTCGTATGACGCGGACGGTAAGGATACGGCGACGGTGCCGCTTGACGAGGATAAGGCCGTAAACGGAGTCATCACTCTTCACGCGGGCTGGACGAACGTACACACCGTCTATTTCGATACCCGTACCATGGAGTCGATAGAGCCCAGGCAGTACAGGTTCGGCGACAGGATCCCCGTCGCGGATCTTCCGAGGGCGACCGATCGCGTGGTTGGAGGAACCCCCGTGCCGTATGTGTGCTGGGTAAACGCCAGCACCGGTCAGGCGATCACGGAAGATCTTCGGATGGAAGGCACGGACATGTACCTCTACGCGAAGTACGATACCGGCGTCACATCGAAGTTCGAGCTTCTTGACGACGGGACCTACAGGCCGCTGGTAACCGGGGCGCAGACCACCTTCCGCGACTGGAAGCTTCAGGACGGGCAAGTCTATTCTCTGGACATGATACTCCCCGCGGATCCCGCCGACTTTAACGGCGACGCGGGACCGGTGTTCGCGGCGACGGGGTTTGACGAGCAGTCTTCGACATTTACGCAGCACGACTATGTGTGGGCATCGGTTCTGCGCTCGCACGATCCGAACGGCACATCTCTGGACGTGTTATATCCGAAGGTTCACTATCGCGGCGCCCTTCGTTTCTGGGGAAATTCACAAAAGGACGCCGAGACGAATACGAACTTAAGTTCCCTCGCTTTTTATATGCTGCCGAATCAGACCTTTAAAGGCAGTCCATATGAGAGAAAGATGAGCGCCTATTTAAACGGCGGCAGGACGAATAAGGAGACGAGCTTCACGTATACGATTAGAAGGTCGGGAAACGCGTGGTATATCGGCATAGACGGGATCGAGTATTTCACGGTGGAAGTCGATTCTCCCATACTTCCGACGCCCG
This sequence comes from uncultured Faecalimonas sp., assembly GCA_964385995.1. GTDB lineage: Bacteria > Bacillota > Clostridia > Lachnospirales > Lachnospiraceae > CAYLRF01. The sequence goes on from CAYLRF010000013.1 coordinate 20,556, forward strand.
TGAAGCCGGATGAGGGCGGGACGCTCAGTCTGAACAGCAGATACGCGAACGGAGTGCTCGTCGGATTTCGCTCGAATACGATGAACATACGTTTCGCCAATGTCACGCTGAAAGACGCGAAGACATTGAAACAAAACCCGGCGAACCGTCACACCGTTTATTTCGATACGAAGACCTCGCAAAAGGTAAATCCACGCGCGTGCTATCCGGGCGAGACGGTGGTTCTTCCGCAGCAGCCCCCGCGAAACGTGCAGGGCAAAAATTATGAGTTCCTTTACTGGGTGAACGAGAGCACCGGTCTTCCCGTGCAGTCAAATTTCAAAATGCCCACGTGCGACGTGCACCTTTTCGCTCAGTACGACACAGGCACCACGTCGAGGTTTGAGCTTTTGGACGACGGCACCTACAGGCCGACCGTCACAGGCACCGGGGCGCAGACTACCTATTTTGACTGGAAGTTAAATGACTGGCAGATATTCAGCGTGGACATGATACTTCCCGAGGATCCGTCAAAGTTTAACGGCGACGCCGGACCGGTGTTCGCGGCGACCGGGTTTAACGAGAAGTCTTCGGCATTTATGGACGACTATGTATGGGCCTCGGTTCTGCGTTCGCACGATCCGAACGGCACGTCATTGGATACGACTTATCCGGGTCGCGGTTATCGCGGATCGCTGCGTATATGGGGCCATCCACAAAATGCACAGACCTCCGCGGGACTCAGTTCCCTCGCGTTCTATATGGTATTGCCGTCTAACGCGAATACCGCGCTTAAGGACACCCGGTACGCGGCGAAGATGACTAAGTATCTCGCGGGTCAGATGAGGGGGACGGAGCCTAAGATCACGTTTACCGTAAGAAAGGTGGGTAATACCTGGTATCTGAAAGCGGACGACGCCGAGTTCGTCCTGGAGGTCGGAAAGCCCGTCACTCCGAAGCCGAAAAGCCCGGATGAGGGCGGAACGCTCCTTTTGAACAACCGATATAAGGACGGGTTGCTTGTCGGATTTCGTTCGAACACGATGAATGTCCGTTTCGGGAATATAAGTATAACGGACGTGAATCAGGACGATTATAAGAGCACGATAACCTTCGAGACCGCCGCGAAGGATGAGATCCCGGCGCAGAAATACATGACCGGGGAAACAGTCTCATCCGCGGATCTGCCGAGGCCTAAGGCGCAGACAGTGAAGGAGAAAAGCTACGATTTCCTCTATTGGGTCGATAAGGAAACGGGCAGGAAGGTGCCGGATAACTTTGCGATCACGAAGGATATGACGCTTGTGGCGCATTATGACATCGGCACGACATCCGCGTTCATTCTGACGGACGAGGGCTTTTATAAACCGACGGGGATGGGGACGAACGCGCTCGCGGAGTCGACGCTGTTTGACTGGCAGCTGACCGACGGGAAAATATTCTCCGTGGACATGATTTTCCCCGAGGATCCGAAGGATTTTGACGGCGCGGCCGATTCCGGTCCGGTATTTGCGGCGACGGGCTTTGACGAGGCGGGCATGACCTTTACGACCAAGTCCGACAAGTTCCTGTGGATGGGAATAATAAGGATGACACTCGCCGATAATTTAGAGACATCCAAGGGATCCGTAAGGATTTGGCAAATCGTGAACGGAACCGCTACAAGTCTCGGCAATTATCTCATAGGTAACGGCGGCGCGCTTGGCGGCACCGCATATGAGAAGAAGATTATGAAGTACAAGGAGGGCGGCGCGAGCCTTGAGGATCGGACGTTCAGGTTCAGTTTCCGCAGGGCGGGCAACATATGGTACATCGGCATAGACGGACGTGAGTATTTCGCTGTCGAGGCCGGAAAGTCGATTTCACCCTCACTGGGCGCTACAGCAGGCACCGTGACAGACAACGCCTTAAGTGAAGGAAAGCTCGTGGGATTTCGCACAAGCTCGAAGAATATCTGCTTTGCCAATCCCGGCCTTAAGGAGGCGAAGGACGTCGAGCCGGATCCCGCAAATTACCGCACGGTTTACTTTAGGACGAACATACCGTCCAAGGTCGATGCCGTCAAACTGATACCCGGTGAGTCGCTAGGCGCCGATAAGCTTTCCGGGTTGGGCGGGAGACTGACGCTTAAGGTAGGAGAGACAGAGTGTCCCTTCATCGCGTGGGCCTATGACGGCACGAATGGGAAAGTGTCGGATGGCATAAATGTAACAGTCGAGACAGGCGACATCCATATCCACGCGGTTTATGACATAACGCGGGTTACGGGAGATACGGGAGTTAACGCGAAGTTTACGCTGCAGGAGGACGGCTCCTATAAGCCGATCGGAGAGGGCAATTTATTCGAGTCACTCTATTCCACGGCGGATGATTTTACCGACGGCAAGGTTTACTCCGTAGATATGATAATGCCGGAAAATCCGGGCGACTTTGACGGCGCGGTCGATACCGGCCCCGTGTTTGCGACGGGCTTTGATTCAGGCGGCTCGACATTTAACGGGTATCAGTACCTGTGGATCGGCATAATTCGTTACACGGTACCGGAGACAAGCGCGAACCTCAGAGGTTCCATTCGGATATGGGGCTTTATTGACGGCGACAGTGCAGTGAAAAATCTCGGAAATTATGCCCTGACCGGGAGCGCGCTTAAAGGGAGCCGCTATTCGGAAAAGATGGGCGCGTATCTGGCGGGAGACATGAGGGGCGAGGAAGTAACATTTACATTCAGCGTCCGCAGAACAGGGAATGTCTGGAATATATCCATAGACGGCGAGCAGCTCTTCACGGTGGAAACAGGAAAGAAGCTGGCGGCGGCAAACGGCGGCGAGCCGGACGGATCCGATCTGAAGAATAGAGAGTATTTAATCAGCAGTCAGTACGCTACCGCCACACAGGTCGGATTTAAGGCTTCCTCGAAGAACGTTCGCTTCGCCAATGTCAGGATAGATGACGCTCCGGCCGCGATGAGAGCGGGGCTCATAAGACCCTCGTTCGCGGACAATGCCTTCGCGAGGCGGCTCATCTTCCTGCCGGTGGATCCGGATGATGTCATAAAGGAGAGCTTCTCGCCCGTGCGCACAAACGCGAAGGTTGAGACATCCGGGGTGAGGACGGTGCTTTTGCCCGCCAAGGCTCTGCTCGCGAGGATCAAGGCTATATTCAGAGCGGGATTTTAGTGTAGGGAAGGTAAACATCGGCGTAAGATCGGCAGGATATGCGCCCCGTGGCGGTGGGATCCGAGACGTATCAAATCGGACGCGGAACTAAAACAAAACCACGCAAGGGCATAACCGCGTGACGGTGGGATCCGCGATGTTATAAATCGGGCGCGGCGGGGTCCGGTCTGCAGATGTTAAGTGCCGAATGCGCGAGATCGGCAAATGCCCTCCGACGTCACGGATGTCATGAAATGAGTAAATCAAATAAAGGAGACTGTGTATGGGAAAAAAATTTAAAGGGGCGGTATCGGCCTTGGCCATGTGTCTGGCTGTCTCGCTCGCGCTGACCGCGTGCGGCGGGAAGACGGAGACGAAGAAGAAGGATCCGTCCTCTCCCGCGGAGGCGTATGACATTACGAAACGCACACCCACGGATGAGGGAGAGACTGTGGTGAAACTAAACAACGCGGATTACAAAACATATCACAACTACATAGACGTGCCGTTTAACGGCGTATCTTACAGCGTCGGAGATCCGTTCATCATGCGCCACGGGAACCGCTATTATCTCTATTGTTCGACTCCTGTCGCGGCATTTGAGACGACCCGAAGGAAAATCGGAGTATGGAGGAGCGATAATCTCGTTGACTGGACGCAGCTAGGCTGGGCTTATGATCCGGACACCGACCCAGACGGTCTGGTGTTTCTCGATAAGGGAAATCCGAAGGAGACGCCCACCGAGGGAGCCTTCGCGCCCGAGGTCATATATTATAAGGGTTGGTTTTACATGTGCGAGTCACAGAACGGGCACGGACACTATTTTCTCCGAAGCAAGACGCCCGAGGGGCCGTTTCGCGTGATTTCCGAAAATGAGGATCTGGGCATAGACGGGTCGTTCGCGCTTTCCGATGACGGCTCTCTCTGGTTTGTGAGCGCGAACAGCTCCAGAAACGCGATTTCAGCCGTACCTATTGACTTCGAGGACGGCCCGAGCGGCGACATAAAAGACTGCAAAGTCGTGCTTGACAAGGATAAGATCGTGGATATTTCCTCCGCGAGGCTGGGCGGCTGGACCGAGGGACCGGGATTCTTCTCGCGAAACGGCTATCATTACATGACGTATACGGGAAATCATGTCGAGAGCGCGTCCTATCGCGTGGGGTATTCATATACGAAATCGAAGAGCCCGCTGGAGGGTCTGATGTCCGTGTGGGATAACGTCATCCTCGAGTCATCGGGCATGGACGAGGAAGCGCTTGTACCGTATAACTCCGTCACCGGCTCATGCGACGTCACCACATTCAGGGGAACGGGACACAGCAGCAACGCGGTGGGGCCGAATATCGACAGCATTTACACGGCGTTTCACATAGCCAACCGCGTGGATCATAAGAACGCCGCGCATGACGTCGGCAGAAGGCTGGCCATCACGCAGTACTTCACAAACGGCGCGTACGTGCTGACAAACGGTATCGGAAACTACGAGCGTCCGCAGCCTTCCATGCCGGATTTTATGGGAGACGTAAAATCTCTTGAATCTCTCGGAGGTATGAAGGTGAGCCCTGAGTCCACTAAGGACGTGTATACCGCGGAATTGTCGCTAAAGCTTTCGGGCGGCAAGGGCAGCGTCATCTTCGGAGCGACGGACGCTTCAAACTATGTGGAGGCTTTGATAGACGGGGACACTCTTACTTTAAATCAGATTAAAAACGGCAGATCAAAGTCACTCGGGGAGGCGCAGATATCCACATCCACCAACGCTGACTCGGAGCACATAGTAAAACTTGTGAACGGTTCGTCAAAGGCGGTTCTCTACTATGACAACATGGCGGTCATCAATCTTTCTACGCCTCTTTCCTCGGGGAAGATAGGCTTCGGAAACGGGACGCCCTGCACGCTCGCGTTCACGAATGACGCTTTCGGGACGTCGGATTTCGAGACCGTGAAGGATCTTCGGGGCGGAAGCTGGCCGGCGTACGCCTACATGAAGGAAGAAAACCGCGGTTTCTCACTGGCGAAGGGCAAGGTTACGGCCGACGGCGTCCGTCAGGGTGAGAAGGAGACCACGAAGAAGGTCGCTTCCCCCGAGGCGCGTTCGTTGGTTCTTTCAGCGGGCGACTGGATCAAGTATACGGTAAACGCTCCCGCCGCGGGGCTTTACGCTCTGAACATGACGGCGGGAAAAGACAGCGCCGGAGCTGTTTTCGAGGCGATCGTGGACAATGAGACGATTTTCCTTATGGATACGCCGACTAAGGATGATTTCGGCAAGGCAAAATACGCGAACGTTCACGCGGGGAATTTCGAGATAAAGGAGCAGGGCGTGCATACGCTGAAAATCCGTGTATACAGCGGCACGCTTGACGCGCTGAGCTTCTCGGCTGAACGCGGCGCTTCGACCGCGGCCGAGGCGAATGACCCGCTTACCGACAGGGCGAACACGGTATTTCGCTCCGAGCTTGGCACGCCGTCCGTGACACAGCAGGGTATCGTAACCAGCGCGGCGGACCCCAGAACGCTCGTTCTCACGGGGAATAAGGGCAACGGCAACTACGAGTTCTCGGTGAAGGTGAGGCTCCTCGCGAACGGCTCGTGCGGCGTGCTGTTTCGCATGAATGATTACTCGTATACAAATTCGGGGACGGTAAAACTCGGGACCAATTTCAGCGGCTATTTCCTCGAGATTCAGAGATCGTCCGTGAGACTCTCAAAGCGCCTTTATGATAAACAGAAGGCTTTAGCGTCAGCGAAGACGTCGGGACAGCTGTTCTCGGCGACGCCGCTTAAGGTCACGGTGAAGGCGGTGAACGGGCGGATCAGTGTGTCGATAGAAGATGAGCAGGTTATAGATGTGTTTGATAAGGAAGCATTCCTCACGGGATATATCGGACTATATGCCGAGGATCAGTCGTCGATGATGTTTAACAGCTTCACGTATAAGGACATAATAGGGGGAAAGTGAGCAGTCAGCCTTAGATGATTTGCGAAGTCAGAAATAAATAGAAGGTTGATATCGGTGTAGAAGGTATTGAAGGATGTGTACAGAAGGATGTGTCCGGAAGACGCGGGATGTGCGGATGAGAAATCCGCGGACTATAGGAGGTATGAGCTGATGAAGTGGAAGAAGTTCGGGAAGATCATTTCGATTGCGTTGGTTGCGGTCATGTCGCTCGCGCTGCTCGCGGGCTGCGGCAGTAAGGACAAGGCAAAGGGAGACAGCAAGGGAAAAGGGCAGACCACTGACAAGCACAGCGAGGAAGGCTGGAACAGTCTGGAAAGCGGCGAGGTCGTGGACATCACGTTTACGGGACGCGGTCTTGATACGGAGAAGTCGAACTATCAGCAGTTCGTGGATGATTTCAACCAGACGCACGACAACATTCTCGCGAACTTAGAGTGGTATGCCGATGATACTTCGTATGAGGTGGCTTTAGACGGCATGGGCGACGATTTGCCTGACGTCTTCATGCTTCAGGACGACATGTTCTTAAGGTTTGTGGCGTCGGGGAAACTCGCTGATATCACGGATCATCTGGATCAGGAATTTCTCGATGATCTTTACCTCAAAGGATATGAGATTTACTACTTTGACGCTGAAAAGATGAAGGCGGGCAAATCGGACGCGGCGAGGCTTTACGGGCTTCCGAAGGACATGGGACCCTACGCGATGGCGGTAAACACCGGACTTTTAAATGACGCGGTGCAGAAATATAACAGCGCGAATCCCGGAAGCAGGATCGACGTGAACCGGGTATTAAGCTCTACCGACGCGATGAATTTCAATGAGTTTATGGATATCGGCAAGAAGCTGAAGACGGTCTTGGGATCTGAGCAGTCGGTCATAAGCGGACTTGATTTCCAAAACACCGTTTTCAGCAATAATGCCACTTATTTCACGGCGGATGATTCGGGCTGGCACGCGCAGATAGACAGCGATAACTTCGTGGCGGCGCTGACTTTTGCCCAGAATTGCTATAAGGAAGGACTTACTCCGGGCGCGGGCGTTTCGGCGAATCAGGAGACGTACTTCACATCGGGTCGGTCGATTTTCTACGGAGCGTTGGGTCCGTGGACGGTGAAAGACTGGTGGCCGGCGGTGAGCTTTGACTGGGATATCGTGCCCGTCCTTCAGGGAACAGCGAAGGGCGCCGTATCGACGGCTGTGGTCGGAAGTATGTGCTACGCCATATCAAGCAATTGTCCGAGCAAGGACGCGGCTCTTGAATTGGTGAAGTATCTTGCCACGGATCCCAGTTCACAGCGCACACAGTACATGCGCGGACAGTGCATACCGAACCTGAAGTCGCTCGCGACGGAGTTTGCCGATGATACCGAAGGGTTCATCTCCGGTCATACCGGGAAGGATAATCCGGCGCCGGCGCACAGGAGCGTGTGGATCGACGTGGTCGACGGAGTCGGAGGGACGAAGACGGGCTCTGATGGAAAAACGTATACCGATGAGCTGGACGGAAGTTTCCAGGCCGTCGCCGGGACACTGGATGACCTGTGGTACACCGAGTTTAACAACTGGATCAACGGCGGCACGGACGGAAGCCCCGGAAGTCTCTTTAAGGCTCAGTCGGACGGTTCGTGGGTAGATGTCAGAAAGTCCATGGAGGCCTTTAAGCCGCAGCTGCAGGCGCTGCTGGACGAGGGATACGCTCAGCTGCACGGATAGGAGGAAGGGTTGGCGCACGACAGCTGTCAACGCGTAATGCTGTAATTTCAACGCGTAATGCCTTGACGGATAATATTAGGAGGATTCATCTCATGAAGAGATCAAAAGCCGCGGGTCAGGCGGCCGCGGGCACGACGTCTTCGGGCGGCGAGGTATCTGCGCCGGCTCCCGCTAAGGCTCATGTCCGCGCGAAGAAAAATAAGTTAAGTCCGATCATGCGCAAGGAAAACCGCACGGCGCTTGCCTTCATCTCGGTGAAGTACGTGGGCCTTATCGCCTTCACGGTCATCCCGGTCGCGATAGCGCTTCTTTACAGCCTCACCGATTATAACGGCTTTAAGGTGCTGGGAAGCTCCAAACCCTTCATGGCGCGTATAGGTGAGCTTTGGAACAACTTCGCGAATTATAAGGCCCTGTTCACGAACCCCATCTACGCATCGTCGTTTAAGAACGCGGTCGTGAACAACCTGATATTTATGATAACCGTGCCGCTGGGGATTTTCTTCGGCCTCATCACCGCGGCCATGCTAGCGAGCAACAAGGTCGTGAGGGGGTCGAAGCTCATACGTATGCTCATCTACATGCCCGTCGTCTCATCGGCGGTGGCCATGAACATCATATGGCGCTACATCTTCGATAATGAGTACGGCATAGTAAATCAGGTGCTTGGGACGGATATACAGTGGCTCACAAACTCCGGCTGGATAAAGGTCGCGATCATCATCAAGAACACATGGGGGTCTATAGGCTCGACCATGGTGCTGTGCCTCGCCGCTCTGACAAACGTCGGGAGGGATTACTACGAGGCGGCGGAGCTTGACGGGGCGGGGGAAATCACGAAGTTCTTCAAGATATCGCTGCCCATGATATCACCCACGATCTTCTATCTGTTTTGCACGCACTTTATCAGCAACCTGCAAAGCTACGTGGACGCGGACATCTTCGCGAACGGGGCTCCGGGAGCGCAGACTGTGGTGTACTTCATCTGGGGCTACGGCATAAGGAGAAGCTACTACGGCGTGGCCTCCGCGGCCTCGGTGGTGCTTACGATAGCGATACTTATCATCACCATGATACAGTTCAAGGCGCAGGATAAGTGGGTGTACAGCGAATAACGGGTATGCGCGTGAATCGTGGAGTGTTGCAGTCTCTGCTTTACTTGCGCGTTAAATGAAGAGGCGCATAAATTTTCTGAGGTGACCTCGGATTTGAAGCGGGGCGAGTCATAATGCGCAGGAAACTCGGGAAAAGGAGAAATGTCAGAAGATGAAAAAAGCAGGCACTAAGATAAAACGCCGGCGCTCCGGCGTGATAGGGACCATCGTCGTATATACGTATCTCATATTGCTGTGCGCGACGTGTGTGTTTCCCTTCCTCTGGATGGTGCTCTCAAGCGTGAAGACCCCGGCGGAGGTGCAGAACGCGCTTACGATCACGTTCTTCTCGAAAGACCCGCAGTGGCATAACTACGTGGACGTGGTGCAGAAGAGGAACCTGCTCGTAGGGCTCAGGAACACTCTCGTGGTGGAGGCGGCGACGATTATTCCGTGCGTGTTCTTCTCGGGTATGTCGGCGTTCGCTTTTTCCAAGATGTACATGAGGCACAGGAACCTGCACCTTATCATACAGCTTTCGGCGCTCATGATCCCGGCGGCGTGCGTCATCCTGCCGCTTTATCGGATCTACTACTCGGCGGGATTGGTAAATACGCTGTGGCCGCTCATTTTGCCGTCGCTTTTCGGCGGTGTATCGATGATGTTCTTCTTCGTGCAGTTTCAGCGGGGGATACCGAGCGTGATATTCGAGGCGGCGAAGGTGGACGGAGCGGGATATTTAAGACAGTATACGACGATCATGTTCCCGATGATGAAGCCGGCGGTGGCGGCGCAGGTGATTTTCATGTTCATAGGCAACTGGAACGACTATTTCCTGCCGTCGCTGTTCCTAAACCGCGATAACGTGATGACGCTGCAGGTCATGCTGAAAATGCTTTCGGACGGCAGCAAGGGGGATCTTCCGATAGCGTTCGCGGGTTCGGTGCTGGCGTGTATACCGCTGTACATCATTTATATCGTCTTCCAGAGATATTTCGTCGAGGGCATGGCGATCTCGGCGGTCAAGGGTTGAGGACGGATGTGTTGGAACCGTTCCCTTCACCGAACAGGCCGAATCGGATGTGAAGCCTACCGGTGTGAAACGCGAGTTCATTGGAGGAAGCGCATAAGAAAATGACTCAAAATACTATCGAAAAAGAGGAAGTAAGGCAGGTGCAGGATGGCACTTATATAGGGAAGTTACTCAACGTCGACCGACGAAAAACCGAATACGAAAACGTAAAGAGAATCTCGTAAAGAGAATCATATAAGAGGGTGGAATACGAAAACCGAGTACCGAATACGGGAGCTGAGTAAGCAAGCCGCATAAAGCGAATCGGATGGGAAGTACGATAATTGAGCCCGACAGGAAATCCGACAGGAACAGGGACCCCGCCGATTGGTAAATGAATCTTAGAAGCAGTTTAAGGATCGAAGTTTAGAAGTGCAAGCACAAAGCACGATGAGGAGGTGACATCGTCATGAGAAACGGTATCGTCACAAAGTCTCAAAGAAGGACAGCGCGGGTCATCGCTCTGGTGTGCGCCCTGTGTCTTATCCTTTCGGGGTGCGGGACGAAGAAGGAGAGCGCTAA
>CAYLRF010000014.1:0-7175 GCA_964385995.1 uncultured Faecalimonas sp.
GACGCCTTCAAGTACACGAGAGTAAAAACGATACGCAAGTACGGCTTCGCGTGCTACAGGAAATTCTGCCAAGTAGTGTCAGCCGATGATTGAGTCTTCTGATAAGCGGAAGACATGACTTGAGCGTAGGCCGGCACAGATAGACGATGCTTGCTGCGGGAAATTCTGCCAAGTGGTAACTCCTGACGCGTAAGCCTTATGATGGTCGGCGAATATGATCAAAGAAATCCGCAGGACTATCTGACGTGCACGACATCAATTTTCTGTTCTTTTACTTACGAGAAGATCTTCTCTGCCAGCCTTAAATCATTCCGATCATCAATTTCAACCCACTTTTGACCTTGCAGAATCATTCCCCGTATCAGATGGGGATGATCCCTTACGATCCGCATCATTACATTTTCAAGCGGTTCTTTTCCCCCAAATTCTTTCAAGCTTGCACTCAAATACGGTCGAAGGATATCTTTTATAAATTCAGAACTGAATTTATGGATATTCACAGTTTTATACTTGCCTTCCGGCATATAATTTTTCGGCTGTTGTGATTTGTGTCTCCAGTCTGTTACATATCCGTCCGAGCAAATCTCGACAAATGTCCCCTCCAGTTGCGGTTTGTATTTTTCAACTACCGTCACATTTTTCTCGCGACCTTTAAGCAATGCTTCCAAAATGCTTTGCTCAAAAAACACATCTCCCTCTAACAAAACAGTTTCGCCGCGGCCTGACAGATGCTCTAATCCGATTTCTAAGGAAGCGGTTGTATTCGTAGTCTCATATTCATCATTTTCAGCATAGACTACCCGAACTTTCCCGAAGCTGTCCCCTATACGGTTTCGAATCTGAGATTTCAAATACCCGACAACCGGAATCACTTTCCCACATCCGACAGCTTCCAAATTACGCAGAGTGTTTTTCAGAATCGGCGTACCGTTTACCTCCGTCAGGCACTTGTGATTATGAAGTGTCAGCGGCTTTAACCGTGTTCCCATCCCGGCGACTAATACGATTGCCTCAAGAGCCATCCGTGTCTTATCCCTCCGTTTTTTTCGCGTTAAAATAATCCTCTGCCAGCATTCCGTATATGTTTACATCAATCAAGCCTCTGCTGTTTGACCATGCGTACCCTCATACTTTAAGCCGCACTTTTGCATAACTTTCCCTGACGCGGGATTGTTCGGATCGTGCTTAGCCTCAATGCGGTTAACCTTCACCGTTTCAAAGAAGAATGGAACAAGCGCACGAAACGCCTCACTTGCATACCCGCGATTCCACCATCTGCTTCCGATACAATAAGCAATTTCCACTTTTGAGATTTTGTCATCCACATCGGCGGCAGAAATAGTACCGACCGGCTCGCCTATTTCCATCGGCACGATAGCCCATTGATAAAATGACGGGCTCTTATACCCATTCACCCAGCCAGATACGATTTGCTCTACCTGAGCGATGTCTTTCGCCGCGCTCCACCTGACAGACCGCGCAACCTTCTCATCGCTTTCCCAGTTATTGAACGCAGCCTCTGTATCGTTCATTGTAAACTTTCTTAAAAGCAGTCTGTTTGTATTCAGCTCTACCGTACCTTGATGCCGCAATTTTCATTTTCCTTTCCCTAAGTCGGCAAAACGTCACGTATTTATCCGCCATTGCATATGAGTCAATGCTATCCGGGATATCGAAAGTTCTACAATCCCATCAAATTCAGAAATCTTTCCAGGCTATAGACGAGAAATTTCTGTTCTCCTGTCATTTTTTCGATACAGCCCGGTTTAAATTCAAGTCTCTTCGGCCCTTCCCAGTCAGCCAGCCAAACATCCACGGCTCTCGCCATGGCAATCTTTTCCGGGACGGGAAATCCGGGAAAGCGTTCTCTGTATAATTGGCGCAACAAATATTTACTATCCCCTGAACGTACACGTTCCAAATCCAGTGGCTCAGCCATCTTCATAACGGCGTATGGATCCAAATATTCCATTCCCAAACAGTCAAATGCATTCGTATAAGCCCCTGACGAGGATGTTGCAAATACTTCATCAATAAATCTTAAATAGTCAATGCTCTGCTCTCCCGTTCTGTACCTCGCATAAACATCCATGATGTCCGCCGGCGACACTAAGACATTTTTCGGATTGACAAACGTATACCTTTCCACCCATTCATTAAATGTCCAGTCACGAGATAACAGCCGATCCATACCTCCGAAAGCCATATCCGCATTGTCACCAAGAATGAGATTATTAAATCCGTCCTCCTTAATCCGCTTTGCGAGAGTATATACCTGCGGTTCATTGGCAAAAACCGGACAGCCGTCATGGCGCATCAAAATATCCATACAGCTGTCATAATCCTGCCACGTCACTTCTACAACGCGATGCCGTAAGCCGTACTTTTCGCACACGCAAGCCGCTCTTTCAATCTCCAATTCAGAGACCCTGACAGGACCAGAAACGGTGTAAGCAACTGAGCCTTCTGGCATATAGGACGCCAGAATTCCGGAATCGATACCGCCGCTTAAAAGAAGCGCCGTTTGCGACGAATCGATCTGAGCCAACTGTTTAAGTATACAATCTTCAATATCCTGTACGCTCCCGCATGCCGTTTTGACAGCGTCCGGCAGAGGTTGAAATTCTACATGTTCAATGTCGCGTCCCCCTCTGCGTCCGAAAATGACATCAGGTCGAGCCACATAGCGAAACGCCAGAAATGAACTCATACAGTATTCCTTGTCGACGATCTTATTCATTGATTTCTTCTCCATAGATTTCGGCAAACGCGATTTTGATCGAGATACAAAGTACGCGCACTGCGGTTTCCAAATCCTCCATCTTCGGTCGGGTAGGAGCCAGCCGCAGGTACCTGTCCTCCTCATCTATACCATATGGAAATGTCGATCCGGCGGGGGTGACGTCCACCCCGGCGTTTTTACAAAGCTGCCAAACACGCTTCGCCATATGGGGTTTCAGTATCAGATTGATGAAATACCCTCCTTTCGGGTTGATCCATTCCGCCGCGTTAAGACCGTCAAGTTCTTGATGAAGGATACGATCGATCAGGTCAAATTTGGGCTTGATGATACTTCTGTGCTTTTTCATATGCTTATTCACGTGATCAAGATCTTTAAGAAAAAGCGCGTGGCGCAGCTGATTGATTTTGTCACCGCTTTTTAACTGCAGCATACTTTTCTTTTTCAGCCACTCAATATTGTCCGAGTCTGATACGCAGACTGCGACACCTCCTCCCGGAAACGTGATTTTGGATGTTGACGCGAACTCAAACGCGCGTCCGGGATGTCCATAAACCGCACATTCGGCGAGAATATTACGGATCGTTATTTTCTCCTCTGTTAAATGATGGACGCAATAAGCATTATCCCAAAAGATACGAAAGTCACCGGCCGCCGTTTCCATCCTTGCCAGGCGAGTCACTGTTTCATCAGAATAGACTGTCCCTGTCGGATTGGAATATAGCGGAACACACCAGATCCCTTTGATGGAGACGTCATCTTTGACCAGCTTCTCTACCACATCCATGTCCGGTCCGTCATCACGCATGGGAACAGGAATCATCCCGATCCCATATTCCATACAGATTTTAAAATGCTTTTCGTATCCCGGAGAAGGACAGATAAAACTGATTTTGCCGGCATCCTTCCACGGCTTACATCCGGGAAAACCGAAGAGAAACGCCTTGCCTATCAGATCGTACATAATCGTCGTACTCATTGTCCCGCCGACATAAACTTCATCGGGCGATACATCCAGAATTTCCGAAAAAAGCTTCCGAATCGGTTCAATGCCACCGCTTCCCGCATAACCGCGGTATTCCACTTCACGCTCCAGTTCGGTTTTGGAATTAACCAAATCGAGCATTGGCATCGACAAATCCAGCTGCTCCCTGCATGGCCAACCGCGTTCCATATTGATGTGAAGATCTCGCGTTTGAAAGTCCCTGTACCGTTCCCGATATTCTTCTATTCTCATTCTGACCGTGTCCTTTCTTTGCCGACATTGTTTATCTAAGTGAGATCGATTCGATGTGGTGAAAATTTTGAATAATTCCCACACGCATCGATAATGAACATTCAGTGTTCAAATCATAATTCGTCAATCAATGAGATGATCTCCTTAATTGACATCAAATGTCGATCGGATTCCTTCGCGCGATGGTTTCGAAGAATTTCCTTTGCCGTCCGCTCCATCGCCGGAAAAGCGCTTCTTGTAAGCTGGTTCGCATATATGACAATATTTACACCATGTTTCGCGAGTTCTTCTTCTTTTACTGCATTAAATGATGTGGGGACCACCACAATTGGAGTGTTCCGATCTTTCCGCCTAAATTGATCACAGAACTCAAATATCTCATCAGGCTCCTTTCTCCTGCTGTGGATCATAATCCCGTCAGCACCGGCATTGATATAAGCTTCCGCTCTTTTCAGTGCGTCATCAATCCCCTTCTCTAAAATTAAGCTCTCAATCCGTGCGATAATCATGAAGTCGTCCGTAAGCTGTACCTTTTTCCCCGCGCGAATCTTTTCGCAAAAATGCTCGATATCATCCTGCATCTGCCGCACCTCAGTGCCAAAGAGAGAATTCTTTTTCAGCCCCGTTTTGTCTTCTATAATGACTGCCGACACTCCCATTCGCTCCAAGGAACGAACATTATATACAAAATGTTCAATCATTCCTCCGGTATCACCATCGAAGATGATGGGCTTTGTGGTAACCTCCATGACATCGTCAATTGTCCGAAAACGTGACGTCATGTCCACTAACTCGATATCCGGCTTTCCTTTGGCAGTGGAATCACACAATGAACTAATCCACATAGCCTCAAACTGATCAAATTCGCCTCCATGCTCAACAATCGTTTTTTCGGCAATAAGACCTGTCAAACCGCTGTGCACCTCCAATACCTTAACGAGCGGTTGGAGACTTAAAAGCCGGCGCAAACGTTTCCTGCGAAACTCAGGCATCGACAATTTTTCATGCATCTGCATATCAATGCGTTTTACGTTCTCATTAGAGGTATAGGGAACTTCAATCATAGTCCCGCCATATTCATTCAATAAGGAGATGACGTTATTGCGGATCGCTTTTGTCGGGCCTGTCTGCCAGTTGTCACCATGAAGTACAAAATCCGGCTTCAGCCGTCGGATTACCTCGTCATACATCACCTCCTCCTGAACAATAACCTCCGATACGCCGTTAATGGAGGAAATAAGCTTAAGACGCTCGTCAAAACTGACAGTCGGGAAGCGGTTGTAGCGAATCATTGCCGAGTCGCTTAGAACGCCGGCAATAAGCCTTCCGTATTTTTGAGCTTCCCTCACAATATTTAAATGCCCTTCATGGACGATATCCGTACAAAAGCAGATATATACTGTTTTCATAAGAAATTTTTCTTACCCTTCCACTTCTGTCTTAATTTTCAGTTCAGCGCGGATAAGGCACCGGCTGTTTGTATCTGATTGTTTTATCCGACGCAGCTGTATTAACAATGACATATATACTACCCCCCCCCCCTATCTTTTGTCAACCCCTTCGGCAAATTTAGATCTTGCCGGCCTTGAAATTACTCACCAAAATCGGGACACGAAAAACTTTCTATCATGAGAAAAGCCTCCACGCTAATTGAACGAGGAGGCTTTTCTACTCAACAGCATACGCGAATTTCTCGAAATATGTCTGTACAGGCGGGTATTCGCGGTTTAAAATAATGTCAGCCAAAGGAGACTCATGGAGTTTGGAGGTAACTTCTCAAAACTACCTTTATGACGCACTAAAATGCGTCAGGAATGAGGAAAGCTTGTAAGTAAACGTCTAAAACTACCTTTATGACGCGCGGGGGTGCGTCGGAAAAGAGGAATGATATGAATAAGGTCGTAGGAGTCGGAAGTCTTAATATCGATATAACGGGATATACGCCGCATTTTCCGGCGGATGGGGAGACGACGACGGGATCGGCGATCCGACTCGGTCCCGGAGGCAAGGGAAATAATCAGATGACCGCCGCGCACCGCGCCGGAGCCGATGCCAAAATCATCGCGAAAGTGGGAACGGACGCGCTCGCGAACATAGTTTGGGATCATTATAAAAATGAAGGGATGTCGACTGAATACATAAAAGTCACTCGCGACGGCATGACAGGCGCTGCCTTTATCGAAGTGAGCGAGGATACGGGTCAGAACAGAATCATCGTGGTAAAAGGGGCAAATGCCGAGGTTACCGCAAGTGACGTGGACGAGGCCGAAAAAGATTTCGCGGACGCGGGAGCCGTGCTCTGCCAGCTTGAGACCGGCATGGAATCCGTACTGGAGTGCAAAAAACTCGCGTTAAAATACGGCAGACCTTTCATCATAAATCCCGCGCCTTATAAAGAAATACCGAAAAGTCTCTTTGACGGCGCGGATTTCGTCACACCAAATGAGACCGAGGCCGAATATTTCACCGGCGTCGCCGTAACGGACCCGTCGGGCGCCGAGAAAGCCGCCGGGAAGCTTCTTATGATGGGCGCGAAAAGCGTCATCATCACTCTCGGCAAAAACGGCTCGTTTTATTATGACGGGAAAACTAAAATCCTTCTTCCCGCCCTGTCCTTAAAAGCCGCGGACACGACCGGCGCGGGCGACGCCTTTAACGGCGGCTTCGCGACAGCC
This sequence comes from uncultured Faecalimonas sp., assembly GCA_964385995.1. Lineage (GTDB taxonomy): Bacteria > Bacillota > Clostridia > Lachnospirales > Lachnospiraceae > CAYLRF01. The sequence continues at coordinate 6,653 of CAYLRF010000014.1, forward strand.
GTATCCTGCGGATATGATATTGAAGACGCGCTTAAATTCGCCACATGCACTGCGGGCCTTTCGGTGACGAGGATGGGCGCGGCCGTCGCTATGCCCCGGCGTGACGAGATAATCGGCTTATTTAAGCGCGAATACGGGTCGGATCCCGACGCGATATATAACGCATAAACATTTCCCCCGTCTCAACCCACACGGACATAGGCCGTCATGATGTCGGGCGTCATGACCCCTGACGCGTAAATATTCCCCGTCTTAACCCGCGTGGACAAGGCCGTCGTGATACCGGGCGTCATGACCCCTGACGCGTAAATGGTTCCCCGTTTTAACCCCCACGGACACAGGCGGCATGATGTCGGTCGTCATGACCTCTGACGTGCAAATATTCCCGCGCCTTAATCGGCCGTGATCGATGCCTTCTTTACGTGAGCGGCAAGATCGCCGTCCGCGGCGTCGATTACGATTATGTCACCGCGTCCGACATTTCCCTCAAGTATCATCTTCGCGGCAAGCGTCTCCACGTGTT
>CAYLRF010000014.1:7275-16858 GCA_964385995.1 uncultured Faecalimonas sp.
CCGCGTCCGACATTTCCCTCAAGTATCATCTTCGCGGCAAGCGTCTCCACGTGTTTTTGCAGATATCTCTTCATCGGCCGCGCGCCGAACATCGGTTCGTATCCTCCGTCCACGATAAAGTCCTTCGCCTCTTCGGTAAGCTCTATCGACACCTCCTGATCGGCAAGACGCTTATTTACGTCGGCGATGAGAAGATTTACTATGTCGTTCACATTGTCCTTCGTAAGCGGCTTAAACATGATGATCTCATCAAGCCTGTTTAAAAACTCGGGGCGGAAATGCCCGCGCAGCTCATTTCTCACCGCTTCCTCACATTCCCTGCCGATATTTCCGTTCTCATCTATGCCCTCCAGCAGGTACTCCGAACCGATGTTTGACGTCATGATAAGAATAGTGTTCTTAAAATCCACGGTTCTTCCCTGAGAGTCGGTTATGCGCCCGTCGTCAAGCACCTGCAAAAGCACGTTAAACACATCCGCGTGCGCCTTTTCTATCTCGTCGAAAAGCACCACCGAATACGGTTTCCTGCGCACCGCTTCCGTAAGCTGTCCGCCCTCGTCATATCCGACGTATCCCGGAGGCGCCCCGATTAGGCGCGATACCGAATATTTCTCCATATATTCGCTCATGTCTATGCGAACCATATTGCCCTCATCGTCAAAGAGGCTCTCCGCGAGCGCCTTGGCAAGCTCCGTCTTACCCACGCCGGTAGGCCCCAGAAAGAGGAAGGAACCGATAGGTCTCTTCGGGTCCTTGATGCCCGCCTTCGAGCGAATGATGGCCTCTGTCACCTTCGTCACCGCCTCATCCTGACCTATCACACGCCTGTGCAGCTGCTCATCCAAATGCAGTGTCTTGCTTCTCTCGCTCTCGCTCAGTTTCGCGACGGGAATTCCCGTCCACCTGGAGACGATCTTCGCTATCTCATCGTCAGTCACGCTCTCATGGACGAACGCCATTTCCTTGTAGTTAATCTTTTCCTCCGCCTCGGACAGCTCCCTCGTAAGCTGCGGGAGCGTGCCGTACTGAAGCTGCGCCGCCTTCTCAAGGTCGTAATTTTGCTTGGCCTTTTGTATTTCCTGATTGGTCCGCTCAATCTCGCTTCTTATGGTCTGAAGTCTGCGGGCGTCATTTTTCTCATTATCCCACTGCGCCTTCTTCGCCTTAAATTCCTCCCTTTGCTGCGCGAGCTCCCTTTGCAATGCCTCCAGCCGCTCTTTGCTCAGGTGATCCTCCTCTTTCTTAAGCGCCGCCTCCTCTATCTCAAGCTGCATGATCCTTCTGCTCAGCTCGTCAAGCTCCGTCGGCATGGAGTCAAGCTCCGTCTTTATTAGCGCGCAGGCCTCATCCACCAAATCTATCGCCTTATCGGGAAGAAAACGGTCGGATATATAGCGGTTTGAAAGAGTGACCGCCGCCACAAGGGCGCTGTCTGTGATCTTAACTCCGTGAAACACCTCGTAGCGCTCCTTAAGCCCGCGCAGTATGGATATGGCGTCTTCCTCGCTCGGCTCATCCACCGTGACGGGCTGGAATCTTCTCTCGAGCGCGGCGTCCTTTTCGATATACTGCCTGTATTCGTCAAGTGTAGTCGCGCCGATACAGTGCAGTTCTCCCCTCGCGAGCATGGGTTTTAACATATTCCCCGCGTCCATCGCGCCATCGCTTTTTCCCGCGCCCACGATGGTATGCAGTTCGTCTATGAAGAGAATGATCTTCCCTTCGCTTCTTTTTACCTCGTCAAGGACGGCCTTTAATCTCTCCTCGAATTCGCCCCTGTATTTCGCGCCGGCTACCAGAGCGCCCATGTCAAGCGCGAAAAGCTTTTTATCCTTAAGGCCCTCCGGCACGTCACCTCGCACTATGCGCTGCGCCAGACCCTCGACGACCGCCGTCTTTCCGACACCCGGCTCACCGATGAGGACTGGATTATTCTTGGTTTTTCTTGAGAGTATGCGGATCACGTTTCTTATCTCCGCGTCCCTGCCTATGACGGGATCAAGCGATTGCTCTCCCGCAAGCTTTACGAGATCCTGCCCGTATTTATTTAACGTGTCGTAGGTGGCCTCGGGATTATCGCTCGTGACCCGCTGATTGCCGCGCACGGTGGAAAGGGCCTGCAGGAATTTCTCCCGTGTAATGCCGTATTCGCGGAAAATGGCCTTGATCTCACTGTTCGGATGAGCAAGCATGGAAAGAAAGAGGTGCTCCACGGAGATATATTCATCCCCCATCCGACTCGCCTCATCCTCCGCGGAATTTAAGACGGTATTAAGATTCCGCCCTATGTAAAGCTGTCCGCCCTGCACTTTCGTGAGCTTATTTAAGCCCTCCTCGACGCGCCTTTTAAAGTCCTCGCCCGAAATACCCATCTTCTCAAGCAGCATAAGTATCAGGCTGTTTTCCTGACAGAGCAAAGCGTAAAGAAGATGCTCCTCTTCTATCTCCTGGTTGCCGTAATCGGTCGCCGCCTTTTCGCAGTCCTGTATGGCCTGCACCGAATTTTTCGTAAATTTATCAATCTTCATGACTACTCCTTTCCGCCGACGTCAAATCGCGTATTTTCGGATACGTAAACACCGCCTCTAAAAGCGCACGAAAGCTTTAACACGACTTTAACACGATTATGACATCGAACCTCGCGAAATCCTCTCTTACGCGACTAATATAGCACGATTATTAGCACTCGTCAATAGTGAGTGCTAATAATTTTTAAAAATTTATCCGATGTCTCGGCTTTTATTACTTTTACGCAGCCGTTATTTGGTCCCTGATTTGCAATATAAAACCGCGCCGGAGAGACTTCTCTCTCCGACGCCTGTCAAATCACTTCATATGCCGCGTCCGATTTACCGGTGCTATTATCTCACGATCGACTTCACCTTGCGAAGCTTACCCGCCTCCTCATATTCGAAGGTTATCTCCTGACCCACGTCGTATCTGATGATGTCGATGATATCGGCCACATCCGCGTCGTAGATCTCATCCGCCCCCTCAAGCATGACATAGTAATGCGAGTCGCCTTCGATGACCGTCGGGATGAGTCTTGATATCCGCCCTGTAACGGTAAGCGCCTCCTCCGGCGCGGCGGGTTGGGTATTTATCCCCTCTTTTACCATGAGATTCAGGTACGCCTCGCGGCATTCCGCCACTGTATCGCCTATGGCCACGACCTGATACTTCTGGACATTTACCATGGCGTATTTTTTCACCAGACCCGCGTTATCTTTTAAAGCGATGAAGTAGGTGGGCTCGCCGCCGATGTTTAAAAGCAGAGGAAAGGTGGCTTCGTATTTCAGGTTCTGCACCTGTCCCTCGGCGGAATCCATGGCCGAATACTCCGTCGCGCCCTCGACCTCATAATACTTCGTCTCCATCGTGCGCTGGTTCATGAGGACGAATCCTACGTTTGACTGATCGCCCGTGATGGACGTGACGCCCGTATATACCCACACGTCGTCGTCGATGGCCAGATAATTGTAACCCTCCGTGGTTACCAGGCAGTCCTTCTGTCCGAAGACGCTGTTTATGTATCCGTGCTTCAGCGTCCCGTAGTAATCGTAAAGCTGCACCAGAAGATCCGCCGAGTAGCATCTGTCAACCCACTGCGGCACGTCTTTTATGTCGTAGCACTTCGTGGAGCCGTCCACGGCGTTGCAAAGCACGACCTTGCCTATCGTGACGCCTCCGAAGAGGCCGATATTAAACTTCTTCACCGGGCAGACCCAGTAAGGAGTGCCCTCCTCGTCTATCTCGAAACTCAAGTCATTGAAGATGTAAGCGGGATAGCGAAACCTTAAGTGTCTGTAGATATTGCGGTTAAAATGCTCCGACATGGAGTATCGTATGCCTTCCTTAAGCTTTACAAGCTCTGTCGACTGCGTCGCCATGTCTATCTTGATGTAAGCGGGGATACCGTTTGACCGGTTGGTGATCCATTTGATGAAGCTCGCGTACTGCAGGGGAGATACCCTGACCGGCTTATCCTGATAATTTATCTGACTGTAGATGTCATCGACCTCAAACTGAGAGACCATGTCTACCATACTGCCCATCTTGCGGTTTCCGAGGATGGCGGCGGAGTCCCTGTCAAGAAGCGGGATCCTGTCAAACGACACCTCCTCCACGTCCTTGGTGAACGTTCCGTTCTCGACTTTGAGAAGTTTCTGGTATTTTTTCGCGTTAAATATCGGTGAGGAAGCAAGCGCGCCCACCAGATATACGACCCCGTAGGCGGCGATCACGATAAGGAAGATCTTCGCCCCCCTGTGATGAAGGACTTCGCTCGGTTTTAACCTCATCCTGATAAGGTATATCACGAAGGCGATAAGCAAAATGAAAAAGACGAAAAACCACAGCTTCCCCGCGTGCAAACTTATCGCGGGCAGCGATAAATAGCAATACAGACCCGCAACCGCGAGAACCGCCGCTACCGTGAGTATCACCTTTAAAACACGTTTCTTCACTTCCTTAAACCTCCCGATCGTTATTCTTCCGATTCGTATTTCCCTCTAATATTTCCTCTTGCTCCACAGGCTCGCGGAGAAAAGCACCAGAAGCGGGAAGATCTCGAGTCTTCCCACCAGCATGTCAAAGCAAAAGACGAGCTTTGAAAGAGGCGAGAAGGCCGCGAAATTTTCCACCGGGCCCACAGCCGATATCCCCGGACCGACATTATTTATCGTGGTAAGCACGCTGCTGAACGTCGTGGGAAAGTCAAATCCCTCAAAGGAAATCACAAGCACCGAACCCATGATGATGGCGATATACGCTATGAAGTATATAAACACATTGTGAACCGTCGAGTCGGCCACCTTCTTCCCGTTCACTTTGAGGATGGATACGGCCTTCGGATGAAACATCCGCTTTAACTCCTCTTTGATACTCTTTAACAGTATGATAAAGCGCGATACCTTTATGCCGCCGCCGGTGGAGCCCGCGCAGGCTCCTATCACCATGAGCGCCATCAGCACGCATTTGGAGAACATGGGCCAAAGGTTAAAATCGGCCGTCGAAAATCCCGTCGTGGTGATGACGGACGCCACCTGAAAAGCCGCGTATCGAAACGATCGAAGCGGCGTCTTATATATACTCAGGATATTAAGCGTGACGGCCAGCGTGGAGACGGCGATAATGGCAAGATACGTGCGGACCTCCTCATTTTTAAGAACCGCCTTTATTTTCCCGTGTATAAGAAGATAATACATATTGAAATTGACGCCGAAGAGGATCATAAAGACCGTGATGACACCGTCTATGTAGGCGCTGTCATAGGCTCCGATACTGGCGGCTCGGTCGCTGAATCCTCCCGTCCCCGCCGTGCTGAAGGAGTGAATGATACTGTCATACCAGTTCATGCCCCCGATACGAAGCATGATGACCTCTGCGAGTGTCAGAAGAAAAAACATGCCGTAGAGGATACGCGCCGACTCTCTCGCCCTCGGGACGAGCTTATCCGTCTCGGGCCCAGGCACCTCCGCTCTCATAAGGTGCATGGAATTTTTCTCTTCCATGGAGACTATGACCATGACAAATACCAGCACTCCCATGCCGCCGATCCAGTGCGTCAGGCAGCGCCAGAAGTTCATGCCTTTTTCCATCGCCTCTATGTCGGTAAGAATGGTCGATCCCGTGGTCGTAAAGCCCGATACCGTCTCGAAAAGCGCGTCTATGTAGTTCGGTATGGCTCCGGAAATGCAGAAAGGTATGGCGCCGAACGCCGACCAGAGTATCCACGCGCTCGCTATGACGGCGTATCCTTCCTTGCCGTAGATGGTAGTGTCGGCGGGTTTTTTCCTGCCCAAAATAAGTGTGAGAAGAATGAGAACGGCGGATGTTATAAGAAACGGGAAGACGCTTTCCTTATATATGGCGGATACCGCGGCGGGTATGAGAAGCACCGCCGCCTCCACACCGAGCATCCGTCCCAGAAGGTATACCGTCATCCTGATGTTCATCCCGTCACCTCTGAGCCAATATATCCGTGATATCCCTGACACCCTGACCCGCCGTCACGACCACCACGCTGTCTCCCTTAAGGATACAGTCGTTTCCGCTCGGGATAATGATCTGCCTTCCCCTGCCGATACAGGCTATGAGCGTGTTTTTCTTCATGACGAGATCTTTTAACGGAATACCGGTATAATCGGAATCTTCATTGATAAGAAACTCCAGCGCCTCCACCTTATCCTCCACCAGACGGTACATGGTCTCGATATTCGCGCTGGAGTACGAATTCTGTCTGGCCCTTACGTAGCTTAGGATGGCGTTCGTCGTGGCGGTTTTCGCGGATACGAGACAGTCCAGACCGAACGACTCCACCATCGCCGCCCTCGAGTCCTCGTTTACCTTCGCTATGATCTTGCCCACACCCTGCGCCTTCGCGAAAAGAGCCGTGATGATATTCTCCTCATCGACTCCCGTGAGCGCGATGAAGGCGTCGGCGTACCCGATCCCCTCCTCGGTGAGAAGCTCGTGATCCGTGGCGTCTCCGCATATGACGGTGACCTTCGGAAGCTGCTCACAGAGCTTTTCGCATTTCGCGCGATCGGACTCGATGATCTTGATCTCCATGCCCATGTCGGACAGCTGTCGCGCGAGATAATAACTCACTCGGCCGCCGCCTCCTATAAGGACTTTTCTGATCTTTTTTTTCGAACCGCCCATGATCTTAAAAAGCAGTTCGAGCTCCTTATGCGTCGCCGCTATATGAAGTTTGTCGCCTTTTTGAACCGCAAACGACCCGTCGGGGATGATTACCTCTCCGCCTCTTTGCACGGCGCAGACCAGGATCTTTACCTGACTTTTCTTATATGTATCCGCGAGGCTCCTGCCGATGATGGGATTGCCCTCGGTGACGGGCACTTCCACCAGCTCTACCCTGCCCTTTACGAAAGTCTCCGCCTTCACGGCGGACGGGAATATCAATACGCGGGTGATCTCGCGGGCCACCGTAAGCTCGGGGTTTATCGCCATGCTTAAGTGCAGATCCTCCTGCAGGAGGTGCATTTGGCGAAAATATATGGGATTTCTCACACGGGCGATGGTATTCTCCGCGCCTAGACGTCGGGCGATAAGACAGCTCAGCATGTTCAGCTCGTCAGTCGAGGCGCAGGCGATCACAAGATCCGCGTCAGGCACTCCCGCGTCCTCCTGCACCGCGGCGTCCACCGCGTCTCCCGGGACACAGTTGATGTCGAGACGGTTTATCGCGTAACGAAGTCTTTCCTCGTCGTCATCTATCATGACGATCTCGTGATTTTCCTCGGAAAGCTGTTTGGCGAGCTTATATCCCACCTTACCGTCCCCTATAATGACTATCTTCATGCAAAAGGCCTCGATTCGGGTATAAATCCCTTAAAAGTCTACTCTTCTTCGCCCGCTCTGTTCGCTATCTCTTTTTCCTGCACGTCTGAGGGAGCCTGCTCGTATCTTACGAAACTGTACTCGTATGTGCCCCTGCCTCCCGTTATGGAGCGGAGAGTCGTGCAATATCCGTAGACTCCCGTCATCGGGATCTCGGCCTCTATTATCTGTTTGCCTCCGGCGACCGGAGTCATGCCGAGCACTCTGCCCCTGCGCTTATTCAGATCTCCCATGACATCCCCGGTATAAGCGTCGGGGACGGTGACCTTTATGGAAGCTATGGGCTCCAAAAGCACGGGAGACGCCTGCATGATTCCCTTTTTAAACGCCTGTATGGTAGCCGTCTTAAACGCCATCTCGGAGGAATCCACGGGATGATAGGAGCCGTCGTAAAGGATAGCCTTGATGCCGACTACCGGATAACCCGCGAGAGGCCCTTTAAGCACGGATTCCTGAAGTCCTTTTTCCACAGCCGGGAAGTAATTTTTCGGAACTGTTCCGCCGACCACCGTTTCCTCGAACACATAGGACTTCTCAAGGTCGCCCAAAGGCTCGAATTTCATCTTCACGTGTCCGTACTGGCCGTGTCCGCCCGTCTGCTTCTTGTATTTGGAGTCTATATCCGAGGACTTGCGGATCGTTTCCCTAAACGCCACCTTCGGCGTATGAAGATCGACCGCCACCTTGTATCTGCCCGCGAGCTTGCTTACCGTGATGTCAAGGTGCTGATCTCCCATGCCGTATAAAAGCGTCTGCCTGGTCTCGGTGTCGTTTACGGCCTTTAATGTGACGTCTTCCGCCATCATCTTCGCGAGCGCCTGAGAGACTTTGTCCTCGTCTCCCTTCGTCCTCACCGAATAACTCATGCAGGTATAAGGCTTCGAAAAGTCCGTCGGCGCGAATACGACGGGAGTGTTCTTCGTGGAAAGCGTATCGCCGGTTCTCACATCCCCGAGCTTTGCCACCGCGCCGATATCTCCCGCGTGAAGCTCCGCCACCTCGGATGGCTTATTCCCCATAAGCGTATAGAGCTTTCCTATCTTCTCCTCGGACTCGGCGGAGGACTCATAGAGCAGATCATCAGGCTTTAGGACACCCGAGCAGACCTTTATGAAGGAATATTTCCCTATGAACGGATCAATCATCGTCTTAAACACATATGCGCTTTTCGGCTTTGAGAAGTCGTAATTCGCCTCGAAAATCTCATTTGTCTTGCGGTTTATCCCCGCGCACTGTCTCTTATCGGGACTCGGGAAAAATCTCACGATATCCGAGAGCAGATTTGCCACTCCCTGAGCCTCGGTATTTGAGCCCATGGCCACCGGCACTATGCTGCAGTCAGTCACCGACATACGCATGGCGGCTCTTATCTCCTCTACGGAAAACTCATCTCCCGCGAAATACCTGTCCATGAACTCTTCGCTGGTCTCGGCCACGGCTTCCATGAGCGCGTCGCGGCAGATCTGAAGATTTGCCTTGCAATACTCGGGGATCTCACATTCCTCGCGTTTTCCGATCCCTGTATACCTGCGCCCCGCGTTCTTTATGACGTTTACGTATCCGACGAGCTTCTCATTCTCGCGTATGGGCTGGTAATGCGGCGCTATCTTCTTGCCGTACATCGCGGTCAGATCCTCCACCACCTGTCTGAAGCTCGCGTCGTCAAGATCCATCTCCGTGACGTAGACCATCCTGGGAAGCTTATATTTCTCGCAAAGTTCCCACGCCTTTTCCGTGCCGACCTCCACTCCCGATTTCCCGGAGACTACTATGACAGCGGCGTCGGCGGCGCTTACGGCTTCCTCGACCTCGCCTATGAAATCGAAATATCCCGGCGTGTCGATGACGTTTATCTTCGCTTTCTCCCACTCTATGGGGATAAGGCTCGCGCTGATGGAAAAGCCGCGCTTTTGCTCCTCCTTGTCAAAATCACTTATCGTATTGCCGTCGGAAACCTTTCCCATGCGTCCCGTCGCGCCCGACACGTAAGCCATCGCCTCGACAAGGCTGGTCTTGCCGCTTCCTCCGTGTCCCAGCAAAACGACATTTCTGATTTCGTCCGTTCTGTACGTCTTCATAACAACCGCAGCCTCCTTAAAAAGAATATGATTTTAACGCGAAAACGCTTGGGGACATTCTACTAAAAAATACGTTAATCGGCAACTGTTTTATAAGCGCCCCTATCGTACGGCACGCCGAGGTCGGGCCTTGTTTGCCC
>CAYLRF010000014.1:16958-26683 GCA_964385995.1 uncultured Faecalimonas sp.
CTGTTTTATAAGCGCCCCTATCGTACGGCACGCCGAGGTCGGGCCTTGTTTGCCCCCATTTGCCTTTTTTCCTGTTTTGATGTATAAAATGATGTCGGGTCGGACCAAAGCGCAATAACGCAAAAAGAATCCGAGCCGTCATACATCGGCAACCCCACGCACGGGTCGGACCAAAGAGCAATGATCGGCAGCCCCCGCGCGGGCGCGACAAGGTTTGTTTGGCCTCCACAATATGAGGATGAAAGGAAAAGGGGAAAGGGCCGCGCAAAAAATTACCCGGGAAAAGGAACTTTTAAAATCATGGAAACAGTAAAAAAAGTAGGTTTTGTGGGTCTCGGACTTATCGGAGGCTCGATAGCGAAGGCCGTAAGAAAATATTACCCGGACTGGCTGATAACGGCGTTTGACGAAGACAGAAGAACTCTTGACACAGCCTTGCGCGAGTGTGTGATAGACATCGCTTCCGACTCGGTCGATGAGAATTTCTCCGATTGCCGCTACATCTTTCTTTGCGCGCCTGTCGCGGCCAATAACGACCGCTTAAAATCCGTCGCGGATACCGCGAACGAGGACTGTATCATCACGGACGTCGGGAGCGTAAAAAAGCCCATCCACCTTAATGCCGCGCATCTTAATATCGAGGATCGCTTTATCGGCGGACACCCTATGGCTGGCTCCGAGAAATCGGGTTTTAAAAACTCCAAGGCCCTCCTCATCGAGAACGCGTATTACATCGTAACTCCGTGTGAAAAGACCCCGAAGGAAAAAACGGACGAATACATCCGCTTCGTCGAAAGTCTGAAAGCCATACCCGTCATCTTATCCTGCGAAGAGCACGATTACATCGCGGGAGTGATAAGCCATCTTCCGCACATCATAGCGGCCACGCTGGTAAATTTCGTCAAAGATCACGATTCGTCGGGGGAGATAATGAAAAGGCTCGCCGCGGGCGGCTTTAAAGACATTACCCGCATAGCGTCGTCCTCTCCCGTGATGTGGCAGAACATCTGCGAAAGCAACGCCGCGAATATCTCCGGGATCCTAAGCGAATACATAAAATCACTTCAGAACGTAAGAAATAAGCTGGATACCGGGGACGGGGAAGGCATTTACGATCTCTTCGAGTCCTCGGGCAATTACCGCGACTCCATACCGGAGGGAGGCGCGGGCTCAATGAAACGCACGTACGCGATATACTGCGACATCATCGACGAGGCGGGAAGCATAGCCGCCATCGCCACCATACTCGCCGCAAACGGCATCAGCATGAAAAATATCGGCATCGTACACAACCGCGAATTTGAGGAAGGGGTGCTTCGCATAGAGTTCTATGACAGGGACGCGCAAAACGGCGCCGCAGGCGTCCTCAGGAAATACAAATATACCGTGTATCCCATATGACGCGGCGGCGCCTTATCTTATGTCTTAACCGTCCGGGCGACACCTCTTTGGCTTTTAAGCGGCGCCTCCTTTTTGTCCGCGAGACTTTGAATTTGAGCCTTGAGCCTTTCGGGTTTTCATATACCTTTTTCACGGAATGATTCTCACTCGGCTTTCGCGCTAATCACGCTCTTTGCGTCCGTGGTCTGTGGAATTTTAAACCCTTCGCCCCCACCGACAGGAAGACATGCCTCCGGTCAAGATTTTCTACCCCGATATCGTCTAATTTATACTGCGTTTCACGAAAGAGGTGTGAAGCACTTCGTGCGCGAGCCTGCTTCCGGGCTCGCCCAAAAATTCCTCGTATACTTTTTTCACGGACGGATTCTCATGCGACTTTCGCGTGGGCTTTTTCGCGTCGTTTGCGTACAGCGCACCGGCTCTCAGTCCCTTAACGTCCGTAAAGCTCCTCTCATATCCCGATACCTGAGGCTGCCCGCCGCCGTTTACGCATCCTCCGGGGCACCCCATGATCTCTATGAAATGGTAGTTTGCCTCCCCCGATTTCACTTTCTCAAGAAGCGCTCTGGCGTTTACGAGTCCCGACGCCACCGCCACGTTTATATCCTTCCCCGCCACGCGGTAAGTCGCTTCCTTGCTGCCTTCCATGCCACGCACTTCCTTAAATTCGACGCTCTTTAGTTCCTCTCCTGTGAGCGTCTCGACCGCCGTGCGAAGGGCCGCCTCCATGACGCCGCCCGTGGCCCCGAATATGACTCCGGCTCCCGTCGACTCTCCGAGCGGCTCGTCAAAGCCCTCATCCGGAAGGCTTTTAAAATCTATGCCGCAGCGCTTTATAAGTCTCGCGAGTTCTCTCGTGGTAATGGAGATATCCACGTCCGGCACGCCCGCCGCCGCCTCATCCGCGCGTCCGATCTCGAATTTCTTCGCGGTGCAGGGCATCACGCTGACGCAGACTATGTTTTTCGGATCAAGTCCCTGCTTCTTTGCGAAATATGTCTTTGTTATCGCGCCGAACATCTGCTGAGGAGACTTGCATGTGGAAAGATTTTCCGTCATGTCCGGAAGATAATGCTCGCAGTATTTGATCCATCCTGGCGAACAGGAAGTAATCATGGGAAGTACACCGCCGTTTCGAACTCTTTCAACGAACTCGTTCGCTTCCTCCACTATCGTAAGGTCCGCGCCGAAATCCGTGTCAAATACCCTGTCAAAGCCTATCCTCCTTAAGGCCGCCGCCATTTTCCCCTCAACGTCCGTGCCTATGGGGTATCCGAACTCCTCTCCCAGGGCCACTCTCACCGAGGGCGCGGTCTGAACCACCACGTATTTTTCGGGATCCGCTATCGCGCGCAGTACCTCGTCCGTGAAATCCTTCTCCCTTAAGGCTCCCGTCGGGCAGACCGCTATGCACTGTCCGCAGGATACGCAGCTCGTCTCGCCCAGTCCCATGCCGAAGGGAGAGCCTATCTGAGTCTTAAACCCTCTGTTATTCGTGCCGATGACTCCCACACCCTGCACCTTCTCGCAGACGGCCGTGCAGCGACGGCAAAGGACGCATTTGCTGTTGTCCCTTATCATGTGAGCCGCGGACGCGTCGGGAACCGACTCGGTCTTAACGCCGTCGAAATAATCCTCGTCCTCCACTCCCATTTCGCGTGAGAGCTGCTGAAGCTCGCAGTTGCCGCTCCTTACGCAGGAGAGGCATTTGCGCTCATGATTCGAAAGAAGGAGCTTAAGAGTTCTCTTTCGCGACTCCAATACGCGGGGCGTGTTCGTCCATACCTCCATGTTCTCGCTCACGGGATACACGCAGGAAGCCACCAGCGTCCTCGCACCCTTGACTTCGACCACGCATATGCGGCAGGCCCCGATCTCGTTTATCTCTTTCAGAAAACATAAGGTAGGTATCTTTATGCCCGCCGTACGCGCCGCCTCAAGTATCGTGGTGCCCGCGGGAACCGCAAGGCTCATACCGTTTATCTTAATATTTACATTTTCCATAATATGTTACCTCTTTCCTTGCGTGCCTTCGCGTCACTTCCTGCTTATGGCCCCGAACCTGCACTTTTCCATGCACGCTCCGCACTTTAAGCATTTTTCGGGGTCTATCTTATGAGGCTGTTTTACCGTACCCTCGATCGCGCCCGCCGGGCAGACTCTCGCGCAGGCCGTGCAGCCGCGGCATTTTTCCGGATCTATCTCATAATGAAGCAGACTTTTACATACGCCCGCGGGACACCTCTTTTCCACGATATGGGCCACGTATTCGTCCCTGAAATATCTAAGGGTGGAGACAATGGGATTCGGCGCTGTCTGCCCGAGTGCGCATAAAGAGCTGTCCTTAAGGTGAGCGCAAAGCTCCTCGAGCTTATCCAAATCATCCATCGTGGCCTGGCCATTTGTTATTTTCTCAAGGATCTCGAGCATTCTCTTGGTCCCGATACGGCACGGCGTGCACTTTCCGCAGGACTCATCCACGGTAAACTCCAGGAAGAACTTCGCGATATCGACCATGCACGTGCTCTCGTCCATGACGATAAGTCCGCCCGAGCCCATCATGGAGCCTATGGATATGAGGTTGTCGTAATCTATGGGAACATCCAGATGCTCGGCCGGTATACAGCCTCCCGAAGGGCCGCCCGTCTGAGCCGCCTTGAATTTCCCGCCGCCCGGGATCCCTCCTCCGATCTCTTCCACGATCTCGCGGAGCGTCGTCCCCATGGGAACTTCCACGAGGCCGGTGTTTTTGATCTTGCCTCCGAGCGCGAATACCTTCGTGCCCTTTGATTTCTCGGTGCCGACGGATGAGAACCACTCGGGTCCTTTTAAGATGATCTGAGGGATATTCGCCCATGTCTCGACGTTGTTTAAGATGGTAGGCTTGCCGAAGAGTCCCTTTACGGCGGGGAAAGGCGGACGGGGCCTGGGCTCTCCGCGGTTACCCTCTATGGAAGTCATAAGCGCGGTCTCTTCGCCGCAGACAAAGGCGCCGGCTCCCAGTCTTAAGTCTATGTCAAAGTCAAATCCAGTACCGAATATGTCTTTCCCCAAAAGTCCGTATTCTCTCGCCTGCTTTATGGCTATCTCCAGGCGCTCTATGGCTATCGGATACTCCGCCCTTACGTATATGTAGCCCTGCGAGGAGCCGATGGCGTATCCCGCGATGGCCATGGCCTCCAGCACCACATGCGGATCTCCCTCCAGAATGGAACGGTCCATGAAAGCTCCCGGGTCTCCCTCGTCGGCGTTGCAGCAGACGTATTTTTGCACTTTGCCCCTGTCGCCCGACGCGAATTTCCACTTAAGCCCCGTGGGAAAACCGGCTCCTCCGCGTCCCCTAAGTCCGCTGTCCGTCATGACCTGAATGACCTCATCCGGCGTCATCTCGGTCAGCACTTTGCCAAGCGCCGCGTATCCGCCCGTCCCGATGTATTCCTCGATATTTTCCGGAGCTATCACGCCGCAGTTACGAAGGGCGGTGCGCTGCTGCTTCTTGTAAAACATGGTCTCCTGCAGCGGAAGGATCTCGTCTTCTTTCACCGTCTCCTGATAAAGAAGTCTCTTTACCACTCTTTCATTCACCAAATGCTCGCTTACGATCTCGGGTATATCTTCTTCCTTAACCATCGAATAAAAAGAGCCTTCGGGATATACGATCATGACGGGCCCCAAGGCGCACAGGCCGAAACATCCCGTCTTTACGATAAGAACCTCCCTCTCAAGGCCCTGCTTTTTGATCTCTTCCTCAAGCTTTGCCAGTACCCTTTTGCTGCCCGATGAAGTACAGCCGGTGCCTCCGCACACAAGTACCTGCCTACGGTATCCGTTCACCGGCGGATAACCGTTTGCGTGCTCGGCGCGCATGGCCACCAGATCCTTCGTCTTCTCTCTTATGGCATTTAATTCTTCAAGAGATTTCATGAACGTCATATCCTCCGTCACTCGTATTTAGCCAAAATGCCGTCGACATCGTCGACATTTAAGCGGCCGTAAACATCGTCGTTAATCATCATGACCGGCGCGAGCCCGCAGGCTCCCACGCAGCGGCAGGCATCCAGCGAGAATTTCCCGTCGGGCGTACACTCCCCCTCCGATATGCCCAGCTTCTCGGAGATGTGATCATAGATCTTAGCGGAACCTTTTACGTAACATGCCGTTCCCAGGCATACGGAAATACGGTTCTCGCCCTTGGGATTTAACGCGAACTGAGCATAAAAAGTGGCAACCCCGTAGATCTTCTCCATGGGGATGCCCGTCTCATCGGATATGATCTTTTGTACCTCGTACGGAAGATATCCGTATATGTCCTGCGCCTTTTGCAATATCCTCATGAGAGCGCCTTTCTCATCCTTAAGATCGGCGATCACACGAAGCAATGCCTCCTGCTGTTCCTTCGTGCCGCGAAAAGGAACCCCTGACTTTTTGGGACTCATCTTTTAAGACCTCCTTTGGATTTTAAAATGTCTCATCCGAATCAAGGCCTAATTTTACCACCTATGCCGCCGCCGCGCCACAGCGTGCGCTCTTCGCGTCGTATTTTTTTAAGAACAACACCGGGTTTTTGTCAGATGATAAGACAGCAGTCGCCGAATGAATAAAAACGGTACTTTTCCCTGATGGCTTCGCGGTACGCGGCCAATATATGCTCTCTTCCCGCGAACGCCGAGACAAGCATGAGAAGAGTCGATTCCGGCAGGTGAAAATTCGTGACAAGACCGTCCGTTATCTTAAAGCGGTATCCGGGATAAATAAAAATGTCCGTCTCTCCCGATGACGCCTTAACCCGTCCGCTCTCATCCGCCACAGTCTCCAGCGTCCTTACGCTCGTCGTTCCCACGCAGATGACGCGGCCTCCCTTTTCCTTCGCGTCGTTTATCCGTCGCGCCGCGTCCGCATCCACATGATAATACTCCGAGTGCATTGGGTGTTTTGTTATGTCATCCTCCTTAACGGGCCTGAACGTGCCAAGGCCCACGTGAAGCGTCACCGTCACGATATCAACGCCCATCGCCGCTATGGAGGAAAGAAGCTCTTTCGTAAAATGAAGCCCCGCGGTGGGAGCGGCGGCCGAGCCCGCGTGCTTCGCGTAAACCGTCTGATACCTGTCAGCGTCCTTAAGACTGTGTTTGATGTACGGGGGAAGCGGCATCTGCCCCAGTTCATCTAGGATTTCCTCAAATATGCCCTCGTATCTAAAACGCACGAGGCGGACGCCGTCATCGACTTCTCCCGCCACCTCTCCGATAAGCCGTCCGTCCCCGAATATGATCCTCGCGCCCGGTTTAAGTCTCTTTGCGGGCCTTAAAAGAGTCTGCCATATATCTCCCTCGCCGCGCCTTAAGAGCAGGACCTCGACGCCTCCCCCTGTCGCTTCCTTCACACCCAGGAGCCTTGCCGGGATGACCTTCGTGTCGTTTATGACGAGGCAGTCGCCTTTTTTTAGGAAACGTGTGATATCGGTAAATACGAGGTGCTGTACCTGCCCGCTTCGCCTGTCTATCTTCATCATCCTTGAAGAAGACCTCTCGGGCAGAGGATCCTGAGCTATAAGCTCGGGCGGAAGTTCATAATAAAAATCTTTCCTGTCCATAACTTATCCGTAAACATGAAAAATCGTCCGGCATATCTTACATGATTTATCTTTCGCCTTGGCGTATTTAAGCCCTTATCTTCGCGTCGAACACAGACTTTAAGGTGTCAGCGACCTTCATGAATATCTCATCCGCCGTTTTATCCGTAACGTCGCCTTCGTCGGACTCTATCCGAAGATTAAACGCCATGCTCTTTAGGCCCTCCCCGAGCTTCTCGCTTTCAAACACGTCGAAAAGACTGACTTTCTTTATGCGGCTGTCACACGCGCTTATCGCCTCGGTTATCTTACCGCACGGCACGTCTTTTCCTATCAGGAAGGATATGTCGCGACTCGCCTTAATAAATCCCGGATCGGGAACATATTTTATGTCTTTCTTAAATAAGGCTGACAGCGCGTCGTAATCTATCTCCGCTATAAAGATCGTGACGTCCGATTTCTTTTTTAAGGCTATATTAAGTCCCTCGACGATCTCGTAGCGAAGCTGACCCGCCACCCCGATCTTAACATACGCCGGCCTTTTCTCGTCCGTCCCGTTTTCCTTTCCGGAGCCGTATCTTCCGTCCGCGGCTTCATTTCTTTTCGCGCTGCCTCCCACTGTCTCCGGTTCATCGGCGCAAACTTCCTCTTTCGCGGCGTCTCCCGAAACCTCGCAGTATATGTCGGCGCATCTTCCGGGGTGAAGGTAAGGCGCCTGCCCTTCCTCGTATTTAAACTTAAGGCCGTTAAACGCCGCCAGTCCCTCAAGCGTCTCTTTTACGGAAAAGAAATCCTCCTCCCCGCCGCAGACGCCGAGACAGAGTGTCTTTTTCTCCCTTGGCGGCTCCGTAAGAGGAAGGGCCTTCGGGATATATACGTTTGCCATCTCAAAGAAACGCGTAGCCTCATGACCGTTTTTGATATTGCCTTCGATGGCCCTTACCATGGAAGGAGTAAGAAACGTGCGCATGATCTCAAGTTTCTCGGTGATAGGATTTAAGATCTTAACGGCCCGGCGCAATGAAGAGTCCTCCGGTATGAGATAAGCGTCAAAATCGCCCCTTCCCGTCATGGCCATGGTCTTTATCTCATAGTATCCCCGCGAACAGAGATACTCTTTCACGGCAAGCTCCTTTGCCCTGCTCTTTTTCATGCCTCCGTTTGTGACCGCCGCGTCGTCAAGGAACGTGGGCTTTAGTTTGTCATATCCGTATTCGCGGATAACTTCCTCCGCTATGTCCTGATACCCCTCCACGTCCTCGCGGTAAGGAGGAACCTGAAGCGTCATCTCATCGCCGCTTAAAGTCACGCCGAATCCCAGCGCCTTTAAGATATCGGTCATCTCACCTTCGGGCACCGTAATCCCGAGTACATCATTTACCTTGCTTACGGAGACTTTTATCTCTCTCGGCTTATCCGCGTCGATGGATCCGACCTCGAAATGACTCGCGCTTATCTTCGCGAGGCCGATCTTTTGAACCAGATTTAAGGCGCGGGAAAGACCGCATTTTGACATATGGACGTTTACGCCCTTCTCAAAGCACGCCGCGGCGTCCGACGCGATACCCAGGCTCCTTGAGGTTTTTCGGATATTATCCCTCTTAAATACCGCGGCCTCAAAAAGAACTCTCCTCGTGGAACCCGTTATCTCGCTGTTTAAGCCGCCCATCACTCCCGCGAGACCTACGGGTTTTTCTTTATCGCAGATAAGAAGATTATCATGAGTGAGCGCCCTCTTTTTGCCGTCAAGGGTAACTATTTCCTCATTATCCGCGGCGCGTCTTACCACGATCCCATGACCGCTTAACGTATCAAGGTCAAAGGCGTGCATGGGCTGACCCGTCTCCACCATCACGTAGTTCGTGATATCGACCATCGCGTTTATGGCATTGTGGCCCACCGCGATCAGGCGCCTTTTCATCCACAAGGGAGACTGCATGTCCTTTACGTCATAGACATAATGCCCGAGATACGCGGGGCAAAGGACGTCATCTTTTACCGTGACGCTGATATCCGGGTCGAAAGTGCCGTCAGTCTCATAGGACATGTCGGGCGCCTTAAAGGGCTTACGAAACGCCGCGGCCACTTCCCTCGCGATGCCCATAACGGACTGACAGTCGGGACGGTTCGCCGTGACAGCTATGTCAAAGAGATAATCGTCAAGCCCCAGATATTCCTTCATGTCCGTCCCGACAGGCGCGTCATCGTCCAATATCATGATACCGTCGACGTCCGCGCCCGGATACCACTGCCCGTCTATACCCAGCTCCTCTCCCGAGCAGAGCATACCGTATGAAATCATGCCGACCATTTTCCTCGGCTTTATGTCAAGACCGCACGGAAGCTTCGCGCCCACGAGAGCCGTCGGCACCTTGGCGCCCGCGAAAATATTTGTCGCGCCGGTAAGAATCAGGTGATCTTTTCCCTTATCGCCGCAGTCCACGTGACATATCGTAAGATGAGTCCCTTCGTACGGCCGAGCCGCCGTTATCTGCCCCACGACGACATCTTCCATGTTCTCTCCGAGGTAGCGAACGGACTCGACCTCAAAACCCACGGAAAAAAGTTTTTCCTCCAGCTCCTTTGGCGAGACATCTATATCCGTATATTCCTTAAGCCAGCTGAGTAATACTTTCATAAATATCCTCTTTCCCGACGCGATCTTTTCGCGCCTCAAGATTTTTTCCCCTTAACGTCCCGAAATGAGTCACGTTCCCTTGAACATGTCAGTCCCGGGTGTCGGCGGGATGAT
>CAYLRF010000014.1:26783-30240 GCA_964385995.1 uncultured Faecalimonas sp.
CCGAAATGAGTCACGTTCCCTTGAACATGTCAGTCCCGGGTGTCGGCGGGATGATTCTTTCCCCTTAATGTCCCGAAAAGCGTCACGCCTTAAACTGCCGCAAAAAATCAATGTCGTTTTCAAAAAGCTTTCCGATATTGTCGATACCGTATTTAAGCATGGCGATACGCTCTATGCCTATGCCGAACGCCAGTCCCGAATACTCAGAGGAATCGACACCGCAGTTACTAAGCACCCTGTTATTTACTATGCCTCCGCCCAATACTTCTATCCAGCCCGTGCCTTTGCAAAGTCTGCAGCCGCTTCCGCCGCAGGCAAAGCATGACACGTCGACCTCCACAGAGGGCTCGGTGAAAGGAAAATACGACGGCCGAAGCCTTGTACGGGCGTCGCCCGCGAAAAGCGCCTTCACGAACTCGTCCAAAAGTCCCTGCAGATCGCAGAGCGTGATGTGCCTGTCAACCACCAGTCCTTCCATCTGGCTGAACATGGGCGAATGTGTGGCGTCGCTGTCCGAGCGGAACACATTACCCGGCACCAACACCTTTATCGGGGGCTTTTCGGCGTCCATCACGCGGATCTGCCCCGGCGACGTATGCGTGCGAAGGAGCAGATCATCCGTCAGCCAGAATGTGTCCTGCATGTCTCTCGAGGGATGATCCTTAAGGACGTTAAGCCGCGTGAAATTATGATCGTCATCTTCTATCTCCGGCCCCTCGAAGACTTTAAAGCCCATTCCCGAGAAGATCCTTACGATCTCGTTTATGATAAGCGTGTCGGGATGAAGATTTCCGACCTCCCTTTCTCTTACGGGAAGCGTGACGTCGATCTTTTCTTTTTCGTAGCGAAGCGCGATCTCCCGCTCGTTTATCTCTTCTTTTTTCGCGTCATAGAGACTCTGAACGTCGGTTTTAAGTTTGTTTGCCGCCAGCCCGTAAGCTCTTTTCTCATCAGCCGGCACGTTTCTGATACCGTTTGTGAGCTTTTGGATCTCGCCGCCCTTTCCCAGATATTTCGTCCAAAACGCGGCGAGATCGTCGGCGTCGACTGCCTTTGAAATCTCGTCTTCGCACTCTTTTTTTAAATCTTCGGTGTCCATACGGTTCACTCCTTTTTCTTTTTTGCGCGGCTTTTTAACCTGTCCGATAAAATCACGTTCAGCTCGCCGCCCAGAAGCAATATGTACATACAGAAATAAAACCACAGCATGATGAGGACGATGGTCGTAAGGCTCCCGTACATATTTGAAAATCCCTTAAAGATATCCATGTACACGGAGATGAAAAACGACGCCCCAAGCCAGCCGAGCGACGTGAAAAGCGCTCCCGGAAGCTGCCGGATAAACTTAACGCGCACGTTCGGCAGGAATTTATAAACACACGCCGAAAATAACGTAAGTATGACAAAAGTGACGAGCGTTCGGATACGGATGATAAGATCGGTGATGTATCTTATGGCGGGAATGTACTCGTTTAACAGCCTCCCGATGTCGTCGCCGAAACCCACGATGATGAGGCTTACCACTATGGCGATTATAAGGACAACCGTATAAAAAGCGGCTCTTATCCGCACGTATATGTAGTTTCTCGTCTCCCTCGTCTGATGAACGCAGTTTAAGCCTCCCGTGATGGCCATGGTCCCCCGTCCCGCCGACCAGATCGCGACAAGTGCCGTAAGAGGGATGATGGCTCTTGACTGATTGTAAACCTCGTTTACGATCGAGACTATGGTAAGCCGTATCGACGCCGGGAAAAAATCATAAGCGGCGCTTATGACATCCGCCTTCGTAAGGGGCGTATACCGGATGAGTGTCAAAAGAAGCAGGATGATGGGAATAAGCGATAAAACCAAAAAGAACGATGACTGCGCCGCGTAAGCTCCCACATGATCCGCGCTCACCCTGTCTATGAACTTTGCCGTCCTTTGCAGGAATTTCTTCATAAAACCCCTTTTAGTCACACACGGGATCCGATTCGCGACCCTTTTTGCCCGGTCCTTCGCGTTTTTTATGAACCCTCCTTAAGCCGGATATCCGGGATAATCTTCCGACTTGAAGCATTTAAAACCGCACGCGAAACGCGCCAGGGTCACCGGGATTGTAAGGGTCATTTAGACTATAAGCTTAAACCTATCGACCACCCGAAAAACGCGCTCCCATACGCAAGCGGGCAGCCGCTTGCGCGGCTGCCCGTACTGCCTGCTCACCCGAAAATGCCGTTTCCCTAACTTTGAGTCCTAGCTCGCGCCAGGTGGGCATCCGCATTCGTTTTTCTGTCTTCCGCTGCCAAAAGGCGGCCTGACATATTGCGAAGATATGAGAAGCCCTTTAAAAATATGTAGGTTCAAAATACGGGAGTTGTCGAACATCCCAGGTTCGCGGCTCACAGCCGGAGTGGCTGTCGTTTCCCGCCTGAATAAAGAGCTTAAAGCTGAGGTCCGGCCGCCACAAGAGCTTTTCCCGCCGCGTTTCCCTCGTATTTCGCGAAATTCTTTATAAAGCGCGACGCCAGATCTTTCGCTTTCTCATCCCACTCGGAGGCCGAGGCGTATGTGTCTCTCGGATCCAGGATACCGCCATCCACGCCGGGAAGGGCCGTGGGAACCGAGAGATTAAAATACGGTATGACCTTAACGTCGGCGTTTTCTATGGCGCCGCCCAGTATGGCGTCGATGATACCGCGCGTATCCTTTATGGAGATTCGCTTTCCGGTACCGTTCCAGCCAGTATTTACAAGGTATGCCTTTGAGCCGTTCGCCTCCATCCTCTTAACAAGCTCTTCCGCGTATTTCGTGGGATGAAGCTCCAGAAACGCCTGACCGAAGCAGGCCGAGAAGGTGGGAGTGGGCTCCGTTATGCCGCGCTCCGTGCCCGCGAGCTTCGCCGTGAATCCCGAAAGGAAGTAGTACTTGGTCTGCTCCGGGGTAAGCACGGAAACCGGAGGAAGCACGCCGAACGCGTCGGCCGAAAGGAAGATGACGCTCTTCGCCGCGGGGGCCGCCGATACGGGGCGCACGATATTTTTTATATGCGTAATCGGATAGGAAACGCGGGTATTCTCCGTGACGCTTCCGTCGTTAAAATCTATCTTTCCGTCGGATGATACCGTGACGTTCTCAAGCAGCGCGTCGCGCTTTATGGCGTTATATATGTCGGGCTCGGATTCCTTATCGAGATTTATGACTTTCGCGTAGCAGCCGCCCTCGAAGTTAAAGATGCCGGCGTCATCCCAGCCGTGCTCGTCGTCGCCGATAAGAAGCCGCTTGGGGTCGGTCGAGAGCGTGGTCTTTCCGGTGCCCGAAAGTCCGAAGAAGATGGCGGTGTTCTCTCCGTTCATGTCGGTATTCGCGGAACAGTGCATGGAAGCTATGCCCTTAAGCGGCAGATAGTAATTCATCATGGAGAACATACCCTTCTTCATCTCGCCGCCGTACCAGGTATTTAAGATGACCTGCTCCC